>DATKRK010000320.1:0-7506 GCA_035532215.1 Pirellulales bacterium | reverse complement strand
TGGGGCGGCCTTCCAGGCCGTCGACGATTGACGGCCTGGAAGGCCGCCACACACGCCGCCCAAGCGACTCGTTGGCGCCCGCGTGCGGTATAAGCTTCGCCCGTCAACCGCGATCGACGCGAAACGGTGTCAGATCGAACTGGGGATCAAGCCCGCGCATCAGCCGGCTCATCACGGCGGCCGTGCCGGGCGATAATTGCAAACCGCTGCGGAAATGCCCGGCGGCGACATAGGCGTTCGCCAGGCCGGGAATCTGGCCCAGGTAGGGGCGGCCGTCGAGCGTGTTCGGCCGCAGTCCGGCCCAGCACTGTTCGAGTTGCGCCGCCTTCAAGCCGGGCGCGAGCGACAAGGCGAATTCGAGCAACCCGCCGATGCCGCCGGCCGTCGTCAGCTTTTCGAAACCGGCGTCTTCTTCGGTCGAACCGACCAGAATCCGGCCGTCCGGACGGGGCACAAGATAACGGGGCCCCTCGTTGACGATCGACCGCAACAGCGGACGGGCGGCGCTGAGCAGGGCAATCTGGCCGCGAATCGGTTTCAGAGCCGTTCGAACTCCCAGTCGCGACAGCAGCGTCTTGGTCCACGGCCCGCTCGTCAGGCAAACCTGCTCGGCCTCGAGCGGGCCGCTGCTCGTGAGCACGCGCTCGATGCGTTCGCCGCGCACGAGAAAGTCTTCGACGGCGATGCCGGCGCTGATTTCCACGCCGCGCAGCGCGCAGCCGGCCAGCAGCGCTTTCAGATGTCGCGGATTGCGCAGTTGGGTTTCGTCGGGCAAAAAGTAGGCCGCTCGCAAGGCCGGCGAGACGGCGCCGCCGGCCAGCGACGGTTCGCGCGAGGCCAGCTCGTCCGGTGAGAGCGTCTCGACCGCCACGCCTTGCTGCCGCCACGCTTCCGCCGCCCGATCGAGTTGGGTTTTCGTCGCAGCGTCGCGGGCCAGATAGATACCTCCGCAACGGCGATAGCCGTTATCGACGCCCGTTTCCTCTCGCA
Organism: Pirellulales bacterium; assembly: GCA_035532215.1. Classification (GTDB taxonomy): domain Bacteria; phylum Planctomycetota; class Planctomycetia; order Pirellulales; family JAICIG01; genus JAICIG01. The sequence continues at coordinate 6,516 of DATKRK010000320.1, read as the reverse complement.
AACGAGCCGACCAGGCGCGGTGCAACTCGTTGCTGAGCTGCAGCAGTTGTTCATAGGGATCGATTTCCGGTTCGGCGCTCGCCGGGGGCAGGATGCCCGCGCCGGCCCACGACGCTTCGCGCCCTGGGGCGCCGCGATCGAGGAGCCGGACTTTACAGCCCTCGCCAGCCAGTTCGTAGGCCAGCGAGAGCCCGATCACGCCGCCGCCGACGATCAATGCGTCTGTCATGAACTTCCCGCTTCCGCAACGTTCGCCATTCACCCCGCCTGCCCGCCATTATGCAAGTCGCCCGGCAGATCGTCGAGGCGCACGTACGGCTACGTAGAAGCGGCATCCCTGCCGCTTTATTAATTGCGGCAGGGATGCCGCATCCACTTACGAAATGCGGCAGGGATGCCGCATCTACGGGGCGCCGAGCGCGCGCCTCACCTCGCGGGCCAGTTCGTCCAGCGGCGCCGAATCATCGTGGCTGTCGCTCAATTCGGCGTTCAGGCGCTTAAGATCGTCGAGCACGTCGACGTCATACCAGCCGGCCAGCGCGTAATAATCCAGTTCCGCCGACTTCAGCACAGAGACCGTTTCCGCATACACGGTGGGCTGGCTCCAGGCGATCGTATCGAAGATCGGCGGCGACTGGTGCGAGGCGCCAATCAGGTAGTATCCCCCGTCGTCCGCCGGCCCGAGCACCACCGGGCAATCGGCAAGACGCTCGAAGGCGGCTTCGATATAGCTGGCGGGTAGGGTTGGGGCGTCGGAGCCGATCAATACGACGCGCTCGGCGCCGGCGGCGAAAGCGCTGTCGAAATAACACCGCATCCGCTGGCCCAGATCGCCCGAAGTCTGCGGTTCGAGCAGCCAGGAACCCGCCGCGAGCGCCTCGAATTCGGCCCGCCTTTCCGGCGGGGAAAAGGCTAAGACGCGACGCTCGGCTGTTTTCGCAAAGCGAGCCAGCAACGTGCGGACGAAGACCGCGTGCAACTCGGCGGCTTGCTCGGCGCCGATCGCCGCGGCGAGCCGCGTTTTAACCTTGCCCGGCGCCCAGAACTTGGCGAACATGCCCAATTGCCGCATCAAGCTTCTCGATGCTCGACAAGGCGCCGCAGTAAAACTTCGTTGACCTGCCCGCGGAACCGTTCGACGCCGTCGATGACCACGACCGGGACGCACTGGTCGTATCGTGCCCGCAGCGCCGCATCTTGGTCGACGTCGATCTCGGCGGGCGAGAGTCCGTGCCGGATCAAGAGGGCCTTGGCGTCGTCGCAAAGATGGCAGCCGACGCGGGTGTAGAGAATAACGGCTGGAGCATTCATGACCATGATTCCAGCGTTTCGCAAATCCTCGACAAGCAAGCGCCACGGAGTAAACGCAACTGCGGTGTTCGCCGCCCCGACGGCGCGCGAGCGAGCGCGTCGGATGGGTCAGGGCGCCTCTCGGCTGGTTCCGCGCTGCGAATCTACATAGAATTCTAGCGGAAACACTTTACGAAAACGATCCCCGGCTGGTATCTTCGCAGCACCTATGCTAGGTTCGAGAGGATAAAGCGTGGCCATTCGATGGTTATGGGGCCCGGTTTCGTACGCCGATCTTAGACCCGCGGGTTCCCGCGTCGGGCGTCGTTTGGCCCAAACAAGGCCCCTGGCCGCTCGGATTAGTTCAATACATGGACGTCGTCGCCGTTCGGCCGCAGGCCGGCGCCGGCGCCGGCCCGTAGCGTTGTCATGAGCAAGCTTAAAGTCGATACGTTGATCGACCTGGTGAGACGTAGCGAGTTGGTCGACAAAGACCAACTTTCGCGGGCGCTTGCCGAACTCGAACAACGCCACGGCAAAGAAGCCTGCGACGATCCCCAGCAAGTCTCGCGGGCCCTGCTCGACGCCGGGCTGCTCACCCGCTGGCAGTGCAACAAGCTGCTCGAAGGCCGCAGCAAAGGCTTTTTCCTGGGCAAATACAAGCTGCTCGACCACTTGGGCACCGGCGGCATGAGCGCGGTCTACCTGGCCGAGCACATCAACATGCAGCGGCGGGTGGCGATCAAGGTGCTGCCCAAGCACCGCGTGAACGATTCGTCCTATCTGGCGCGGTTCTACCGCGAGGCGCGGGCGGTCGCAGCGCTCGATCATCCGAACATCGTTCACGCCTACGACGTCGACAACGAGGGCGACACGCATTATTTGGTCATGGAGTACGTGCAGGGGCTCGACCTCCAGCAAATGGTCAAACGGCAGGGGGTGCTAGGCTACGAAGCCGCGGCCGACTATATCCGCCAGGCGGCCGAGGGGCTGGCGCATGCCCATCGAATGGGCCTGATCCACCGCGACGTCAAGCCGGCGAATTTGCTCGTCGACGCCCAAGGCACGGTCAAAGTGCTCGATCTGGGGCTGGCCCGCTTCGCCGACGACTCGCAGGCCTCGCTCACGATCGCCCACGACGAAAACGTCCTCGGCACGGCCGACTATCTGGCGCCCGAGCAGGCGCTCAACAGCCACAGCGTCGATTCGCGGGCCGACCTCTACAGCCTGGGATGTACGCTCTACTACATTCTCACGGCTCATCCGCCCTTTCCCGACGGGACGCTGCCGCAACGGTTGATGAAGCATCAGACCGAGGAGCCGGCCAGCATTCTCAAAGATCGGCCCGACGCGCCGGCCGAACTGTTGGCGATTTGCAGCAAAATGATGGCCAAATCGGCCGAGAAACGCTATCAAACGGCGACTGAAGTCAGCCAAGCGCTGACCGCATGGCTGCTGGCCCGCGAAAACTACCCCCGCGCCGCCAGCCTCGCCGCCGCGCAGCGCAAAAGCCCGCGGCCCGATCTGGCTGCGAACCATGCGACCGCCGCGGCGCAAGCGAAGCGCCCTGCTTTGGGCGGCCAGCCGACTTCGCTGGTCGATACGGCTTCCAATCTCGAACGGCCCACGATCAAGGGCCCCGGCAAAGATCAGGTGCTCGACAGCGATCCGCAACTGAAACGCGGCGCCGGCGGCAGTTCTAAAGTAGGCGGCTCCCAAGGCGGTTCGAAGAAGGCCAAGAAGCTTCCGGTCGCCAAGCCGCTCGACGAGTTGGAAGCGTTCACCATCAAGGTCGAAGACAGTCAACTCAATCTCGCTAGCGCGCGACTCGCTCGTAAATCGGGCTCGGGCATCGACTCCGGCATCGGCCGCGGGTCGTCATGGCCGGGCTTGCTCGTGATCGGCTTGACCACACTCGCGATCATCGTCGGCATCGCGCTGATTGTGCTGGTCATCGCTCACACATAAAAAGCCGCCGACGGGCCTTAAACTTGCGCCAAGCGGAAGCCTCGGGCCAATCTGCCCAGGTTCGCCGACTATCGTTCTTTCGCCGCTCGCGGGACATCTCTGCGGCGATTCGATTGACGTAAGTTGTTTATAACAAGCAATTTACGGTGTTCACTTGTTTTCCATCGCCGGCTCTACCTAGGATGGGATTACTGGAAGTCTCCAGTAGTTTGCCAGCCAAGCGAGGTCTTCGCCCGGCTTCGGGTGGAAAAGCGAGGAAGAGGCGGCCGCTCAATGTCGCCTGCACGAGGATTGGCGATCAGCACCCATTAACAAAACAACGTTGAGCTTTGCAATTAACGAGGTCGTCCGCGATGAGCCGCAAGCGTCCATTGAATGCAGGAGGACGAATTCCCAGACTGACGAATCGAGTCGCCGTCGCCCGATCGGCCTGGGCGGCGCCGTTGAGCAAGCGCGCCCGCGGCGGACAAATGAACGAGCGATTGCCATTCGTGCCGCCGGAAGATTGGCACGAGCCGCGAGAGGACGGCTCGGGGTATCGCGTTTGGGTGCAGCCGCCTGGCGCCGGATATCGACACGTCGTTACGCCCGCGGAGGTGCGTCAGCGGTTGGCTGGATTGCCGGACGAATTCGTGCGGCCCCTGGAAGTCATCCAGTTCAGTCGCATGACGCGCAAGAAGCAAAGCTTTCCCTGTTATGGCATGCAATGGGGCTCGGCGATTTATCTTTACCCGATCGAAGACTCGCTGGTCGAGAGTTATAACCAGCCGCCCAAGCCCAATCAGGTGAACGAGGCCCGGATGTACGGCGGCCGCTGGATCCAAGAGAATCGCGACACCTGGTCGCTGGTTTGGACGGAAGAGGCCATCAAGGACTTTTACCTCAACAATATTCTGATTCACGAACTCGGTCACCTGCTCGACGACCGCAATTCGCGGCAGGTCGACCGCGAGCGATTCGCCGAATGGTTCGCCGTACGATATGGCTACCAGGCGACCCCCGGACGCTGCCGCGATCCCAAGCAAGTTCGTCGGCGCCACTCTCGCCGCTAGCGGAATAAGTTGGACGCAGATCCTGCCATTGCCTTATAATAGCCCCCGGCTTGTTGCGCACAGCGACTCCGCCCGACGCAATTCGAGCCGTTCGGTCCGCTAGAGCGGAAATAGCGGACGCCCGAAAACTATCGAGAGAGGCAAACGGCATGCGCATCCGGCGTTTGGTTCATGCATGTGCGGGACTGGCGTTACTGACGACCGCTTTCGGCGCCGCCGAGCTTTTCGCGGCCGCGACCGAGGCGCAAAAGCAGCAAATCGCCGCAGCCGTGCAATCGCTCAAGGAATTGCCGGCGCTGCTCAAAGCGGGGGAAATCGAAGAATCCTCCGAGCGACTGGGGGCCGCCCAAACGCTGCTGTCGGACCTATCCCAAGGAGACGCCAAGCACGACCCCAGGCTGGCAGTGCTGGAAAAGAAGGTCGCGGCGGGCGAGCTGCTGTTGAAACGCAAGTCGGCCGCCAACAAGCCCAAACCCGCGCCCCGAGCCAAGCCCAAAAAGCCTGCTCCCGCCAAGCCGACGGCAAATGAGATCAGCTTCACCAAGCAGGTCTTTCCGATCTTCAACGCCCGCTGTGCAAACTGCCACATCCAAATGGCCAAGGGCGGCTTCAGCATGGCGACGTTCGCCGATCTCAAGAAAGGCTCGGAAGGCGGAACGGTGTTTCAGCCCGGCAAGGCGGAAGGCAGCCGCTTGATGGACGTGTTGCAGAGCGGCGATATGCCGCGCGGAGGCGTTCCGCTGTCGCCGGCCGAACTGACGCTGATCGCCGCCTGGATCAACGCCGGCGCCAAGTTCGACGGTCCGAGCGAATCGGCGCCTTTGGCGGCCCCCCGCCCGGCGAACCCCGGCGAGACGCCCAGCTTGCAGGCCGTGAGGGCGTCGGGCAACGAGTCCGTGCAGTTCATTCGCGATCTGGGAGCGATCGTGGTCGGCAATTGCGTCGAGTGCCATTCAGGCATGCAGCCGGCGGGCCGGCTTAACTTGAGCACGTTCAGCGGGCTGTTGCGAGGCGGCGACAGCGGCGCGGCGATCGTGCCGGGCAAGGCCGCCGACAGCCTGCTCATCAAGAAGCTGCGCGGCACGGCCGGCGACCGGATGCCGCTCAGAAGAGATCCGTTGGCGGAAGAGGTCATCAAGAAATTCGAGCAATGGATCGCCGATGGCGCCAAATACGACTGGGCCGACCTCAACGAGTCGATCGATGTCGCCGTGCGGACGATGGTCGCCTCGAAGATGACGCACGAAGAGTTGGCCGCCATGCGTTCCGACTTGGCCGAAAAAACCTGGCGGCTGGCCAATCCCGACGTGGCGCCGGTCAAGCTCGAAGCGGAGCAGTTCATCCTGCTCGGCAATCTTTCCACCGTGCGGATGACGGAACTGGCCGAATTGGCCAAGACCCAGCAAGGCAAAGTGGCGAAGCTCTTGCAAGTCCGCGCCGGGCAGCCGTTCGTCAAGGGCAAAGTCACGTTGTTCGCCTTGGCCAAGCACTTCGATTACACCGAGTTCGGCACGATGGTCGAGCGCCGCGAACTGCCGGCCGATTGGCGCGCTCACTGGCGATACAACATCATCGATTGCTACGGCTGCCTGGTGGCTTCGGTCGACGACGACCAGTCGCTGCCGCTGTTGCTCGCGCTCGATTTCGCCGGCGCTTATCTGGAGAATCAGGGCAAAATGCCCCGCTGGTTTTCGCTGGGCGCGGCCCGCGTGATCGCCGCTCGGGCGGAGCCGAAAGACCCGCTGGGCAAGCTTTGGCACGAGCAGGCGAAGGAAGCCGTGGCCGCCGGCCGCACTGCCGACGAATTCCTCAAGGCGGGCGACGTGCTGTCGGGCGAAAGCGCCGCGATGAGCTACGATTTCATGAAGTCGCTAATGACGAAGATGCCCAAGTTCAAGGCCCTGCTCGACGAATTGCACAAGGGCGCCGAGTTCGAAGCCGCCTTCCGAAAGCATTTTGGCGGCGACCCCGCCGCGCTGGCCGCCGCCTGGGCCAATAGCGCCGCCTATGGCCGCTAGTGATCGTTGCAAGCGGCCGGCGTTTCACCGCCGAAGTCGAACTAGCGGGGTGGCTGGCGGCTGAGCCTAGGCGAAGCCCCAGTTCGCTGGGGCATCGCTTCGCTCTGCCGCCAGCCACCCTCACCTATCAATTCGGAAATGAAGAGGCAGTAGGGCAATCTCGGGCGGCCGACTGTATTCTACACAAT
>DATKRK010000319.1:0-20464 GCA_035532215.1 Pirellulales bacterium | reverse complement strand
GAAATCCCCTCGCCCGAAGGGCGCCTCTGGGCCGCCAACGGCGGCCCAGAGGCGCCATTCGGGCGAGGGGTGCGCGTCTGATGAATTCCCAGGCATAAATGCCTGGGCTACGTAAAAGCTGCTCGCGACTCACGCACGGTGGGCATTGATGGAGGCGCCGACTCTTCTGCCCGTCGTTCATGCGCCGCGCGCAGCCACATGGTCGTTCCGGACCTTTGACAGGCACAGAGAAGAGGAACCCGTAAACCGAGCGGTCGGAGCGACTCATAGGCTTAGTGCTTCCCTCCCTGCTTGTGCTGACCAAGCGGCTGCATCCGGTCGCGGGCGTGCAGGTAATGGCTCAGTGCGGTCGCCAGGTCTTCGTCGGTCCGCATCAGCAGATAATCGATGCCGCGACTGCCGCAGACGCTCTGCACTTCGTCGAGGAATTTTTGCATCGCTTCGCGATAGGCGTTGCGGAAGGCCCACGGTTCGGCGAAGACCTCTTCGTCGCCTTCGATGTCGTGGAACAGCACCAGGTCGTTGAAGGGCAATTCCAGTTCGTCGCCGTCGAGCACGTGCAGCACCATGATCTCGTGCCCGCGATACTGCAATCGTGATAGCCCGTCGTAAAACGGCTCCAGGTCGGTGAGCAGGTCGGAGATGATGACGATCAGCCCGCGTTTGCGGACCTGTTCGGCCAGCGTTTGCAGCACGGGGCCGAGCTGCGTGGTGCGATCGGGCTGGGCGCTTTCAAGTTCGCCGACGATCCGCACGAGTTGCGCCTGCGTGGCGGCGGGCGGCAGAACTTTGCGCTCCTGGCTGTCGAACAAGGCCAGGCCGACCGGGTCTTGCTGGCCGATCAACAGCGTCGCCAGCGAGACGGCGACCGTCGCGGCGTAGTCGAACTTGGTCATCGGCCCCGAGCCGTAGCGCATCGACGCGCTGGCGTCGACCGCAATGGTGCAGCGGAGGTTGCTCTCTTCCTCGAACTGCTTGACGTAATAGCGGTCGGTGCGGCCGAACACGCGCCAGTCGAGCCGCCGCAAATCGTCGCCGGGCGAATACTCGCGGTATTCGGCGAACTCGACCGCGAAGCCGTGGAACGGACTGCGGTGCAAGCCGGAGATCGTGCCTTCGACCACCCGCCGGGCTCTAAGCGCGAGCCCTGCGACCTTGGCCAGCACTTCAGGATTGGAATACGTGGGCGACTTGGCCATCGGCGCGGGCGGCTCCTGCTCGTTCGGGAACGTCTTCGAGCAAACGGTTGATGATCGTGTCGGGGGTCTGCCCTTCGGCCTGGGCGGCGTAAGTCGTCACCAGGCGGTGCCGCAGCACCGGCAGCGCCATGGCGCGGATGTCTTCGATCGTCACGCTGGTGCGGCCGTCGAGCGCCGCGCGAGCCTTGGCGGCCAGAATCAAAGCCTGCCCGGCGCGAGGCCCCGCGCCCCAGGCGATCCACTTCGTCACGTAGCCCGGACCTTCGACTTCGTCCTGGCCGACGCGCGTGGCACGGACGAGCGCCATCGCGAAATCGAGGCAATGGTCCGAGACCGGCACGCGCCGCACGAGCGCTTGCAAGGCGGGAATCTCCTCGCCGGAGAGCACTTTCGAGACCTGCTGCGTTTGCATGCCGGTCGTCAGCCGATAAATCTGCCGTTCTTCGTCGCGGCTGGGGTAGCCGACGTAGACCTTGAACAAGAAGCGGTCGAGCTGCGCCTCGGGCAGCGGGTAGGTGCCTTCCTGCTCGATCGGGTTTTGCGTGGCGAGCACGAAGAACGGATCGGGCAGGGGATATCGCTGACCGCCCGCCGAGACCTGCCGCTCTTGCATGGCTTCCAGCAGCGCCGCCTGCGTCTTGGGCGGAGTGCGATTGATTTCGTCGGCCAGCACGACGTTGGCGAAGACGGGGCCGTGAACGTAGCGCAGTTGCCGGGCCCCCGTCGAGCGGTCTTCTTGCAACACTTCGGTGCCGGTAATGTCCGAGGGCATCAGGTCGGGCGTGAACTGGATGCGGTTGAAGGCCAGCGACAGGCAATCGGCCAGCGTGCTGACCATCAGCGTCTTGGCCAGCCCCGGCACGCCTTCGAGCATGCAGTGGCCGCGAGCGAAGATGCTGATCATCAACTGGTCGAGCACTTCGTCCTGGCCGACCACGATCCGGGCGATTTGCTCGCGGAGGCTTTGGTGCGCTTGTTTGAGTTTCGCCAGCCCGGCGAGATCGGGGTCGTTTTCTATTTCGCTCACGGGTTGTTCTTTCAAGAAGAGGAAGTTTTCGTCTGTAGGGAACGCCCTCCGTGGCGTTCCGTGCCCCGCCCATCAACTCCGGATCTCACGCGCTTCGCGGAACGCCACGGAGGGCGTTCCCTACAGTTCTAACGAGGGCGTTCCCTGCAGTTTTAACGCTGATATACCGGCAGATACTTGTACGGCAGTTGCAAGATAATCAGGGCGATGGCGGTGCCGTAGGTCTTGCCGATGTAATCGCCGTTCCACGAGCCGTCGCCCTTGTCTTGCATGGAAAGCAACTGTTCGCGAACTTCAGGGAAATACTCGTCCCAATACTTGTCGCCGGCCATGTAATAAGCCTGCGAGGCGTAAAGGTGCGTGTAGTAGTCGTGCCCGCCCCCTTTGCTGAAATTCTTCTGGCCGCGGAACTGCTGCCAAACGTAATTCAGGCAGTGCTCGGCGACCGGGGCGTCGTACTCGCCGGCGTTATATAAGGTGGCCACGGCGGCGGCCGAAATCGCCAAACGCGGCCCGCCGCCCGAGCCAAGCGAATAGACGATGCCGCCTTCGGGCGTGCTGCAGCGCTCGATGTAGCGGACGGCCTCTTCGATCGTCCCTTTGGGCACGGTGAAGCCGGCATTGTGCGAGGCACGCAACGCCTGCACTTGCGTCACCGTCACCGACCCCTCATCGCCGCTGCCGGGGATGTAAGTCCAACCGCCCGCGGGGCTTTGTCCGCGTGCGGTCAAAGCCACGGCGGCGTCGATGACCTCCTTGGCCTGCGTCCGCCGCGCGGGGTTCGTCTCCGTGCCGTAGACGGAGGCCAGGAACATCAGTGCGAAGCCGTGTCCGTGCATCGGCCGGCCCGATTCCTGTCCGGCGCCGGTGATCAGGCCCGAGGGCGTTTTGCAGGCCAGCAGATACTCGACGGCGCCTTGCACTTGCGGCGCGTAATGACCGCGCGTCGGCGAATCGCCGTGCGCCAACAGCGCCGTGCCGGCCAGCGCGGTCATGGCCACCGGATAGGCTTCGCCCCCTTGCGTGTCGTGCCAGCCGCCGTCGGCGCCTTGCGTGCGGGCCAGATAGTCGAGCCCGGCTTTGACCGCTTTCAAGGTTTGCGGCGTAATGTGCTTAGGCAGCACTTCTTCGGCGCTGCTGGGCGAAGCTGCGGCAATCGCCAGCAGAGCCGCCAACAACGCCGCTTTCCAGCCGGAAATCTTGGCATGTGCGGCGGATCGATGCATCATTGCGACGCTCCTTGTTCCGCGACAATATTTCTTTCCGCCGCAGCGTTTTCTTCCCCAGCAACGCTTTCCGCCTTGAGGCCGAAACGAACGCGCAAGCGGGCCCGGACCGGAATTTCGCTCATCGTGCCAGATGTCAGCCGCAACTTGCCTCGGCGTGCGATCTGCGGGGGCTCGAATGCATCGGGCGCTACGATTTCCATCCACGGATCGCCCTCGCCGCTGACTTCCTGGATCGAAACCACCGCCCCCAATTCGACGCCCGCCAATTTGGCGAGCTCCTCGGCGCTGGTGCGCGCCGCCTGAAACGCCCGTTGGCGGGCGAGCCGCCGCAGCTCGGTCGCGTCTTCGAGCACGAACACGACGACCGGTGCTGCGACAAAGCCGTCTTGCACCTCGAACTCGGCGGTATCGGTGTTCGCCTGCACCGGTTGAATCGACACGCCGCCGTCCTTCAGACGATCGAACAGTTCGGAAATCTTCTCCGGAACTTGCTCTTCCGGCAGTCGGTCGATGCCCCGGACGCAAACGCGAACCAGACTGGAAAACATAATTCCCGGCTTGAGCGTCTCCTCTTCGCCATCGTCGCCGATGCGAAACACCTGAATTTGGCCGTACCTGGCAGCGTCGGCCGAGGTCAACGAAAAACCGCCGACGGCGACGTCGCTGTCAGGCAGCTTCAGTTTTTCCACGGCCGCCGTAGTGCGCCGCTTGAACTCGCGAAACTTGACCAAAGCGTCGCCGCCCAACTCGCTCGAGCCGCTGACTCGCGTGAAGAATTCGAACGCGTTGGGCCTAGCTCGCGCTTCGCCGCTGCCAATGACGGTCACGCCCTCATCCTCGGCCGCCGCTCCAACGGCGCCCAGGCGGCACGCACAGATGAACAAGCCAATGGCAATCGCCGATGTCTTCACAAACGCCTCGTCTTTGCACCGCCGCTACGAATCAACCCGATCTCACTTCTGCGCCGTTTTTTCCTCCGGCGGCGCAATGCCGAACCGCACCATCAACTTCACGCGAAAGGGAATTTCGGCGAACGTGTCGGAAGTGATCCTCGGCTCGTTCAGTTTGTTGTGCGACGGCGCCACTTGGCCCCAAGGGGTCGTCGTTTGGCCTCCATCGTCGCCCGAAACTTGCACCTCTTGCACGCCGAGCACCTCGCCGACGCGGACGCCGTTGAGCTTGGCCAGCCGTTCGGCGCGTGCGCGGGCGTCGGCCACGGCGTTTCGATAGGCTTGCTCCCTTAAATCATTCAGATCGACGACGACAAATCGCACCAACGCGCTATCGGCCTGCCGGCCGTAACGATACGCCATGTTGACATCGGCGGCCGACGGCCCGATTTCCGCCCCCGAGTCCTTCGCGGCGTCGAGCAGCTTGCCCACGGTCTCCATGACTTGCTCGATCGATTGGTCCCTAATGCCCGAAACGCTCAATTGCAGCGAGCTGGCGATCTCGACCTTGCTCTTGGCCGCGGCGTTGTTGTCGACCATGCCGCGCATGGCCATTTGCATCGCCTCTTGGGCCGTGTGGTTGGTGAGCGAGACGCCGACCTCTTCGATCTTCAGCTTCTCCAGCTTGAGCTTGTCGAAGCCCTCCAGGATGCGGCGTTTGGCATCGCGATACTTCACGATGGCGTCGGCCGTCAGTTCGGCGTTGGCCGTGGCCCGCATGCTGATTTCCACCAGGTCGGGCTTGCCGATCGTCTCGCCGGCGCCGTAAACGGTAATGCCCTCGGCGTGGTTCTGGCCCGGCGCGCCGTAGACGACCTGAGCGACCGCCTGACGGTCGGCCGAACCGACGAGCGCCGCGGCGACCAAGGCGAGCGCCGCACCGAAAGCGAATTTGCCAGAAGCGGCCCGACAGGGGGCATTCAACAGCATGGATTCAACCTTTTTTCAACGGAGACCGGAGGACGCGGCTGCGGCGGGCTCCTCTTCCAGAGCGAACCGCACTCGCAACGTCACTCGGACGGGAATATCGGCTAGCTTTTGCGACGTCAGCCGCGATTCTTCGTTGTCCGTATTCGATGAAATCCCGTAGATGGCGGTAATCATCTTCTCTTGGACGCCGGACTCGTCTTTGGCGTTGGTTTCCAGCCCTTCTTCCACCGACTCGACTCGGCCCAGCCGTTGGCCGGCCAGGTTCGACAGCCGCGCGGCGCGGGCCTTGGCCTGGTCGAACGCCTGCTGGTAGGCCTTTTCGCGGGCCGCGGCGACGTCCTCGACGACGAATGTCACAACCGGGATCGAGGAAGCCGACTGCCCCATCATCCGCAGCATCAAGGCGTTGCTCGCGCCGTCGCCGATTTTGGCCCCCGCGTCCTTGGCGGCGTCGAGCAGCTTGCCGATCGTTTCCATCAGTTCCTGTTCCGAAAGCTTGTCCGTCTCGGTCAGCACGATGCGCAAGGCTCGCGTAATGTCGATTTGCGACTTGGCGGTCGACGGCGCCCTGCCGGGCTGGGCGAACGCATTGGCCGCCGCGGCGCCGCTCGTGCTCTGGAACGACAGGCTCCGCTGCTCGATGGTCAGGTTCTTGAGCTGCATCTTCTTGAAAGCGTCGAGCGTGCGGCGCAACGAGTCCTGGTATTTGACGATCGCGTCGCCGGTAAGCTCCGCGGCGGCGCCCGCCGACAGATCGATTTCCACGCGAGTGGGCTTGGCGAGAACCTCGCCCGTGCCTGAGACGGTGATTCCGCTTTCGCTCCCTTGCACGTGCGGCGACAAGGCAGACAGCAGGGCGGTCAAGGCGATCGACGCGAGTCGCTTCCAGGGAATGTTCATGGCGGCATGTCCTAATAGAAGCTAGGCAAATCGTGGTCGGCAGGGCGGGGATGGTTCACGCGGAGCCGCGGAGACGCGGAGGGAGATGGGGAGTAGTTGTTGACGATGCGATGCAAGCCCTCCTTCAAGGTTGGCGCGCCAAAATTCATCAAGAGACCGACAGGGAGTCTTAGTAACCGCAGGTAGGTGAGAACTTGCTTCGAGTGGACTGGGGCGAGTTGCTCGACACTTTTCAGCTCAACGACGATCAAAGATTCTACGAGCAAATCTACGCGAAGCGACTCGTCGAACTGCAACCCGTCGTATTCGAATGATATTGCCTTTTGCCGCTCGACTTGCAGGCCACGGTGCTGAAGCTCCCGTTCGAGCACCACCTCATAAACCGATTCCAGCAATCCCGGCCCAAGCCCGACATGGAGCTTATATGCCGCATCGACAATTTCGCCCGTAATCTCATCGACTTCGAACTTCATATTTCCTTCTCCCCTGCTCCCAGCTTCTCTCCTCCGCGACTCCGCGTCTCCGCGTGAGCCCCTAACAGGCGGTACATGTCGAAAGGCTATTGACTCCGAGACAGAGTCGGCGGTTTAGTTCCGATCGGCGATTTCATCGGGTAGCAAGTCACGGCGAGATTCGAGACCGTGATCAGCGAGTCCTCGGTCACGAGCAACTGCCCGCCCAGCGAGTCGAGATCGGCGCCGCGAAACAGCCGGGCCGTGTCGCCGGTGCGCTTGTCGAGTTCGAACACGCCGCGGGGCGTGAATTGATAGACGTAGCGCTTGGTCAAAACCGGTTTGATCCAACCGGTGCCGATCGGCAGCCGCGTGGCCCAGCGGAGCCTTTGCGATTTCAGATCGATGGCCAAAACTTCTTCCCCGCCCAGATAAAGGTTTTCGCCGTCGACGCCGATCAACATCGACGATTCGCCGACCGGCCGTTTCCAGAGCAGCTTGGGCAAGGCAAGGTCGATGGCGTACAGTCTCGCCGAACGCATGCCTTTGAAGTACAGGACATTGTCGACGATCTGCGGCGCCCCGACCGTTTCCAACACGCGCGGCTGGTTGTACCAATAGTTGGTATCGGGCATCTGCGAATCGTAAATCATGCCCCAGTCGATCGAGCCGTCGCGAACGTCGACCGCTGTCAGCGCGCCGGCGTGCGTGTCGACCAGCACCCGCCCGGCGTTCAGCGCCAGCGAGGGCTGCGACGTGCGGCGATAGAACATTTGGCCCTGATCGGCCTGGTGCGTGCCGAGGTGCGTCGACCAGAGCAGCTTGCCGTCGGCGGCGGCCACGGCCAGCAAGTGCAGTTCGGCGCCTTGCCCTTGCTTGCCCGCGGCAATGTAGACCCGGTCGCCGGCGGGCAGCGGCCGTCCCATCATGTTCCAGTTTTGCAGTCCGCTCGCGCTCTGCGAGGTCCAGCCGGGCTTGCCCGTGGCGGCGTCCCAGCGCGCCAGGCGGAAGTTCTGGCCGTGCTGGCCGATCTGGGTCACGTCGCGCGTGACGCCCCACAACACGCCCCGGTCCAGCGCCAGCGAATACTGCTCGGGAAAGTGATATTGGTTCTGCTGCACCTTTTGCGGCAATTCGTGCAGTTTTGCGCTGCGCCAGAGTAGCTTGCCCGTCTTCAGATCGACGGCCATCATGTAGCCCATCACGTTCAGGTACGCGCGTTGGTCGTCCATCACGGCGGCCGGCGCCATCTCGCGCACCGGGAATTGCGCTTGCCAGCCCCAATTTTGGCCGGCTTGCGAAAGCATTTGCGCTTGCTGCGCATTGAACAGCCGGAATTGCCAGCGCAGCGAGTCCCCCTCGGGCAGCGCCAGATCGCTTTCGCCGGCAGTTGACGCCACAGCGGTCGACGCTGGCGAGGCTTTCGCGTACACGGCCGCCAATTCATCCAAGCGCTGGCTCGCCGGAAGTTGCCGGCCGCCGAGCACGACGCTCTCGCCGGCGTACCGCTCGCGAACTTGCCGCCGAAGTTCCTCGAACTCGCTCCAACGCTCGGCGCGGGCCAAGGCAATGGCCGTCTTCACCAGCAGCCGCACGCGCGGAATCGCAGTCTCCGGGCAAAAGTCGACCACCGCCTGCCAGCACTCGGCGGCCTTGCCCATTTCGCCTTGCTCGAAATACAGGTCGCCCAACCGGTCGGCCGCCGCATCGCCCGAAGCGGTGACGAAAAAGTCGTCGAAGATTTTCGTGAGCTTTTCGATTTCTTCTTTGCCTTGCGCCCCGTCGAGCAAGACTTTGGCGTCGGCGTCGTGGAACAGCCGGTAGGCTTGCTTGCCGCCGGGCGGCAATTCGGCCAAGGCCTGGCGAATCAAGCGGCGCGTCGGCATCCACATTCCGTCGCTACGAGGCGCCAGCGCGCTAGGCGGCGCCTGCTGCACTTTTTCCAATTCCTTGAAGGCCCGCTCCCAGGCGCCGCGCTCGCTGAGACGATGAAACTCGGCTAGCGCTTCCGAAATCTCGGTCTTTTGCGCCGGCAAGTTGAACGGCCGCTTGGGATCGTTTGGATTGGCGCCGCCATAAGGCGAGGCGACCATCACAACCTGGGCGGCGGCAATGCTCGTCCAACCCAGCGCGCACGCGAGCCACGCCGCAAGACGCCCGAGAAAAACGGCCTTCTCGTTCCGCTCATGGACCATCGACATTCGTTCCTTGCCGAATTCGCTCGTCGAACGACGACGCAACAGACCTTCGAGACCAAGAGACTTTCGAGACTGAGAGACATTGCAGACGGGGTTCCCGCGAGCCCATTCGTCTCGGCGCGCGAGAAATTGGGATCCTTCCGCGACTTCTTTTGCGATTAGAAGCCAGCGTTCTGGCAAGATCAAGCAGATTCCGCGTCCGTCTGGAAAACATGCAAAAGAATCGCCAAAAACCCAGGCGCATTTGCGAGAGATCTTTGCGAGAAAAGCTTGCCGAGCCGGGGTGAACCCAGCTACATTCAAAGCGCATCTCAATGCTCGCAGCAAGGAGAGTCCCATGTCGAAGGCGGGACGCGTGGAAGGGCGGAATCGCCAGGCAACCGCATCGATGGGCGCATCGATGGGCGCATCGGCATCCTGGGTTGCTGGCGCATTGATCTCAGCTCTGGTCTGGGCTCTGGCAACGGCTGGCGCGGCTTCAGCTTCGAACGCCGCGGAAACAGCCAAGACGAAAGCGGCGCGTGATCTTTCCCCCTTGGAATTGGCGGCCCGCATCGACGCGGTGTTGGCCGCCGCGTGGCAAGCTGAAGGGGTCGCGCCCGCGCCGCCGGCCGACGATGCTGAGTTTCTGCGCCGCGCGAGCCTCGACATCATCGGCAAGATTCCGGCCGCCTCCGAGGTGCGGGCATTCCTCGGCGATCGTTCGCCCGACAAGCGCAGCCGTCTTGTCGAAAGTCTCCTGGCCCGCGGCGGTTATGCCAATCATTTCGCCAACTTGTGGCGCGAACTACTGTTGCCGGGCGCCAACACCAGCGCCGAGACGCGCGCCTTGGCGCCGCCGCTGGAAGCCTGGCTGCGGCTGCGGTTCGCCGAGGACACGCCCTACGATCGGCTCGTGTTGGAATTGCTCACCCCCGCGGCGATGGCGCCCGCGGCGCTGGGAGTTGCGCAGCCCGCCAGCGCCGCGCCGAGTCCCTTGGCCTTTTTCCAAGTCAACGAATACAAGCCCGAGAATCTGGCGGCCAATGCCTCGCGGATCTTTCTCGGCACGCAAGTGCAATGCGCGCAGTGCCACGATCACCCGTTTGCTCGCTGGAAGCGGCAGGAATTCTGGGCGTTGGCGGCGTTCTTCAGCGGTTCGAGCGTCGTGGCCCAGGCGCAGCCGCCGGTCGATCCCAATGATGCCGATGCCGAGACGCTCCAGCCGGTCGGGCTGGTTGCTAGCGCCGAGGGCAAGCTGGCGATCCAAATCCCCGATACCGACTTAATCGCTGAAGCGAGGTTTCTCGATGGCACGGCGCCGGAGTTCCGAGCCGGCGAAGATTCGCGGCTGCCGCTGGCGCGCTGGCTGACCAGTCGCGACAATCCGTATTTCGCCCGCGCGCTGGTCAACCGCCTGTGGGAACACTTTCTGGGCCGCGGCTTCGTCGACCCGGTAGACGATCTGGACGAGGCGAACCCAGCCAGTCATGCCGAGTTGTTCGACGAAATCGCCGCGCAGTTCGCCTATCGCCAATACGACATCAAGTATCTCGTTCGCGCCATCACCGCCACGCGGGCCTACCAGCTTTCGTCGCAATCGGGCGGCGCCGGCCAGGACGATTCGCGATTGTTCGCCCGCATGCCGCTGCGGCGAATGTCGCCCGAGCAACTCTACGACAGCCTGGTGCAGGCCACCGGCTTTCGCGATGCGACCAGCCAGGCGCAGGCCAACGTCTTGCAGATCGACGACACGGCGCAGGCCCGGCTGAAATCGCTGTTCGCCGATCAAACCTCGCGGCGCAGCGAATCGCAGACCTCGATCTTGCAGGCGCTGTCGCTGATGAACGGGGCGCTGGTCTCCGACGCCACGAGCCTCGAGCGCAGCGAGTTGTTGTCGGCCGTGGCGGAAATGCCGTTTCTCGATTCCGCCGCGCGCGTCGAGACGCTGTATCTCGCCGCGCTCGGCCGCTTTCCCGGCGAAGCCGAACAAAAGCTGATGCTGGACTTCCTCGCCGAGCGGGGCGCCAAGGTCGGCGAGAAGCGGGCTCTGGCTGATATTTTCTGGGCATTGCTCAACAGTGCGGAGTTCATTTTGAATCATTGAATCGCTCTCTCTCCCTCTGGGAGAGGGAATGAGTTGAACGCACGCCAACATCGCTCACAAAGATTTGATAAAGATAAGGAACCCTCGCCATGCGTCCGCCACTCATCTTCTCGCGTGATCGCGGTTCGCTCTCTCGTCGCCAATGGATGCAATGGTCGACCGCGGGGGTGATCGCCGGCTCGATGTCGCCCTGGTTCAAGGCGCTGGCCGACGAGGCGGCGCCGGCGCTTCCGCGCGGCCGCTCGTGCATCCTGCTCTGGATGAGCGGCGGACCAAGCCAGATGGATACCTTCGATTTAAAGCCCGGACATCCCAACGGCGGGCAGTTCAAAGAGATCGAGACCGCGGCGCCGGGTTTGAAAATCTCGGAACATCTGCCGCAGTTGGCCAAGCACGGCCAGCGGCTGGCGGTGATCCGCTCGATGAGCACCAAGGAAGGCGACCATAGCCGCGCCACCTACCTGATGCGCAACGGCTATTTGCCGCAGGGGCCGATCCGCTACCCGACGCTCGGCTCGCTGGTGGCCAAGGAACTCGGCCGCGCGGACGCCGAACTGCCGAACTTCGTCAGCATCGCGCCCTATCGCTCGTTCAGCCCGGCGGCCTACAGTTCGGGCTTTTTGGGCTCGGAATACGACCCGCTGTTGGTCGGCGACGGTCTGGCCGGCGGCGGCGAGGGCCAGCAAGCTTACGATCTCAAGGTCGCCGATCTCGAACCGCCCAAGGCGGTCGACGACGCCACGGTCGACGCGCGTTTGAACCTGCTCGGCTCGCTCAACGAGCGCTTCATCAGCCAGCACGCCGCGGCCTCGGCCATCGGGCACCGCGTGGCCTACGAGCGGGCCGTGCGGTTGATGCGCAGCGCGGCCGGCAAAGCCTTCGATCTGGACCAAGAGCCGGACAAAGTGCGCGACGCTTACGGCCGCAACCGCTTCGGTCAGGGCTGCTTGCTCGCCCGGCGGCTGGTGGAGCGCCGCGTGCCGTTCATCGAGGTCTCGTTGGCCGGCGTCGACGGCAATCAAGGCCTGGGCTGGGACACGCACGCCGACAACTTCGCCGGCGTGAAGCGTCTGAGCGGCGTGCTCGACCCGGCCTGGGCGACGTTGATGAGCGAGTTGGCAGAACGGGGACTGCTCGATACGACCACCATCGTCTGGATGGGCGAGTTCGGCCGCACGCCGAAGATCAACCCCAACGGCGGCCGCGACCACTTCCCAGGCGCCTGGAGCGCCGTGCTGGCCGGCGGCGGCGTCCGCGGCGGGCAGGCCATCGGCAAGACTAGCGCCGACGGCACGACGGTCGAAGATCGCCCGGTTCCCGTCGGCGACCTGCTGGCCACGATTTGCGGCGCGCTGGCGATCGACGCCAGCCATCAGAACATTTCCAACGTCGGCCGGCCGATTCGCGTCGTCGATCCGAAGGCGGCGCCGGTGAAGGAAGCGCTGGCGTAAGTGCAGGATTAAGGTTCGAAGTCCAGCGTTACTCGAGGTGGGGTTCGCCAGCAATAGTGCAGTTTCGCGCGATTGAGATACCCGCTCGCAAGGAAACGCCAATGGCTCTCGAAGAACAAACCCACCAACCGCGCACGCGTCCGGCAGTGATCTGTGCAATCCTGTCGGCGATCTTGGCGATCGTGGCCGTTCTCTATCTGTTGCCCGCATCGTTGGCGATTGCACCGGCGGGGACCGCCGAAAGAACGTTTTCCATTCATTTCTGGGAATCGGTCGAGCCAACGGTCGACGCCTCGGACTTCTCGCCTGCCGAGCCGCCCGACTTCAACGCCATCGAGGCAAAGTGTATCGAACTCACGCCGCAAGTTCAGCCTGCCGTCGTCGGGGTGCTCAGCCCTTCTAACGCGGCGCTGCCCCGGTCCGGTCCGCATCTCAAAAGCGCTGCTTCAGGAGTCGTGATCAGCGCCGATGGCTTGGTGCTCTCGCAATTCCATGTGACCCATCTCCCTTACGACAACACCGGCGATTGGAGCAAGCACCACATGCCTGGAGAAGAGGGGCTAGTGATCTTTGCCGACGGAACCCAACGCAAAGCAAAGCTCCTCGGCGCAAGCATCGACGACGACCTGTCACTCGTACAGTTGTCCGAACCTGGGCCGTATCCGTTCGTCGAATTCAATGCCGACGCGATGGTAGATGCCGGCGATTGGGTGGTAAAACTGGGCCATCCGGGCGGGTTTCGCCAAGATCGTCTCGCCCCCTTGCGATTGGGACGCGTACTTCTGTCGACACATGATCGTTTCGTCACCGACTGCCGGGTTGCCGGCGGCGACTCGGGAGGACCGTTCTTTGACCTCGCCGGGCGGCTGGTCGGCATTGTTAATGGCGGCAACTTTGAACTATATGTCCGCCTGTTTGGAGAAAAAGCCTGCAACGCTGGTGCGTGGAGCCACCACTGGATGGTCGTCGGCGCTCCGCGCATCGCGGTCCTCATGGAGCAGATGAAGCGCGGGGAAATCATTCCTCTGGGTTCGCGCGGGTACACTACCGCGGTTTGCGGCGCCGTGCGGTTGCGACCCGATCAATGGACCCAAAGCCGGAATTTCAAGAAGGTCTTTGAACCAGTAACGGCGCCGCTGCGCGAGAGCGTGGTCACGATCCTCAACGGCGCCGTTCCCGTCGCTCTCGGCACAGTGGTCGACGAAGACGGCTTGGCCGTCGTCAAAGCCAGCGTGCTGCCGCCCGGGCCGCGATGCCGATTGCCCGATGGTCGCATCATCGACTTGAACATCGTCGGCGTCGACATGGCTTTCGATTTGGCCGTGGTGCAAGTTCCTCCTGAATCGGTGCGTCCCGTCGCTTGGCTGGAAGGCGAGTCGCCGCCCGTCGGTCGAATCGTGCTGCCGGTTGGACCAGATGGTCTGCCCTTGAGCGTCGGCGTCGTGAGCGTCGCGGTTCGTCCACTGGAAAATCCTAAGGAACCAAACTACGATCTTCCTCTCCGGATCAAAGCCGACAGGCCGCCCATTTTCAGCATTGCCAACGATGGCGAATACATCATCAACGCCCACCGTGGTTTGCCCAAATCCGTTGGCATCCTGCCAGGAGACCGTCTGCATTCGATTGCCGGGCGCCGCGTCGCGTCGGACGATGACGTCGCAAAGGCGGTCGAAGGGAAACTATCGGGCGACGTCGTGCCCGTCGTCGTCGTTCGGGACGGGAAGGCGCTGTCTTTCGAATTGCCCTTGTTGCCTGCGGTCAAGATCGGCTATTGGAGTTGGGACAGGACCTGGCGTTGCGACGATTTTCCCATCGCGCTCGAGTATTCTCCGCCCGTCAGTACGGCGGAGTGCGGCGGGCCGATCGTCGATACCGCGGGGCGAGTCGTCGGCGTTACCGTAGGCCAAACGACCGACGCCAGCGGCTGGGCCATTCCGGCGGATGAAGTTCAACGGATCGTCGAAGAGGCCAAAGGAGGCAAACTCGCGCCATGGGTGAAATAGTCCGCGATATGCTATTAATGTCGCAAGTCTTGTTGCGGCGACAAGATTTAGCGCCAAAACTGAATGGGCTGCGCCGCGGCGCCGGCGACGCTTGCGCCAAAGTAGCAGGCACACTCCGTGTGCCGTCGCCAACCCTGCGATGGCGCCAAACCACAACGCCGGTCGCGGCACACGGAGTGTGCCTACTACTTTGGTTGCGGCTCCGCCGCGCTAGGAACAAGGAGCGACTTTGGGCGCCGAGTAAGACGGCGATCTTCATGCGTCGTGCGACGATTGCAGCCGTCGCGTGTTACGCGTCATTCTGCGGCTTGAGCCGCGCGGCTGAGTTGCACGACGCAGCCGTCGGGAGGCAAACCGAAGCCGGGCAGGACGAGGCGGCAGGTAATCGTGCGACTTCGGCGAACGACGACTCGCAGGACTTATTATTCTTGGGCCCGATGCGGCCGGTGCTGATCCGGCTGCACGTGAAAGTCAATCGGCAGCCGTTCCGGCAACTCTGGCGAAGAAACATCGAGAAGCTGTTCGACGAGGCCGACGCCAACCGCGATGGCGCGATCGATCTTGCAGAACCCAAACCGGCAGCCGAGGGTCGACCGGCGCCGAAGGCGGCCGAAATCGAGGTGCTGGCCAAAAACGCGGCCGTCTACCTGGGCCAAGAAGCCGAGGTGGCCAAGAACGCGCTGCGGCAATTGGCGGCGGAACACGACGGCCGGTTCAGCGAGCAGGCGCTCGTCGAGTATTTCTCGCGCGTGGCGCCGCCGTTGGCGATTGCGGCGAGCAACGGCCCCTTGCGTTACGCCGGGGCGGGTATGGCGCCGGCCCCTGCGCTGTTTCCGCTGTTGGACGTCGATGGCGATCAGCAACTCACGGCCGAAGAACTGTCGGCCGCCGAAGCGCGGTTGGCGAATCGCGATTTCAACGAAGACGAAGTCCTCTCGCCCCGCGAGTTGACCGTGGCCCCCGACGCTTCGCTCGCGGCCGCGACGCCGGCCGCGAATGAAGCCAAATCGATTTTGCCCGGCGCGGCGCCGTTGTATCTGATCGGCCCCGATATGACGCCTGAGTGGATCGTCGCGGCGATCATCGAACGCTACGACCATGACCGGGACGGTTCGCTCGCAGCGGCGGCCAGCGGTCGCGAGATCGCCTTCCCCGAGGCACAAACGGCACAGTTCGATCGCGACGGCGATGGGCGGCTGACCGCCGATGAGTTGCTCGCCTTCGCTCGCGGCGGGCCGGGCGTCGAATTGACCGCCATGATCGGCAAGGGTCTGTACGTGTCGCCTTCGCAGCGCAAGAAGCTCGTTCAGATCCACGCTTCGGCAGGCAAAGGGGTTGAAGCCAAGCTTTCGCGCAATGGCGCCTTTAAGCTGACGCTCAGCGACGCCTCGCTCGACTTGTATCTCAGCCAGAGCGACCCGGCCCAGACCGCCGACAATGGGCCGACGTTGCAAAACTTCGACGCCGACAACAACGGCTATCTCGACGCCGCCGAACTGGCCGGTAATGCGGAATTGGCCGCCGCTTTCGCAGCGATCGACGCCGACGGCGACGGCAAGATTTTCGGCGCCGAGTTCAACGCCTACGCCCAGCGTCAGGCCCGGGCAGCCAGCTCGCGGCTGCTGTTGGAAGTGGCCGACGGCGGCCAGCAACTGTTGAACGTGCTGGACTCCGCCGCCGACAACGTGCTCAGCGTGCGCGAACTGCGCGGCGCCGCAGCCGCGCTCGACAAGGCCGACTCGAACGGCGACGGGCGTTTGGCCGGCAGCGAGATTCCGCAACGGCTGGCGATCGAGCTCTCGCGCAACACGCCAGCCGGCGCCCAAGCCGCCGGTGTGCGCCCGATCGCCGACGACCCCGAGCGCCGTGAGGCGGCTGCCGGCCCGGCATGGTTCCGCAAGCTCGACCGCAACCGCGACGGCGACCTCAGCCGCCGCGAGTTCGTTGGTCCCGTGGAAGTTTTCGAGCGCCTCGACGCCGACGGCGACGGGTTGGTAAGCGCCGCCGAGGCAGAGCAAGCCCAGCCCTGACAACCACCCCATGAACTTCTCTCGGAGATCATTGCCATGAGCGGCCCCCGGACTAACGTCGCGCGGTACAGCCAACAATTCTGTCTAACCGGAGGCATGTTGGCGTTGCTAATCACCGGGTTGACGTTTGAGCTGTGCCTGGCCGCCGATGAACCGGCGACAGCCGAAAAGGCGGACGACTCGTGCGCCGAACTGGTCGGCATGATGTATTGGACCCGCTACGGTGAAGGACCGAGGACTCGAAGATCTGCCAGGCGAACCTCGACGGCACGCTGGTCGAAACGCTGGTGCCCGGCAAGACGTGGAAATACGCTTCGATCGTCATTTTGCCGCCGAAGGACGCCGATTAGCGCTCGCCTGGACGCCCTAATTCGGCCAGCGCAGACGCTCGCCTCGTGGCGCCGACTTTGGGCGTTGACGCAAAACAGCTCGCGCGGCAAATCCTTCTCCGGCGATTCTGGTCCGTGGCCGAATCTGGTAGACTGTCGCGCGGAACGTCGTCCTTTCAACCCTAAGACTACGAAGCAAGGAGCCCCTGGCGAAATGATTACCGTCGGCATGAACTACCATGTGATTCCGGGCAAGCAACAAGATTTCGAAACGAAGTTCGCCGCGGTGATCGACGCCCTGAAGGCCGCACCAGGGCACAGCGCTTCGACCTTGTGGAAAGACGTAGCCGACGACGCCTCGTACCTCATCACCAGCGAATGGTCGGACGAACAGGCGTTCGCCGGATTCATTCGAAGCCAGGCGTTCCGCGACGTGACGAACTGGGGCAAGGAGCAAATCCTTTCGGGCCGCCCGCAGCACAAGATTTACAAGAATTAGCTGCTCGAGCGAAGAAAATGGGAATTGCCGCTTGGGGCGGCGCGTGATTAAGTTAGACTGGAAGAGTCCCGGTCGGCCTGGCGGAGGGCCGGCCGCCTTCAAGCACCTTCGGCAGGCAAGAGGCCGCTTGTATAAGGAGTCTTGTCGTGCAAAGAATGCGGCTGGCGACGATCGTCGCCATTTTGTCGATCACGAGCCCCGTTTGGGCGCAGTCGAAAACGAATGATTTCGGCGAGCAGACCGGTAACGGCAAAGGGCCCCAGCTTGGCGCAGAGCACGTGGAACGCTGGCGCATCGGCGTGATCGTCACGGCCAGCGACGGCCCTTGTACGAACGTCGCCGGCTTTTTCCAGTTGCCGGTCGACTGGCCCGAGCAACAAGTGAAAGTGGTCGAAGAGGACTTTTCTCCGTTCACTCAGGAGAAAAGCGACCGCATGGTCGACACGGTCAAGGAGTTGGCCTTTACCATGCCTCAGGTGCCGGCCGGGCAAGAGGCGCGAATGGTGATCACCTTCGAGATCACGCGATACTCTCAATCGCCGCCCGAGGACGTAAAGAGCCTCAAGAAGCTCGAGACCAAGAAGCTGCCCAAGGAGATTCGCCACTATCTGGGCGCCAGCCCCCGAATCGAAAGCAAGAGCGGCAAAATCAAGGCGCTGGCCAAGAAGCTGGCCAAGGAAAACGAAGGCAAAACCGACTGGGAGAAGGTCGAAGCAATTTTCCAGTGGGTTCGCGAGCACGTGAAACACGAAGAGGGCCCGAAGCTGCCCGGCGCCTTGCAGGCGCTGCGCGACGAGGCCAGCGATCATGAAGGGTTGACGTCGCTGTTCGTGGCCCTCTGCCGCGCCAGCGACGTGCCGGCGCGCACCGTCTGGATCCCCAAGACCAGCTATCCGGAATTCTACCTGGCCGACGCCGACGGAGAGGGGCACTGGTTTCCTTGCTGGCTGGCCGAGCCGTTCACGTTTGGCGGCGTGGAAGGCAAGTCGCCCATTTGGCAAAAGGGCGACAACTTCCACCCGGCCGACTCGCCGCGCGAGGCGGTGCGTTACCTGCCGTCCAAAGTCGGCGCCAGCGGCGTCAAGCCGCAGGTCAAATTCGTGCGCGAGTTGGTCACCCTCGCGGGGCAGTAAGGCTGCTGGCGAAAAGGCCGCTAGCGCCGCCCCTTACTTCGATTTACGGCGGAACAATTGCTTGGCCTCGCCCAGCGCCTCGGCCAGGCGGTCGACTTCGGCGAGCGTATTGTAGCAGTAGAAACTCGCGCGAGCGCTGGCGTTCACGCCTAATCGCTTGTGCAGCGGCATCGTGCAGTGATGCCCCGCCCGAATCGCGATGCCTTGGCGATCGAGCAGTTGCGCGATGTCGTGCGCATGAACGCTTTCTAGCGTAAAGCTGACGATGCCGGCTTTCTTGTCGGGCGCCGGTCCGAGAAGGCGCACTCCTCCGACGGCTTCGAGCGCTTCGTGGGCCCTGACGGTCAGTAGCCGTTCGTGTTCGTGGATGGCATCCAGCCCGATGCGGCCGATGTAGTCAAGCGCGGCGCCCAGGCCGATGGCGGGCACGATCGGCGGCGTGCCGGCTTCGAACTTGGCCGGCAAATCGGCCGGTTCGAAGCCGTCGAGCCGGACGCGGCGAATCATGCTGCCGCCGCCCAGAAAGGGCGGCATCGCTTCGAGCAGTTCGCGGCGGCCGTACAAAATGCCCACGCCCGAGGGGCCCATCAGCTTGTGGCCGCTGAAGGCCAGAAAATCGGCGTCGAGCCGCTGGACGTCGGTCGTCAGGTGCGGGGCGCTCTGGGCGGCGTCGACCAACACGACTGCCCCGGCCGCATGGGCCTGGCGAATGATCTCCTCGACCGGGTTGATCGTGCCCAGCACGTTCGAAACGCCGGCCACGGCGACCAGCTTGGTCCTCGGCCCGAGCAAGCTCGGAAGCTGGTCCAGTTCCAGCAGTCCGTCGTCGGTGATCGGAATGTGCTTGAGCACGACCCCCGTCCGCTGGGCCAACTGCTGCCAGGGAACGAGGTTCGAGTGGTGCTCCATGACCGTCAGCAGGATTTCGTCGCCGGCCTTGACGTTGGCGTCGCCCCAGCTTCGCGCCACCAGGTTGATGCCTTCCGTCGTGCCGTAAGTGAACAGCACTTCCTCGCGATATCGGGCGTTGATGAACGCCCGGGCCTTTTCGCGGGCCTCCTCGTACAAGTCGGTGCTTTGATCGCTCAGCCAGTGAATCCCGCGATGCACGTTGGCGTACTGCTTTTCGTAAACGTCGACCAGCGTCTGAATGACGTGCCGCGGGCGCTGCGTGGTGGCGGCGTTGTCGAGATAGGCGAGCGGCACTTTGCCGTGCAGAACCGTCGCGAGAATCGGAAAATCGGGGCGCAGCGCTTCAGGGTCGAGCGGCAGCGCGGCGTGCAGAGCGGTCATGGCGAAACTCCTTCGGCGGCGCGGGGCGCTTTCGCTCGGGGCCGCCGGAAAATTCGTTCAATGGCAGGCGCGCCCGTTTTCGGGCTCGCCGTCGGGCGGCGAATCCTGCTTGGGCGAATAGATCGCCGACTGCAAGACCCGCCAGGAAAGCAGGCAACACTTCTGCCGATTGGGCGTCAATTTGGCGCCGAACAGCTTGAGCATGTCGTCTGCCGTGAAATTCTTGACGTCGTCGATGGTCTTGCCGTCGAGCTGTTCGATCAACATCGAGGCCGACGCCTGGCTGATGCAACAGCCGTCGCCGTCGAAATACG
Organism: Pirellulales bacterium; assembly: GCA_035532215.1. Lineage (GTDB taxonomy): Bacteria > Planctomycetota > Planctomycetia > Pirellulales > JAICIG01 > JAICIG01. Next base: position 441 of record DATKRK010000319.1, on the reverse strand, counting down.
CCTCTTTAATGCGGCCGGAAGAATCGATAGCCAAATCGATGTGGATGAAGTCGCCGCACAAGGGGTTGTCGTCCTCGTGAGCGTGCGTGGCGTGAGCGGCGTGCCCCCGGTGGTAGGGGTCTTCGTAATGTTCCAGGATGCGTTCCTGGTAGAGTTCGTCTTCGTCGGGGGGCATGGCAAGCGAGGCGCAAAAGGGCGGCGACCGCGTAAACCCAAGCAGCCACGCTGGTTGGAGTTCGGCGGCAGCGGCGTCCGAAACTGCGCTGCTCGTAGGGCCTCTTCAAAGCCATTTTGACAGTCGGGTGGCTGGCGGCTGAGCCTAGGCGAAGCCCCAGTTCGCTGGGGCATCGCTTCGCTCTGCCGCCAGCCACCCTCACCTATCAATTCGGAAATGAAGAGGCAGTAGGGCAATCTCGGGCGGCCGACTGTATTCTACACAAT
>DATKRK010000318.1:0-16409 GCA_035532215.1 Pirellulales bacterium | reverse complement strand
TTCATCGATCGCGTGATGGACGATCCGCGGCTGAACGCCAATCCCAAGGTCGACGAAGCGCACCATCGCGTGCTGCCGGCAGGCTTCAAGTACCTGGTGACCGAGCAGGTGTGCTGGGCGGCCGGCGGCCCGCAGCGATATACGGGCCGCTCGATGCGCGATTCGCACGCCGAGCTCGACATCACCGCCGGCGAGTGGGACGCCTTTCTCGACGACCTGCGGCAAACGTTCGACCGCTTCGGCGTGCCGGCGGCGGAACGTAGCGAGTTGCTGGCCATCGTCGACAGCACGAAAGCCGAGATCGTGATCGGCTGAAACGTCGTCCAGCCAAGGCGGTCGCGCCACGCATTGAAAGAATCGTTCTGAAAGAATCGTTCCGGGCGAAATAGACTTTTACTTAGCCCAGGCATTTATGCCTGGGGCGGCGGTGATCCTATTTACGACTGCGGCCCCTTTAGGGGCGCTGCGTCGTGTTCAAGGCCCCTAAAGGGGCCGACGAGGTTTCGCGAGGGCCTCAATTTCCCAGGCATAAATGCCTGGGCTACGTAAATAACTTGACGCACCCCGACCTTGAGCCCAAGGTACGACTCAGCACGACGACTATCATCAAGGACTTTCGCATGCCGCAAACGCCGCACGTCGAAAAGCATTTCACCTCGTCCGAAACCGTGCGCGATATCGTGATCGGCATGTCCGATGGTCTGACGGTGCCGTTTGCGCTGGCCGCCGGCTTGTCGGGGGCGGTCCAAACGACAGGCGTGATCGTCACGGCCGGGTTCGCCGAAATCGCCGCCGGCGCGATCGCGATGGGCCTCGGCGGGTATCTGGCCGCCAAGACCGACGCCGAACACTTCGCCTCGGAGCAAGCCCGCGAAGAACGCGAGACCCATGACGTGCCGGAAGTCGAAGCGGCGGAAGTGGCGGAAATCCTCCGCGAGTACGGCCTCGACGGCGAAACGATCGACCGGGCCGTGACCGCGATTCGCTCCGACCGCAAGCGCTGGGTCGATTTCATGATGAAGTTCGAGCTCGGCCTGGAGCCGCCCGACCCCAAGCGGGCCGCCGCCAGCGCGTCGACCATTGCCGCCTCCTATGTCGCCGGCGGGTTGGTGCCGCTCGCCCCGTACATCGTTTTGCCCTGGCTGGGATTCCCTTCGATCCGGCAGGCGCTGATCGGTTCGATTCTGGTCACGCTCGCCGCGCTGGCCTTGTTCGGCTACATCAAGGGCCGGTTCACCACGCCCCGGCCCTGGCGCAGCGCCTGGCAAACCGTCGCCGTCGGCGGCGTGGCGGCCGCCACGGCGTTTGCAGTGGCCAAAGCGATCGGGTGAGAGGGCCGCCGTCCCGCAATTTCGGACTGCCGGGGTTTTCCCAAAATGATCGGCTTCTTTTTCGCTCCGAGCCCGTTGGAACTTGTTTGCTGCTTCGGCGTATTGCCCGCGATGATCGTGTTTGCCGCATACATGCTGAGCGGAGAGAGCCACGGATGAAACCCAGCGCGGCGAAGCCGCAACCAAAGTCGCTTTTCGCTCCGCGAAAAAGGCGCCGTTTTCGCGGAGCGAAAAGCGACTTTCAGCAGCTTGCCTTTAAGTTTCCCGCCGCGGAACCCGGCTTGATCCGCAGGACGAAATCTTCGCGGCCTTGGCCTCCAGCATCCGCAAAGTTTTGTTGGCCTGGGCTTTCGCCCCCGTCGTCGGCCTGCTGTGCGTCGCAACGCACTGGCTCTTTATCCTCCCGCCCGAACCCAAGGACTGATCCAATGGCGCCCCATCGCCGCTGGCTGCAGTTTTCCTTGCGCGGCTTTTTCGTCGTGCTGACGATCGGAGCCGTTGGCCTGGGTTGCTATCACTGGGCATCGGCAAAGATCAAGGTTCAACGTGAAGCTGTAGCGGCCATCGAAGCTATTGGCGGAGTTGTGCAATACGATTGGCAACCCGATCCCGCGAACTGGATAATCGAGCGGCGAACGCGGTTCGCCCCGTTCGACTCGTTCACGAAGTCGCCCACGTGGCTGCGAGAAGCGTTCGGCGAGGAACTCTTTCAAGAGGTTCACGGCGTTCTCTTGAACACATGGTGCGGACCGCGGCAGCGTTTCTGGGGCTTCGCTTTCGATTCAGGAGAGCAACGCCCTACGTCAGAAAGCGATTTGATGGCCATTATACCGTACCTGAAGGCTCTTCCCGCCCTGGAAACGATTTATCTGGAGGAACCTGAGCATGTTTTGGCCGGTAGACCGACAAACGACGAATTTGAATCGGCATTGAAAGAAGCTTTGCCCCGTTGTCGGATCGTCCGCGACAACGTTTTCACGGTTCGCAGTTCGCCAGTCCTAGCGCTCGACCTCGATTGATCCTTTCGCTGACCATTGTTTGCCGCCCGGCAACGGAGACGCAAGGCTGCTCGAATCCCCGCAATTTTACATTCCCGCCGCCGGTTTTTCGCTTCCGGGAGGACGAGCACTGGGGAGCAAATCGCCCAGGGGGGCGCCGGTTCTAGGGAACGCGCCGCCTTCGCGGCGGGTCTTGGCCCAACGGGGCCGGCTGGGCCCGGCATTCGGATTGACTTCCGGATGGGAAAAACTATTTGAACTATAGGGAAGTTTTTCCGTCGGCAATTCGCACGAATCGGGGCAAACGTGGCGGCAACAAGTCCTTGGATAAGGCGGTCGGCGTGGCCCATTCGGATTGGCTGGTCATCCTCAGCGTGCTCGTGCTGCTGGTCGACCTGATCTTCGGCATTGCGATCGGCTGGTGGATTCACGAAGCCAACGCCGCGCGCCAGGAAGCCTTCAACGCCAAGCAGGCGGTCGACGCCCTGCGGCGGCTGCACGACCTGACCTGCGAGGTGTCGGGCCGCGTCGGCACGCATCTGACCCGCATCGACTCGATCAGCCAGGAGCTGATCGCGCTGCGGACCTCGTGCAGCGGGCCCAAGGATCGCGCGGTGGTCGATGCCGTTTCGCGAATCGTCGAAGTCAATGAAGAGCTGACCGGACAATTGACCGAAGCCAAGCTCAAGCTCCGCGAACAGGCCGAGACGATCGAAGCCCAGGCCGCGATCGCCATGGCCGATCTCGTAACCGGGTTGCCCAACCGCCCCGGTTTCGAAGACGAGCTGCGGCGCGGCGTCGCCCAGTGGCAGCAGCAAGAGGCGCCGTTGTCGGTCGTGCTGATCGACGTCGATCAGCTCCATGGATTGCAGGCCGAGCACGGGCAACAAGCCGCCGACGAAATTTTGCGAGGCGTCGCGCAAACGCTCAACGAATCGATGCGGGCCATGGATTTCATCGCCCGTTACGGCGAAGATCAGTTGGCCGTCGTGCTGCCGGGCACGCACCTGGACGTGGCGAAAGAGGCCGCCGAGCGCGTCCGCGCAGCGATCGAGGCGCGCGATTTTCGCATCGCCGACTCGCCGGTCAAGGTCACCGTCAGCGAGGGCGTCACCGAGGCGTTTGCCGGGGACGATGCGCAATCGCTGTTCGAGCGGACCTGCGCGGCGCTCGAAGCGTCACGCGCCGCCGGGCGGAATTGCGCGCACCTGCACGACGGCAGCAAGTGCGAGGCGATTCCGCTCACCAGCGGCGCCGCCGGCCGGGGGCTGATCCTCAACGCCGATGAAATGCAGGCCCTGGCGAGGCAGTTGCAATCTCTGCCCGTCGATCCGAACACCGACCCGCTGACCGGCTTGCTCAACCGCCGCAGCTTTTTCGAAGGGCTGCGGCACAGGATCTCCGAACACAGCCTGGGCGACAACTCGTTGTGCCTGGTGCTGGTCGATCTCGATCATCTCAAGCAACTCAACCGCGCGCACGGCCAACTGGTCGGCGACGTGGTGCTGCGCACGGTCACGCAGATCATTCGCACCGCCACCCGAGCGCATCTCGATCTGGCCGCCCGCTACGAAGAGGCCAAGCTGGCGGTGGTGCTGATCCACACCGATCTCGAGGACGCAATCGCCACGGCCGAACGAATTCGCCGCGCGATCGCCGCTTGCAAGCTGCGCGCGGAAGGCGCCGAGGTGAACGTCACGGTGAGCACGGGCATCGCCGCGCTGCCCGAGGGCGGCGATTCGGTGACGCTGTTGAAGATGAGCGAAAGCGCGCTGAAGGCCGCCAAGAACGCCGGCCGCAATTGCAGCTATTATCACGACGGCGCGAAGCCCCGCCCCGTCGACCCGCTCGCCAGCCTGGCGCCGGCCTACGCTTGAAACGGGCGAGGAAAAGCCGCCGGCGGCCGCTGACCTCGAAATCGCCGCCCACGATTATGCGACAGGCGAAATGCAGATGTTTATTTGGGTGGCATGCAACGCCGTTCAAGTTGACGCGGTGTTGCTGACTTTCATCGCTGTTCGCCAAGCCGGCGAGGCGTTAAGCTGTTGCGCCCATGATTCCGCCCTGGCCAGTCGATCGCCGTCGCCACCCGCATCCGCCCCCAGGCGCGCCGAGCCCTCTCGCCCGAAGATGGCCAACCTTTTCCGACGAATTGGCGAAGATGGCCAACCGCAGATCGGAACAGAGAAGAGGAACCCGTAAGCATCGAAGATTGAACGACTTCCCTATGCCTAACCGACCGGAGACTCAAAAGTCAGGCTATTGGGGATGAGCTCAGTCGAGTACGGGAGGTTACTTAGTTCCGGCTGCTTCGTGGGGGGCGGGATGCGAGAGAGGAATTCGTCGAGGGTGTGCCGAAGATGGCCAACCGCGCGGGCGACCTTGGCGTACGTCTGCTTTTCCATCGGCCGGACCTCGCGGTTGCGAGCCATGTCCCCTCCGGAACAGCTCGTCGAGCGACAGCTTCTCGAAGGTCAAGTGCGACTGGCTGCCTTCGTAAACGATGCCGATGTGATCCTCGTCGACGCGGGTGATGCTCGGGTAGCCGGCGCCGCGACCCTCGTCGAGCAGCAGATGATACTTCTCGGGCCAGGCGCGGCCGTCGTCGAAGCTGACTTGAATCGTGTGGTGCGTGCGGCCTTGTTGCGTGTGCGGGTTGGCGAACAACAGCACGTGCTTTGCCATGCCTGCCTCGGCGTAATCGACGCGAACCAGGCTGGCGTTGCAGTTCGGTTCGATGAGCGTGTTGCGGTTGGTCTCGTGCGGCCGCCAAGTCTGGCCCAGGTCGCTCGTGACATAGACGGCGCGGAACCGCTCGCGGTCGTTGCGCATGTTGAGCATGATCGAGCCGTCGCCGAGTTGCGCCGCCTGGCACTCGTTGCCCTGGCTAAAGGCCGGCTTGCCGACGCTCCACGAGCGGCCATGATCGCGGCTGGTCATGATCGTGGCGAACGGCACGCCCTCGGCGTCGCGCCCCTGCACCGGCATGACCAGCGTGCCGTCATCCAGCGAGATGCCCTGCTGCGGCGCCGGGGCCAACAGCCACCAGGCTTCTTGCTTGAGCTTGCGGGTCAGGTTCTCGGGCTTGGTCCAAGTCAGGCCGTCATCCTGCGAGCGGACCATTAGCATCTGGGCGCTTTTGCCGATTTCGAAACCCGGCTCCGAGCCGTCGGCGGTCCACTGGTGTTTGCCGGGCTTGCCGTTCATCCAGACGGCGAAGCAAAAGATTTCGCCCGTCTGCCGGTCGACGATGATGCCCGGATCGCTGCAACCGTTTTGCTCCTGCGGCAGTCCGCCGTACTGGCCCATGTCCATAATGACTTTCGGCGAGGCCCAGGTTTGGCCGCCGTCGGTGCTGCGGCTCAGGCCGATGTCGATATCCTCCTGCAAATCGCGCCCCATCCGCCGCCGCATGTCGTACACACAGAGCAACGTTCCCTTGGGCGTCGTGGCCAGCGAGGCAATGCGGTAGGTATGCACGCCATCGTCGTTATGCCGCCGCAGGGCCACGCCGATGCGATGCCGCACGCCGGGCGATTCGTCTTTCGGCGTCAGCTTGCCTGTCGTCGTCTCGATCGACGTACAGGACGCGGCGACGCGATGCGACAAATCGGCCTTGTCCTTCAAACGGCACGACAGCCAAAACACGTTCTTGCAAGGCTGCAAATTCTGCTCGCCACGAAAGACGATTTCTTTTGCCGGTTTCACTCGCTCGCCGAACGGCGTCGCCGGCGAGAAGTCTTGCTTGTCGACCGTCGAGTAGAGCGCGAGCGAATCGAGATCGGCGAGATCGTCCGTGCCCGCGAGCGAGAAGGCCAATGATCGCACGCGCACGTTTTGCTTGGCTTCGACGCCGATCACGACTCGCACCAGCGGGCCGTGTTCGTTGCGGATCAAGATCGGATACACCGGCGCGGAAGCCGTCGCGGAGAGTCCCATGAGAAAATCGGCGGCAAACGCGTTGTTTTGCAAGAGCACTGGCAAGCATAAGACGACGAACAGACCGAACGCCAAGCGGCGCCGAGACGGTTTCATGGCAGTTCCCTTCACGAGTGGGATTTGTGTAGTTCGCGGCATCTGATGGAGGGCCGGGCGCCCTCGCCCGGCGCGATGGATCTCATGCCAAGCATGTTGCCGGGCGAGGGCGCCCGTCCCTCCACGCCTAGCGCGGCGCGCGAGACCAGCATCGTGGAGGCCCCCGCTCACGCCTCGCACGTCACGCAGTACATGCCCCACACGGCCGGCAGGTTGTCGGTCGAAAGCGACGCCAGCAACCTCTGATCCTCGTCGATCTCGGCCGACGTCATCACGCCCAGCGACACGTACTTTTCGCGAATCTCCAGGTAATAGAGCAGCATGTTCTCGATGGCCGCCGCGTCGTGGGGGCACTCGAACCATTCGCTCTCGACGCGCTGGTAGCCGGCCAGTTCGAGCGTCCGCACCAGCGTCGCGCCGATCGACGGCGCCAGCCCGCAGCGCTGATAATAGCGGCTGATGCCTTCCGCCCAACGCCGCAGCGGCGCCAGTTCCGTGCGGCCGGCGTCTTCCAACGCCGCCAACCGCGCGATCGGCACGCGAAACTCCGGCTCGATGAATCCCAGCCGGGCGCCCGGCCGCAGCAGGCGGCGCAGCTTGCCCAACAGCACCTCGGGAAAGGCCAGATGGTGCAGCACCGTCCGAGCCGTCAGCACGTCCGCCTCGGCGGCCAGCTCGCCGACCGCCTGAATATCGGACAGCACGAGCCGCAGCCTCGCTTTAGTAATTGTCTCCAGGCTTTGCGCCGCCTGGTCGAGCAGGCCTTGCGAATAGTCCACGCCGACGAACGTCGCGTCCGGTCCCAGCCGCCGCACGATGCGACGCGAGAAACTGCCGGCGCCCACGCCGAGTTCGACCACGCGGTCGGTCGGCTGGACGTGCAAACGATCGAGCAGGCGTTCCGAAATGGCCGCGAATTGAGCGTCCTGGATTTCCAGACGACGGGCGGCGCTCGCGTCGGCGCCCAGGGCATAAACGATTGGTTTCATCCCGCCTAGTGTTTGCCGCCGCGACGGCGACGTCAAGTCGGCGGCATGGCTGCGTTGCGGGACCGCGTATTATTAACGCCGCGAATCTTGTTGCGACGGCAAGAATTGATGCGAAAAACTCATGGCGTCAGATCACGTAGTCGGCAACGCTTGCGCTAAAGTAGCAGGCACACTCCGTGTGCCGTCGCCAACGCTGAAATGACGCTCAACCAAACGTCGGTCACGGCACACGGAGTGTGCCTACTACTTTGGTTGCGGCTTCGCCGCGCGAGGCTAAACATCACTCGACCTTGCAGAATTCGCGATCGACGAACCGTCCAACCGTTCGCGTCCAGTCGGCCTCGATGCGAACGAGCAAGCCGGAGTTGCCCGGCGCTGCCTCATAATGGGGAAACGGTCGCGAGGCCAGATATTCCGCGACGCGACGCCGGCCTTCCGGAGTATCGACGGACGCCAGGCATTCCGAAATTGGCCTTACTCCCTCAGCCTTGGAATGAAACGGTTCCATCAGGCGCCTCCCGCCAGAACGCCCTCGATCGGCTTCCCGATCACCAGCCGGTGCGGGCGGTCCAGGTTGTCGTGCAGCACCGTGTCGGCGGGGATTCCGAGTAAATGATAGACCGTCGCGGCCAGATCGCGAGGGTCGTGAGGACGCGCGTCGGGATAGGCGCCCAGCCGGTCGGAAGCGCCGTAGACCGCGCCGCGCTTGAGCCCGGCGCCGGCCAGGGCGATCGAGTAGACCCACGGCCAATGATCGCGGCCGGCCGAGCGATTGATTTTGGGCGTGCGGCCGAATTCGGCCGTGGCCAGCGCCGTGACGCGATCGGCGGAACCCCGCCGTTCGAGATCGTCGACCAGCGCGGAGAACGCCTGGTCGAAGGTCGGGCCGAGCGAGTCGCGCATCTGGCGGAAGTTGTTGCCGTGCGTGTCCCAAGAACCGCTTGGGCTTTTGCAGTAGTGGACGTTCACCAACGGCACGCCCGACTCGGCCAGTCGCCGGGCCAGCAGACACGCCTGGCCAAATTGCGTGCGGCCGTAGCGGTCTCGCACGTCGGGCGGTTCTGCGGCCAGGTCGAAGGCGCGTTGTGTGGCGTCGGACGAGAGCAGCTCGAAGGCCCGCTGCCGGAAGCGATCGAGCGTGCCGGCCGCCGCCGCGTCGAGCTTGCGGCGCTGGTCATCGAGATCGGCCAACAGTCGCCGCCGATCGCGCAACCGCTCGACCCCGATCCGCGGCTCGACCGCTTCGACCTGCACGGCGTCGCCGCGCAGATCCTGATTGACGGCAAACGGATTGTGCGCATCGCCGAGAAAGCCGGGCAATTGGCCGTGCAACACCGTGCCGTTCGAGCGGTGCATCAAGGGGCCGATGCGCACCCAGTTGGGCAAGCTGCCGCCGGCGCCGCGCAGATGATCGACCACCGCGCCGAAGCAAGGGAAATCGCTCGCCGAAGGAGGAAAGTCGCCGCGAGCGTAAGCCTCGCGCGGATGGGCGTGGCCGGTCATCGCCGGCAGGCTGGCCTGCACGTGATTGGGGTTGTCGTGCGACATCGCCCGGATGATCGCCAGCCGATCGGCCAGCCGCGCCAACCGCGGCAGGCATTCGCCGAACCGCACGCCGGCAAGCGCCGTCTCGATCGAGCCCAATTCGCCACGCACTTCGGCGGGCGCCTCGGGCTTGGGATCCCAAGTTTCGTGCTGGGGATGCCCGCCGTGCAGGTAGATCAAGATCAGGCTCTGGGCCGCCGCTTGCGGCTTCGAAGCCGCCGCAGCTTCCCGAGCGCGGAACAACGCCGGCAGCGACAGTCCCAAGCCTGTCGCCGCGCCGAGCGAAAGCACTTCGCGGCGCGTGGCCTGCGATAATCGGCGGAATTGAAGGCAACCGTCAGCGTGCAGCATGCCGTGAAATCCTCCCGGCGGCTATTGTAAGGTGCAAAACGCGCAGTGAGCAACAGAAGGCGCCCCTGGGCGCCAGGTGCGATCATGGCGCTCGCCGGCGTCTACCTCGACCTTTGGGCGACGCTCGGCAAGGAGCGCTGGTGCAGAGGCTGCAAGCGGTTTACGATCTGAATAGCCGCCTGGCAGGCCGCGAGTTTCCGAATCCTTAACTCCGCATCGAGGGGTTGTTGCAATGGAGTCCGAAAGTATTGCGAGCGGTCGCCGCCGCCGGATCGGGCCGGGCACGATTGTGCTGATCGGCGCAGGCGGATTGTTGCTGCTCGTGTTGCTGTTCACGGCGCGTTTCAAGATCACCGGCCGGCGAGCGCTGAATGCAGAGTTGGCGAAAATCCGCGCCGCAGGCGAACCGGCTTCGGCCGGCGAGTTGGAATCGTATTATCAATCGCCGCCGTCCGACCGCGACACGACTCAACTCTGGCTTCAGGCGACTGAGCCGCTTGGAACGCCCCAATTCCAGTCCGACGCTAAAGCATTGCCGATCGTCGGCATGGGGCTGGAGACCGTTCCTTGGCCGGGCGAGCCCTGGCCGGAGTTGGCAGAGGCGGAGCAATTGCTGGCTCAGTACCAACGCTCGCTGGAATTGATGCACCAGGCGGCTCGCGAGGGCGGCCTGGCCCGATATCCGACTCGTTTTGCGGACGGGGGCATGACGTTGCTGCCGCACGTGCAGCAGCTTCGCACCGGCGTGCGGCTTTTGGCGCTGGAGGCGGCGGTCGAGGGCCATCACGGGCGGCCCGATGCCGCAGTCGATGCGATCGTGACGATCTTCGCCGCCGGCCGCAGCCTCGAGCAAGAACCGTGCATCGTCTCGCAGTTGGTGCGGATAGCCATCGACGGGACGGCGCGCGAACGAGTTAGATGGTTGTCTTCCGCCCTGGCCCTCGACGACGCCCAATTGGCCCGGCTCGACGCCGAACTGGCGGCCTGCGAGTATCGAAGATCGACCTATATCGCGCTCCTCGGCGAACGCGTGATAGGCATCGAAGCGTTCGCCAATCCTGCAAAGCTCGGCGACGAAGGCGAGGCATTTGCATTCCTGGGCGCCTTCAACGGCGACCGCGATCAGATCATGTACCTGCAACTGATGGGCGAACTGATCGCTGCCGCTGACAAGTCGAGAGAGGCCGGGGAACTGGCCGCCGCCAAAGTCGACGTGCAGTTGCAACAACTTGCCGGCTCGCGAGGCTCGAGGTTGAGCCATCCTTTGACGCTGATGCTGATGCCCGCCTTGAGCGCTTTCATGGAAGCCGCCAGCCGCAACGAAGCCAGCCGCGACGCCACGCGGGCGGCCGTCGCTGTCGAACGCTTCCGCCTGGCGAACGATCGGCTGCCGCAGACGCTCGACGAGTTGACGCCTACGTTTCTCGACGCTGTACCGATCGATCCGTTCGACGGAGCGCGGCTACGTTATCGGATCGACGCAATGGAGTACGTCGTTTACAGCGTCGGCAAGGACAAGGTCGACCAGAACGGGCAATCCGAGCCGCCCAGCCAGGGCGACGATGTGGCGGCGCGAGTGCGGATTCAAAAAGCGCCGGCCGAGCCCTCGGCGCCGCAACAATAGCCGCCGGGCCGCCCAACTTCGCGGCTTATCGGCTGTTTGCATCCGCCGGCACGTAAATCTGGGCATAGCAAGCGAACAGATCATCGGGGTCGCCGTAATCGCGCAAGCGGCGGCCGTGCATCGTGGCGGCCAGGTCGTATTGCCGGCCGAGCGGGCCAACGATCAGGTAATCGTAAGGCTGCCCTTCGGCGTTGAAGAAGAAATCGAGGTTCGTGCCCAGCACCACGTGGCGATGCGACAAGTAGGCGTCGAAGACGAAGGCCGGATCAACGATCAGCCGGGCGTCGGGCGGCAAGTCGCGGAGCATGGCTCGCGTGAACCGCGGCTCGATGTAATTCGGGTCCGACCAATGCCGCGCGTGCGCCAGCCAAGGGCGCAGCCCGGCGCCCGGCAATAGCGCCGCGACCAGCAGCGCGCCGCCGCCCAGCCAGCCCCAAGCTGGCCGTCTTAAACGTTCGACCAGCGGGCCGCCCAACTCGATCGCTGCATAAGCCACGCACAAGAACAACAGGGCGCCCGGATAGCACCAATAGCCTTTCGTCGGATGCGGCCCTTGCACGGTGACGAGCAGGTAACAACTTGACCAGGTCAGCCCGACGAGCAACCTCGCGCCCGGCTGTTTGCGGCGCCAGGCCAGGCCCGTTGCGGCCAGCAAGCCCGCCGCCATCAACGCCAGTTGCAGCGTCTGTGCGTGTTCCAGCAGCATTTCGCCGTGGTAGCGCAGCGATTCCCAGGGCAGCAGCATTCGCGAGAGCAACCCTGGGCCGGAACGATTGAGCACGTTGTTGAAGAATTGGACGCGGAATATCTCGGGGTACGCCAAGATCAGCGGCGTCCAGAGCGAAAAAGCGGCCAGTGCGCAGCCGGTGAGCAGGGCGAAGTTCGCCAGCCGTTGCTTCACGCGGGCGCCGCGGGCGCCGACGAGCGTCCAGCCGCCGATTTGCAGGCAGTACACGAACGCAAACGGGTGCGTGAGCATCCCCAGCCCGAGCATGATTCCCGCTGCCGCGAGCGTTCGCCGCAAGCCGCTGGCCTGCCAGCGAACCGCCAGCAGCAACGCGGCCAGCCCGAACGCGCCGCAGAGCATGTCGGGCCGGGCGACGATGGCCGGAAAGTACAACACGCGCGAGAGCGAGTACCATCCTGCCCCTACGAGGCCGACCGACTCGCGGCCGGTCAACTGGCGGCCCAGCAGGTAGACGAGACCGACGGCGATCATCCCCGCCGCGGCCGAGGCCAATCGCGCAGTCCCATAACCGGCCGGCAGCAGCCAGAAGAACGGCGCTTGCCAATAAAAATACGCTGGGGGCAAAGCCAACAGCGCCTCGTCGACCTTGTAAAAGCAACTCTCGCGATTGCGGCACGGCGCGTAGGGCACGCGCGGGATTCCGCTTTGCGCGACGGTCAGCCCCGGAATCGCGTACCAGTATTCGTCCTGGCCGCCAAAGTGGCGATACAAGACCGGCACGCGCAGCAAGCAAAAAGCGGCCAGGATCAGCCCCAACGCCGCCAGCGAAGACCGCGGGACGACGCGTCGCGAACTGTGCGGCGAGGGATCGGCGGCGGAAGTCATGGCGAGGCTCGCTTCGCCATTTCGGCGTCGGCGCGGTTTTCATTTGGCGTCTGCTTGTCTGGCAGCTCTCGCCCGGCGGCGGCAAGCTGCTCGGCGGCCTGCCGCTCGGCTAGCAAGTCGTCGCCGATCAGCATCCGCTGAAAGAACATCATCAGCACCGTGCAGAGATACTTGCGGCCCATTTCGCGCAGCCGTAGATTCGAGCTTCCCCAGGTGCGGCCGTACCAGCGGATCGGAACCTGCGCGATGCGATAGCGGCGGATCAAGGCGCCGAGCGACATCTCCAGCGTGATGTTGAAATGGCAGGCGCGGAACGGCCCGCAATCGCGAATCACGCCGACGCGATAAGCCTTGAAGGCGTTCGTCAAATCGTTGAACGGGCACCAGAACATGAGCTGCACGGCCCGGTTGACGATGCGATTGACCACCCGCTTGACCGGCGGATACTGCTCGACCCGGCTGCCGCGCATGAACCGCGAGCCGTAAACGCAGTCGTAGCCTTCGCCGATCTTGCGATAGTAGGCGGCCAGGTCTTCCGGATCGTCGGACAGATCGGCCATGTAGATCGCCACGACGTCGCCGCGAACTTCATCCAGCCCCGAGCGAATGGCCCGGCCGAAGCCGGCCGGCGGCAAGCGCCGCACCAGGCGGATTTCGGAGCTGGCGCGCATCAGTTCCTCGACAACCCGCGCCGTGCCGTCGCGGCTGTTGTCGTCGACCACGATCACTTCATGGTCGATGCCGTACTTCTCGCCGAGCACGGCCTGCAACTCGGCGACGCAGCGGCCGATGTTTTGCTCTTCGTTGTGAGCCGGAATGACGACGGATAACTTCATCGCTCAATTATGAACCACGCCGACGACGAGGCACAGGGCCTTGGTCTGCCGCCGGCGCCGGCAAGCAATGAGTCGTCTGTGACTCGTGGGGCGGACTTCCAGGCCGCCGGCGATCGACGGCCTGGAAGGCCGCCCCACAAACTCGTACAAGGCCTCCTTGGCGCCTGCGGGCAATACAGGATGATACAAGAAGGCGGCCCCCAAATGCTTCGCCTAGGTCGAGATCGCCTGGCGGCCTATAATTCGCACGGGCGCCGGCGCTGCCGGCGACGAGCTTTGTTTCTACTATCCGGGAGCCGCGGCGCGTGACCAGTCCTCATTTCGACTTGCAGAACTACGGCATCCTCGTCAGCGACGTTTGGCGAAACGCCGTTCCCGCAAGGCTTTACGAAGCCGCCCTCTGGCAAGACAAGGCGGCGGTGAGTTCCGCCGGCGCGCTCGTCTCGCTTTCGGGCTCGAAGACCGGCCGCAGCCCCAAGGACAAACGCGTCGTTCGCCACCCGGACAGCGAGCAGGACATTTGGTGGGGCGACGTGAACATCCCGCTCGACCAACAAACCTTCGCCACGAATCGCGAGCGGGCGATCGACTATTTGAACAGCCGCCCGCGGCTGTACGCGTGCGACGGCTTCGCCGGCTGGGATCCGAAATACCGGCTGAAGGTGCGCACCATCTGCGCCCGGCCGTACCACGCGCTGTTCATGCACAACATGCTGATCCGGCCGACGGCGGGCGAACTGGCGAACTTCGGCGAACCCGACTTCGTGATCTACAACGCCGGCGAGTTTCCGGCCAATCTGCACACCCGGCAGATGACCTCGAAGACGAGCGTCGCCCTGAACTTCGAGAGCCGCGAGTTCGTCGTCTTGGGCACCGAATACGCCGGCGAAATGAAAAAGGGCGTATTCACGATCATGAACTACCTGGCGCCCAAGCAAGGCGTGCTGTCGATGCACTGCTCGGCCAACGAAGGCCCCGAGGGGGACGTGACCTTGTTCTTCGGCCTCTCGGGCACCGGCAAGACGACTCTCTCGGCCGATCCGCACCGCCGGCTGATCGGCGACGACGAACACTGCTGGAGCAACGATGGCGTGTTCAACATCGAAGGGGGCTGCTATGCCAAGTGCATCAATCTCTCGGCCGAGCGCGAGCCGCAGATTCACGAGGCGATTCGCTACGGCACGGTGCTGGAGAACGTGGTCTACGATCCGATCACGCGCGAAGTCGATTACGAAAATGCCTCGATCACCGAGAACACGCGGGCCAGTTACCCGATCGAGCACATCGACCACGCCAAGATTCCGTGCATCGGCGGCCACCCGCGGCACATCATCTTTCTCTCCTGTGATGCGTTCGGCGTGCTGCCGCCGGTGAGCAAGCTGACGCCGGGGCAGGCCAAGTACCACTTCCTCAGCGGCTACACGGCCAAGATCGCCGGCACCGAGCAGGGCATCGTCGAACCGCAGGCCACGTTCTCGACCTGCTTCGGCGCCGCATTCCTCGTCTGGCACCCGACCAAATACGCCGTGATGCTGGCCGAACGGATGCGAGCCCACGAGGCCGATTGCTGGCTGGTCAACACCGGCTGGACCGGCGGAGACTACCATACCGGCTCGCGAATTCCGCTGCGCTGCACGCGGGCGATCATCGACGCCATCCACTCGGGCGAGCTTTCCAAGGCTCCGACCATCCAGGAGCCGCATTTCGGCCTCTACGTGCCCACGCGCTGTTCCGGCGTGCCTGCGGCGATGCTCGTGCCCAGCCACTGCTGGCCCGACCTGGCCGCCTATCGCCACGCCGCCCACAAGCTGGCCGTGTTGTTTCACGAGCATTTCGCCCAATACGCCGACGCAGCCAGCGAAGAAACCCGAGCCGCCGGGCCGAAGATTTTGGAGGAGTGAGGGCGTGGACGCGGGGCGGATGAAAGGCTCGCGGCAAGGGCGTAACTAGTGCCGAGTGCGGTTCATGATGTAGTGAACGCCCTCAGTGGCGTTCCGGAAAGCGCCTTGAACGCAGCCGTTCGCGTGATGGCCGCGAACCGTCTTCAGTCCTCGTTGATAAGCTGCCAGCGGTCGTTCATCGACTCTGTAGACCAAAGATTGAACCCCTGAACTTGCTCGGGCGCACAGCGCGCAAAACACGTTTCGGAATCAATCCAGAGGCATGGCACGCTGCCGCGCATCGCGGCCGATTTGATCGCAAACAGCCCAACCGCTCTGGGCCGTTCTAGTTTCAGTCCGCCTTCCACTCGGTCGGCCAACTGGTCCAACTCGGGACGCGAAATCATAAACCGCCAACGCAGCGGCCAATGATTGATGATTGCGCCAATGATCACGGCCAAACAGCCGACGACCACGAACATTCGCTGCAGCGTCCGTCGTAGACATTCGGCTTGTCTTTTCGGGTTCTGCAATCCCGAATAAATGAGCGCGTACGAGCACCAGGTCCACAGCAACAAAATGCACAGCAATCCCTGGATTGCATGGTCGCCAACGCAGCCCATCAGGCAAGTTACGACTACAGTCGCCGCCAAGAACGACCCGTAGGGCGTGCGAATTCGCTGCCAGAAACTGGTCGCGACAGAGAACAACATCGGATCGCGCTCGAATTCCTTCTCTTCACGCAGCGCTCAACTCAGCCCCTGCCTCTCTGTGCTACAAATGGTCCATTTCTTTCCGGGCCGCGAAGATTTCATGACGCGATTCAGACGCTCCGTGCCAGGAAAGTCAAAATGCAAAACGCAAAATGCAAATCACAATATCGGAAATCGCATTTCCGCCATTTTGACTTTTGCGTTTTGCATGATCCGCAGCCGACAGATGTTTCCTTTTGGTTGCGGCCGAAGGCCGCGCTGTGTTCTCCGTGCCTCTGTGGCGATTTCTCTGGCTGCCATGCTTTGCGCGGACGCGATAGCCATCGAAGGCAAATCGCGGCGACATTCAGAACGGCCCTCACTCTAACCCTCTTCCAAAGGGAGAGGGGACTTTTACGGCGCGCCGTTGCCGGGCGTCGCTTCTCGCCCGACAAAGTTGCCTTGGCGGAAGGCGGCGGCCATGGCCAGCGGCACTTCGGCCTCGGCCAGCACGACGTTGGCCCGGTTCTCGGCGACCTTGGCCTTCATGTCCTG
>DATKRK010000317.1:0-54304 GCA_035532215.1 Pirellulales bacterium | reverse complement strand
GGTGCGAACGGATCTGGACCGCGGTGGGAACTTGCGCTCAACAAGGGCGATCCGTCTTTGCATTCATTCATGAGGCGGTGATCGCATTTCTGACCGGCGCCGCCGCGCCGAGTCTGGCGCCGGATACTTCTTGAGCGATTGCGTTTTGCCCCACCATCAGCCTTTCCGACCTGCGGTCCTCTGGTTCTGCGCGCCCGTTCACCAGGGCATCGGTTAAAATCCGTGAACGGTTACAAACGATCGAACAAGCCGCCCAGCGCGCTTTGCAACGTGCTGTCGAGCGCGCCGAGGCGGCGGATCGAGCGAAAAGCGAGTTTCTCGCCAACATGAGTCACGAAATACGAACGCCGATGACGGCCATTTTGGGCTACGCCGAGATGCTGCTCGACGAAGCGGCTCGCGACGAAGACACGTTCGATCGGGAGAGTTCCGTCGAGGTATTGCGCACCATTCGGCGCAACGCCCACCACTTGCTGCAGATCATCAACGACATCTTGGATTTGTCGAAAATCGAGGCCGGCAAGCTCGAAATCGAGTGCATTGCCTGTTCTCCGCGGCGGCTGGTCGCCGAAGTCATGTCGCTGATGCGCGTCCGCGCAGAGGAAAAGGGACTGCAATTCAATAACGAATGGGTCGGTGCGATCCCCGACGCGATCAAAACCGACCCCACGCGCTTGCGGCAGATCTTAATCAACGTCGTGGGCAACGCCATCAAGTTCACCGAGGTCGGCGGCGTGCGATTGATCGCGAGCTTTCCGGCGGCGACCGACGATCCGCGGTTGCGTTTCGACGTGATCGACACGGGCATCGGCATGAGTTCCGATCAGGTGGCAAAGCTGTTCACTTCCTTCAACCAGGCCGACGGCTCGACGACGCGGCGGTTCGGCGGGACCGGCTTGGGTCTGGCCATCAGCAAGCGCATGGCGGAAATGCTCGGCGGCACGATTTCCGTCGAGAGCCAATTGGGGCGCGGCGCAACGGTGAGCGTCTGCATCGCCGCCGAACCGCTGACGGCTTCGGAAAGCAACGCCTTCTTGGGAGCCCTCGTCGAGCCGCAGAAACCGGCGGCCGAATCCGACAGCAAGGCGACGCTCGACTGCCGGATTCTGCTGGCCGAAGATGGTCTCGACAATCAACGCTTGGTGCGGCGGCTGTTGGAGAAAGCCGGAGCGCAGGTCGCGCTTGCCGAAAACGGCCAGGTCGCCGCGGAACTCGCGTGGCAAGAATTCGAGCGCGGCGCGCCGTTCGACGTGATCCTGATGGATATGCAGATGCCGATCCTCGACGGCTACCAGGCGACGCGCCGGCTGCGCGATCAAGGCTATCAGGGCTCGATTGTCGCCCTGACCGCCCACGCCATGTCGACCGATCGGCGGAAATGCCTGGAAGCCGGCTGCGACGATTTCGCCACGAAACCGATCGATCGAGCGGAGTTGTCGGCGGCGATCCGGCGGCAGTTGAGCCGCGCATCGACTGAGCGATAATCAAATTGATTCAGGCGCCGGCGAATGGCGCCTGATCTATTGGATGAACGTATCGAACGAGAATCCGGGATGCCAGCCGTCGGGGTGCTGCTCGCGATACGGCATTCCTTGCTCGAAAAGCTCTAGTGCCTCGCGAAAATGCGATTTCTCGTTGGGCGGCGCCAGTTCGATTGCCTTCTTCTGCGATTCGACCGCGCGATCGAAATCGCCGGCTTCTGCATAGGCGGCGGCGAGAATCGCTTCGCGGTCGGCGTTTGGATATCGTTTCAACTCAACCGCCTTCGTTGCATTCTCAACCGCCTTCGCGCCGTCGCGATAGCGAGCATCCGGGCAAGCTGCGCGAGTCCAAGCCAGGACGGCATAGAATCCGGACTGTCTTGGGCTCGACTCGATGCCTTTCTCCAAGTCTGAGATGGCATCGTCGTAACGCTCAAGGCCCAGCCATGCGATCGCGCGGCTGCCGCGCACATAGTCTCTAATCCACGGGTCGTCTGCGCTCAGTCGGACCGCCTCATTGAACTCCTTGACGGCCTGTTCCGAGTCCCCCTTCGCCAACCTTGCGCCAGCACGGCCGACCCAATCAAGACTGGCAAGCTCGGGCGAAGGATTGAGGCGAATCGCCTCGTCAAAGTCGGCGATCGCCCGATCGTATTCATCCTTGTTGAGCCACAAGCGGGCCCGCGCTTCAAACGATTGCCACCGGCTGGGGCTGAGCCGAATCGCGGAGGAATAATCCGCGATCGCTTGTTCGTCATCGCCCTTTTCGCGGAATGTGTTGGCGCGCAGCGCAAGATAATCCGGGTTATCGGGCGCGAGCCGGATCGCCTCGGCGTAATCGGCGATTGCCTTGTCGAATTCGCGGCGAATGTAGTAATTGATCCCCCGCTCTTTGTAAAGCTCCGCTTGCGACGGGTCGAGCCGAATGGCCTCGCTGAAATCGGCAATCGCCCCGGCGATTTGGCCGCCCTTCATGTTGCGCAATCGTCCACGGATGGCGTAATCCGCCGCCGTCGGATTTTGGCGAATGGCCTCGGTGAAGAACCGGATCGCCCGGTCGATCGGCATCGCGTCGCGCTGGCGAACCCAGCCTCGCCGGCCGATCTCCGAAACCCAATACCAACCGTCTCTGATTTCCTGGACCGCAAAGGTATCTCCGCGATGCAGCAATCCAACCACGCGCGTTCCGATCTTGAGCTCAGCTCGTTTTGCCACAACCGTAAGCCGAGAATACTTTTGGACGGGCTGACCAAGCGCCGAGCCAGTGAAAATGAGGAAGACTGCAGCGCCCAAGAAACTGCCCGCGCCCGCCCCGGCAGGGCGGGCCGTCTTCATCGCGAGGCAGGAGTGAGACCAAATGGACGTCATCGCTGGCAGCCCTCCTTTCTAAAACGCTTGATAAAGCCCCTCCCGTCAAAAGGGCTCCAAAAAAAAGCCAGATATAACGCGATGGGAGATAAGAGGAGGATCAAGCGCGAACCCGTTCTTACGCCCATGCGGGCGAGGCTCGCGGGTCGCAGGCATCAATGCCTGGGCTGTGTAAAGACGCCGGTTTCTACTCCACCGTGACGCTCTTCGCCAGATTGCGCGGCTTGTCGACGTCGCAGCCGCGCAACACGGCGATGTGGTAGGCCAGCAACTGCAGCGGAATGCTGGTCACGATCGGCTGCAAGAAATCTTCGGTCGAAGGGATCAGGATCACGTCGTCGGCCAATTCGGCGGCGCTCGTGCCGGCCTCGCAGGTAACGGCGATCACCGGTCCGCCGCGAGCTTTGATTTCCTCCATGTTCGACATCACTTTGTCGTACACCGGCCCCTGAGGGATCAAAAACACGCTGGGCGTACGCTCGTCGACCAGGGCGATCGGGCCGTGTTTCATCTCGGCCGCCGGGTAGCCCTCGGCGTGAATATAGCTGATCTCCTTGAGCTTGAGCGCCCCTTCCAACGCTGTGGGAAAGTTGAACTGTCGGCCCAGGTACAGGAAATTGTCGCACTCGTAGTATTTGGCCGCGATGCGCTCGACCTCGTCGTCGGTCTTGAGCGCCTGCGCGACCAGTTCGGGCAAACGCTGCAATTGCTCGATGACGTGCATCCCTTGGGCGTGGTTCAAATGCCGCAAGCGGCCGAAATACAAGGCCAGCATCGCCAACGTCGCGCATTGCGACGTAAACGCCTTGGTTGACGCCACGCCGATTTCCGGACCGGCATACAGGTAGATTCCGCCGTCGGCCGCTTGCGCGATGCTGCTGCCCACTACGTTGCAAATGGCCAGCGTCGGGTGCCCTTGCCGCTTCATCTCGCGCAGCGCCGCCAGCGTATCGGCCGTCTCGCCGCTCTGCGTAATGGCGAACACCAGCGTGTGGTTGTCGAGCGGCGGGTTGCGGTAACGCAACTCGCTGGCGTATTCGACCTCGACCGGAATCCGGGCGAACTGTTCGATCAAGTACTCGCCCACCATTGCCGCGTGCCAACTGGTGCCGCAGGCCGTCAGCAAAATGCGGTCGACCGATCGCAATTGCTGCGGCGTCAGGTTCAAGCCGCCAAAATGGGCCGTGGCGTCGTCAAGGCTCAACCGGCCGCGCATCGTGTTGCGCAGCGTGTCGGGCTGCTCGAAGATTTCCTTGAGCATGTAGTGCTCGTAGGGGCCGAGATCGACGTCCCCCGAGTCGAGGGCCAGTTCCTGTACGTGGTGCGCAATCTCGCCCTGGTCGCGGTGCATCACGCGCAGCGTATCGGCCGTCAGCACGGCCAGCTCGTGATCGGCCAGATAAACGATCTTGTCGGTAAAGCCGACCAGCGGCGAAGCGTCGCTGGCCAAGAAATGCTCGCCGGCGCCCACTCCGATCACCAACGGGCTGCCCAGCCGAGCGGCGATGATCACCTCGGGAAAATCGCGGAACACGACCGCCAGGCCGTACGTGCCTTGCAGCTTGGCCAAGGCCGCCTTCACGGCCGAGATCAGCGGCTCGTACCCCGACGCGGCCATGTCGCGACAATTCAATGCGCTCGGATCGCGCTCGCGTTGCTTTTCGAGCGAGCGGGCAATCAGATGGGCGATGACCTCGCTGTCGGTTGCCGAACGAAAAACGTAGCCTTGGCTCTCCAAGCGTCGCTTGAGCGGCTGGTAATTCTCGATGACGCCGTTATGGACCACCGCCAACAGCCCGTTGCCGCCAACGTGCGGGTGAGCATTTTCGTCGGTTGCCGCGCCGTGCGTCGCCCAGCGCGTATGCCCCAGCCCCGTCGTGCCGGCCAGATGAGCGTCCTTCAAGCAAGCCGCCAGGCGATCGATCCGGCCGGCCGCTTTGACAATCGCCAGCGGGGCGCCGGGCGCCGCCGTCACGATTCCCGAGCTGTCGTAGCCCCGGTACTCCAAGCGGCGCAGACCGCGGATCAGATAATCCGCAGCTTCCCGACGTCCGACATAACCGACAATTCCGCACATCGATCGGGTCTCCTGATGAGGCAGGCCACGGATTCGGGGGCATCCGCCCCGCAGAAGCTACCAAAAAAGCACGCTCTGTTACGAGAGAGGAATCCGCAGTTTGCCCAGTTTCACAAGGAACCCAATTATAGCTTTGCCGGCGGCTTGAGGTTCGCTTCGTCGTAGTTTCGAGGCGTAAGTCGTATGAATGATTGCGGTATTTTCGATTTAAATTCGCCTTCCTCGCGCCAAGTCGCCCGTGTATTCTATGCCTCGCGACTCGACGCGAATCGCCGAGCCTGCCGGACTAACGCCAGTAAGCCCAGCTTGCCGTTAGAAATTGCCTGAATCTTTACATTTTCGTAACCGTCAATCTTTGCCGTCTCGGGCGTCGATGATACGGCCTGCCATCGAACCCTATTTGCGTTACTCCGGCAACTCTGAGAGTACTATGCGTATTGAGGCTTGCTCTGATCGCGGGGATCCGAATCCAGCCTTACACTGCCCAGACCGATCGGGACAGGAACCGATGCGTTTCGCCTTCCTGGTCCATCCGCTGGGCGAGGAAACGAAAACGCTGTTCAAGCTCGACGCCAGCGGCTCTCTTCAGCGTTCGCAGGGCTGCGATCTGCTGAGCTTTTGCGGGCAGTTGCACCAGATGCTTGCCGCAGCCCGGCAAACATCGCCGCCGCCGCCGCCGCCGGCGGTGCGAGTGGTCGACGAACTGTCCGGGTTGATTTCTCGCGCTGGAACGAGCGCTGAAGGCCGGTTTTACGAGATTCCGCTGGATGCTTGGGAGATTCTCGACGACCCGGCGACGGCCGTCGCCTACATGGAACAGGCGGTCGATGCCGCGCAAGCCTGGGGCGCCAAGATCGTCGGCTTGGGTTCGATGACCGGCGTCGTCGGCGGGCACGGAGTCCACTTGGCTCAGCGAGGCCCACTGGCCGTGACCACGGGCAATAGCCTGACGGTCTTCGCCGCGTTGGAAAACCTGATTCACGTCTGCGCCGAGGCCGATCTTGATCTGGCGCGCGAAACTGTGGCCGTGATCGGCGTGCCCGGCAGCATCGCCGCGGCCGCCGCCAAGATGCTGGCGCCGCTGTGCGGCGAGTTGCTGCTCGTGGCTCGCACTGCCTCGGGCCGCGCGGCGCAATTGGCTGCGCAACTCGATTGCGAACTGCTCGTCGACGTCAACGCCGCGCTGGCCAGGGGCAGCGTCGTGCTCTCCGCGACTTCGTCGGGCAACTGCATCGATCAAAAGCGGCTGCTGCCTGGCAGCGTGGTGATCGACGTTGCGGTTCCGACGGACGTCGAAGGCGCCGCCCTGCTGCGCGACGATGTGTTGATTATTTCCGGGGGACTGACGCGCGTGCCGCAAACCATGCCGCTGGCGTCGAAGTTTCTCTGGTTCCATCAGGGCATGGTTCCCAGTTGCCTGGCCGAAACGATGGTGCTGGCCCTGGATCGGCGCACCGAGAGCTACTCGCTCGGCCGGCAACTCAGCGTCGCCGGCATTCGTGCGATCGGCGAGCGGGCCATCGCGCACGGCTTCGATTTCTCGCGATTGATCTCCTTCGGGCAGCCGCTCGACGACGCGGCGCTCGTCAAGTTTCGCAAAGTGCGGGTGCGTCAGCGGGGACGGGTTTCGAATGGCACGATTCCGGTCTGCGGATCGGCGCCCGCGGCCCGCGAACCACTGGCAGCCGACGCTCATCGCGCCGGCAAGCTGCACGCGCGCTATATCAACCCGGTGCTGATGGCGCTGGGCGGAAAGAGCGGCTTCGCCAAAACGTTCGTTCGCGGCGAAGGCGTGCGGCTGTGGGACGCCGACGGCAAAGAGTATCTCGATTTCGTCGCCGGGTTCGGCGCCATGAACTTAGGGCACAATCACCCGGCGGTCGTCGGCGCCTTGCAACGTGCGCTGGCGAACCAAGCGCCCGGCTTCGCACAAGCGTCGGTGAACCCGTACGCCGCCGCGCTGGCCGAAGAACTTGTTTCGGCGGCGCCGCCCGGTTTGGAAATGGCCTTTTTCGCCAACAGCGGCACGGAAGCGGTTGAAGCCGCGCTCAAACTGGCTCGGGCGGCCACCGGCCGAACGGGATTGCTGCACTGCGAGCGCTCCTATCACGGCAAGTCGTTCGGCGCGCTGTCGGTCACCGGCAATCGCAACTATCAGCGACCGTTCGGCCCGCTGGTGCCCGATTGTCAGGCGGTCGGCTATGGCGACCTGGAGGGACTCCAGCAGGCTTTGTCCACGCGACGCTTCGCCGCATTCGTGGTCGAACCAATTCAAGCCGAAGGCGGCATGTTTACTCCGCCGGCCGGATACCTGCGAGAGGCCAAGCGGCTTTGCCAGGCCGCCGGCACGCTGTTGATCGCCGACGAAGTGCAGACCGGCTTGGGACGCACGGGCGCCTTGTTCGCGTGCGATCGTGAAGGGGTCGAGCCCGACGTGATGACGCTGGCCAAATCGCTCGGCGGCGGCTTGATGCCGATCGGCGCCATGCTGGCACGCCGCGATCCGTGGCTGGCGGCCTATGGCACGGTGCAGACCTTCGCCTTGCACACCAGCACCTTCGGCGGCGGCAGCTTGGCTTGCGCCGCCGGTCTGGCGGCGCTCGAAACCTTGCAACACGAACGCCTGGTCGAAAACGCCGAAGCCCGCGGCCAGCAGCTCCGCACTGGGCTGGCCGAATTGTGCCGCGACAGCCGCTTGCTGCACGAGGTCCGCGGACAAGGCTTGTTGGTCGGGCTGGAATTCAAGCCGCTGCCTCCGGCAATCGCCGCTCATTGGAAATCGCTGGACGCCGGCGGATTGAACTCCTATCTGGTCTCGAACTTCGACCAGATTCTCGAAGGCATGCCGGCGCTGTACGCCATGCAGACCTTGCTGAACGATTACGGCATTTACACGCAGGTCACGCGGTCGAATCCACGCGTGCTGCGGATCCAGCCTCCGCTGACGATCCGCCGGGACGAAATCGACGTGTTCCTCACCGCCATGCGGCAGATCTGCGACGAGAGCGAATTCGTGCAGCGGCTGTTCGACGGCATCGTCGCCAAAACCACCCTCGGCAAACATCTGGGCGGGGAACGCGAGACGGTGGCGGCTTAGGCCACCGGCGAGACGGAGGCCTCTTCAAACTGCGAGCCGGAGGCGTCAGCCTCCGTGTCGTATCGCGACATCTTGGTGCCCGACCACCCGGAGGCTTACGCCTCCGGCTCGCCAACTGAGGTACTGCTGCGATCGCGAGATCATCAGCGATAATGCCGGACTTCCAGCTTGGGCAACGCTTGTTGCAATCGCTGGAGCCCCTCCTTGGTGATCGGCGTCCGCTCCAAATCGCCAAAGCGGACGAATCGCTTCAAACTCGCAAGTGCGCGTCGGTTTGGCCAGGGTTGCTGACCCTGCGAGAGAAAAGGGGACATTCTGGTTTATCGAGAAAATGTAGAATGTCCCCTTTTTGCTCTCGCGCTGAACCCGGGCGCGGTTCACCTGAATCCCTAGCCACACGCCCAGCACCGTGAAGGCCAAGAGCAAGGTCCTCAGCCGGAACTGCAGCCAGCGCCGGCCTCGCGTCGTTGTTCGCTGTCTAGGCTGCTCAGCCGTCATCGGATTATCAGCCTGTTTTTCAGACTGTTTCGTTCAAACGCTTGCCAATACCCTCGCGGCCTCGTCGCACAGCCGCTGCGCTTCAGCCGCCGTTTCCGCCTCGGCGATCGCCCGGACGACCGGTTCGGTGTTGCTGGCCCGCACCAAGAGCCACTTGCCGGGCCAATCGAGCCGCAGGCCGTCGAGCCGGTCGGCCTCGGCGTCGCGAAAATGCTCGGCCAAAGCCGTCAGGCCCGGCGCCACTTTGTGTTTGGCCAGCGAAATCTTTGTTTTCACGATTTCGTAGCGCGGCAACTTGTCGGCCAGCCGGCTGAGCGGCAATTCGCGGGCCGCCATCGCGTCGAGCACGAGCGCCATGCCGACGAAGCTATCGCGCACGTAGCCCACGCGCGGATCGATCACGCCCCCGTTGCCCTCGCCCCCCAGCACCGCCTTGTGGGCCTTCATGACTTCCACCACGTTCGCCTCGCCGACCGCCGAGCGGAAGAAGGGAACCTGGTAACGGTTCGCCAGGTCCTCGGTCATGCGGCTGGTCGAGCAGTTCGTGACCACCGGGCCGGGGTTGTTGCGCAACACGTGGTCGGCGCAGATTGCCAGCGTGTATTCTTCCCCCACATAGCGGCCGCGGTCGTCGATCAAAGCCAGCCGGTCGGCGTCGGGATCCTGGCAGAAACCGACTTCTGCGCCCGCGACCGTGACTTGCTCGAGCACGCTGGCCAGGTTTTCGGCGGTCGGCTCCGGCGTATGGGCGAACTGGCCGTCGGGTTCGCCGCCGACGAGCGTCAGTTGGCAGCCCAAGGCTTCGAGCAATCGCCGGCCGAGCAGACTACCCGAGCCGTGGTTCGCATCGAGCAACACCTTGAAGCGCCGGCGGCGGATCCGCTCGACGTCGATCGTCGCCAGCACTAATTCTAAGTGCCGCGCGTGTGGATCGTCGCAGACGGTCGCCCGGCCGATTTTGTCGTGCGTCGCCCAGCGGATGTCTCCGGCGCGATAGCGGGCGATGACCTCTTCGCCAGCCGCCGCCGAGATCACGCGGCCTTCGCCCGAAAACAGCTTCAGGCCGTTGTACTCGGGCGGATTGTGCGAGGCCGAAATCTGCACGCCGCCCGCCGCCGCAAGCTGGCGGACGAGCACGCCGGTGGTCGGCGTGGCGGCGATATCGGCGTCGACGCAATCGCGTCCCGCCGCCGCCAGCCCGGCCCGCACGGCATCGGCCAGCCAGCGGCCGGTCGCTCGCCCGTCGCGCGTGATCACAAGCGGCCCCGGCGTCAACGTGCTCGCGAAGGCGCACACATAGCGAATCGCCGTTTCCGGCGTCAGGCTTTCGCCAACGATGCCCCGCAGCCCCGAGACGCTGATAATTGGTTCGTTCATGGTTTGGCGTTTCGCAGGGCCCCGTCAAAATTTCCGACCTTCCATACTATAACGCGCGCCTCTCTCTGCCCCCGCAACAAAGCTTTAGCCCACGGCTAGAAAAATTGCGAGATTGTCGGGCGCCGACGTGTTATGATATCGACATGGAGACTGTCGCAGCCGCAAATTCGGAAGCCTCGATTTTGGCTCGCGTCATCGCGCCTGATGCGCCATCGCTGCCGCCCTCAGTGGCGGAGGAGCTGCTCAAGTGGCGTTTCCCCGACGCGGACGTTCGACGAATGAGCGAATTGGCGGCCAAGGCAAGAGAGGGCGTCCTTACGCGGGAAGAAGCCGTGGAAATCGAAGGCTATGAGCGCGTGAGCAGCTTCTTGGGCTTGGTGAAATCCAAGGCCCGGCGATCTCTGCAGAACAGACCGAGCCAGTAACTCATGGATCGGCTGCTCCGCATGCAAGTTTGGCAGAGGAGTGGATCACGTTGCGAGTACTGCCAGCTGCCTCAGGAGTTCACGGACGCAGGGCACGAAATCGACCACATCATCGCGGAAAAGCACCGCGGGGCGACAGAATTAGAAAACCTGGCGCTTGCGTGCTTCCACTGCAACAACCATAAAGGGCCGAATATAGCGGGCATTGATCCTGCTACCGGCCATGTAGCGCGAATTTTCCATCCACGGCAAGACCGGTGGGACGACCACTTCTCGTGGCATGGCGCCGTTCTCATGGGCCTTACGCCAATAGGCCGCGCGACGGTCGAAGTGCTGGCGATCAATATCCGTCACCGTGTCATGCACCGCCAGGCGCTCATCGACGAAGGCGTGTTCCCTTGAGGAAACGACGGTGTTTTGGCACGCAGGTCGCTGACACGCATGCGGAAAAGCACGATCACCCGCCGCTTGTTCGCCGCCTTCTCGCGCTATCGACCGCGCGTGTTGACGCTGGCCGTGCTGGCCGCGATCGCGGGATTGATCGTGCTGGCCAATTTGAGCGAAGAGTACAGCCCTCGAGCGGTGACGCGGATACCGCTTATGCCCGCCGATTTGCAGTTCGAAGTTGGCGAGCCAGGCACAGCCGGATTGGATTTCACAGGCGGCTATGTCAACATGTCCTACGGCTGGCCGCTCCTCTGGCGTCAGTATGTCGTCGGCCTCGGTTATTCGTTCGGCGTCGTCGGCGAGTTCTATAGCGCCAGCCGCCTGGCTGGCAATGTGGCGATCTGGCTGACCATGCTGGCCGTGTCGGTAGGATTGTGTGAGTGGCTCGCGCGTCGCTATCGGCCGCGCATCCGGTTCAGCCTGCGGACGATGCTGGCCTCGACGGGACTGATCGCCGCGCTTTTGGCCTTGATCGCCGCCGCCCGCAACCGCGCGAACGTCCAGGATCCGCTGATTGACGCGATCGAGGCGCACAGCGGCGAAGTCTGGGTCGTGCGCTGGGGCGAGCGCTGGGGGCCGAAATGGCTCGATCTTCTCGGCGCCGAGCGCTACCGCCGCTGCGTCGTCGGCTCGCGGTTGGATGCATGGGGCGCCGACGAAGAGGACGATCGCGAGGGGCGGCGGCTGCTCGGCGAGTTGAAACGCTTGCCCGACTTGCGATATCTCTCGTTGACGGTACGCCGGCTGACTCCGGAAATCGCCGCCTCGTTGGGCGAACTGCGGGAACTTGAAACTTTGCAGATCGCCGTTGGCGAGTTGGACGCCGACTCGGGCGAAATGCTTAGCCGCGCACTGGGGAGCATGCCGCGCCTGCGGACGCTTGATTTCGATGCGTATTGGAAGGAGACAGCGGCGCTTCGCAATTGCCTGGAGGCCATCGGCAAGCAGCAAAGGCTCGAGCGACTTCGCCTGAAGCGCGGCAGGATCGAGTCGCAGGAGCTTGCCCTGCTGGCCGGGCTCGGCAATTTGAAAGTGCTCGCATTAGAGGTGATTTCCTCCGGCCCCGAGCCATACTACGTCGCGCCGGACCCGCCGCTGCTTTCGCATCTGCCCGCCCTGCCGCGGCTTGAAACGCTCGACCTGGGCGGTTCGGCCGTATATGACCGCGATCTTCCTTTCATTGCCGCGCTCACGCGCCTGAAATCACTCCACCTCAATGACACTCACGTCACGGGGGCCGGACTGGCGGAACTGGCGCCGCTTGAATCGCTGGAAGAGTTGGCGATCGACGACGAAGCCGAATCGCAGGCGGGATTCGAAGCTTTGCGCAATTTCAAGCACTAAGGAAACTGCACATTAATTCGTTTGACGAGGAGGGGTGGCGGTCGCCGGACGCTCTCCGCGACGAACTCGCGAATCTTCCGGCCGACGAACTCGAAGGCTTTGTGCGGGCGCGGGAGGCGATGCGAAAGTCGAATCCCGAACTGGTCGTCGACGGCGTAGTCGAAACGGATCGTTGGCACGAATGGCGAATGGCCCCGAACAGCGAACGCAATATTGAGTTTTCGCTTGGCGTGAGTGTCCGGCAGGCGGTGCAAGC
This sequence comes from Pirellulales bacterium, assembly GCA_035532215.1. Classification (GTDB taxonomy): domain Bacteria; phylum Planctomycetota; class Planctomycetia; order Pirellulales; family JAICIG01; genus JAICIG01. Next base: position 41,934 of record DATKRK010000317.1, on the reverse strand, counting down.
CTGGAAGGAAAAGCAAGCGGGGAAATAGCCGGTCGCCGCCTCTTCCCCGATCGCGCCTCAAACGGCACAATACACGGCGCGCTTGGTCGAAGCGTCTTGCCGGGCGAGGGCGCCCGGCCCTCCATGGCGCGCGGCTAGTTGCTCTTCGATAACCACGGTGGGTGCTCTTATGTCCAGTTCTCTCGATCCGGCGACTTCGACCCAACTGCTGGCGCGACTGGAAAAGGCCGTGTCGGAAAAAAAGCTGACCGAATCGGCGGCCAAGAATATTCGCGATTGGCTCACCGAGCCGCGCTATGCCGAATACGCAGGCCAAGTGGCCGAGCATATCGAACAGCGGAAGTGGAAGGAACTCGACGACGCCTTCTGGACGATCATCCCCTTCGGCACCGGCGGCCGCCGCGGCAAGATGTACCCGATCGGCTCGAACGCGATCAACGACCGCACGATCGGGGAAAGCGCCCAGGGGCTGGCCGAATACGTCAAGCGGCACGCCGGCGGCGCCGCGCTGTCGTGCGCCATCGCCTACGACACGCGGCATCGCTCGCGGCACTTCGCCGAACTGTGCAGCGAAGTCATGGTCGCCAACGGCTTCAAGGTCTATTTCCTCGACGGCTACCGCAGCACGCCCGAGCTGTCCGTCGCCGTGCGTCATAAGCAATGCTCGTGCGGGATCATGGTCACGGCCAGCCACAACCCGCCCAGCGACAACGCCGTGAAGGCCTATTGGTCGACCGGCGGGCAGTTGTTGCCGCCGCACGACCGCGGCGTGATCGATTGCGTAATGGCAGTCCAGGAAATCCGCCGCGCGCCGTTCGCCGAGGCCCTGAAGAAAGGCCAGGTCGAATACTGCCAGGACGACGTCGACGCCGCGTATCTGAAAAGCGTCGAAATGTATAGCTTCGCGGGCCCGAGAAACTTGAAGATCATCTATTCGCCGATGCACGGCGTCGGCGCTTCGAGCGTGTTGCCGGCGCTGAAGGCGGCCGGGTTCGAAGACGTCGAACTGTTCGGGCCGCACGCCGAGCCGAACGGCGATTTTCCCAACGTGCCCGACCACGTTTCCAATCCCGAAAACCCGGCTACGTTCGACGCGATCATCCTGCAGGCCCAAAAGACCGGCGCCGATCTGATTCTATCGAGCGACCCCGACGCCGACCGGCTCGGTTGCGCCGCCCCGTTGACGATCGGCGGCGAGTGGAAGACGTTCACCGGCAATCAGATCGGGGCCTTGCTCACCGAGTATTTGCTGGAAGGGCGAAAATACGCCGGCAATCTGACGCCGCGCGATTACGTGGTGAAAACGCTGGTCACGACCGAGATGATCCGCCGCATCGCCGATTCGTATGGCGTGAAGACTTACGGCGATTTGCAGGTCGGCTTCAAGTGGATCGGCGGCGTGATGGACGAGGTCGGCCCCGAGCACTTCTTGCTCGGCGCCGAAGAATCGCACGGCTTTTTGGTCGGCTGCTACGCCCGCGACAAGGACGCGGCCGTGGCGGCGATGTTGGTGGCGGAATTGGCCGCGCGGGCCAAAGCCGGCGGCCAGACGCTGCACCAAAAGCTCGACGCGCTGTTCTGGCAGCACGGCTGCCACGCCGAGCGGACGGTTTCGAAGACCATGCCCGGCAGCGAGGGCATGGCCCGCATGAGCAAGCTGATGGCCAGCGTTCGTTCGCAGCCGCCCAAGCAGTTGGCCGGCATCAAGGTCCGCGAAGCCCGCGATTACCAGAACCTCGTGGCCGTCAGCTCGCACGGCACGCGGCCGCTCGAGGGGCCAAAGGGGGACATGGTGATCTTGGACCTGGCGGCCGACGGCAATTACGTGGCCGTGCGTCCCTCGGGCACCGAACCGAAGGTAAAATTCTATATGTTCGCCTACGAGCCGCCCGAGCAGCTTGCCGATTTGGAGGCCACCAAGGCCGAGTTGGCCGCCCGGCTCGACCAGCTTCAACAAGATCTGTTCGCATTGGCGGATGCGGTGAAATAAGGTGGATTGAAGACTGAACAGAAGGCAACGAAGGAAACGAAGTAGGGGGAAACGGCGCAATGCGGCTTCCTTTAGCTTTGTTCGCTTCGTTTGCCTCTGTTTGAATCGAGAATCGTTTCTTCCAAACGCTCATGGCCACTGCCGCCCGCAAAACTTCCGCCCCGTCGGCCGATCCGTGGACCGAGTGGCCGGCGATTTGCATCCCCGCCGCAGCGGCCCGCAGCCTGGACGGCTTTCGCGATTGGGTTCACAGCGACGATTTTCCGCAACGAGGCCGCGTGTCGTTCATCAACGGGGAGATTCTGATCGACATGAGCCCGGATGAACTGGAAACGCACAACAAGGTCAAAACCGAGATCACGAGCGTCCTGCACCGACTGAGCCGTGAGTTGAATCTGGGCACTTTCTATTCCGACCGGACGCTGCTAACGAACGACGATGCGGATCTTTCCACGGAGCCCGACGGCCTGTTCGCCAGTTGGGACGCTTTCCGATCCGGCCGCTTGAAACGGGCGCCGCGAAAGGACCATCCGGACCAATACATCGAACTGCGCGGTTCGCCCGATTGCGTGATCGAGATCATCAGCCGCAGTTCGGTTGCCAAAGACGCCAAGCGCTTGCGGGACAGCTACCATCAAGCGGGAGTCGCCGAGTATTGGCTGATCAACGCACTGGAAAAGCAGATCGACTTTCAGGTTCTGACCTATCGCGCCTCAGGCTACGCTGCGGCAAAGAGCCGCCAAGGCTGGCGCCGCTCGCAGGTCTTTCGACACGACTTTCGCCTTCGTCGGCAGCGGGACGAGTTGGGCGATTGGCAATACCTCCTCGATTTCAAGCCGGTTTGACCGCCGCGCGTGGTTGAATTCGGTCGATCGCACTATTTCTCAACGCCCCGCCATGCACTTGAAGCCGCTCTATCGTACCGCTCTCGGACAGGCTTATTGCGCCGACAGCCTCCAGATGATGCCGCAACTGGAATCGGCCAGCGTCGATCTTGTCGTGACTTCCCCACCCTACGCGCTGCATTTCAAGAAAGAATACGGCAATGCAGACCAACATCAGTACGTTGATTGGTTTTTGCCGTTTGCTCGTGAAATCCGCCGGCTTCTGAAACCCGATGGAAGCTTTGTTCTGAACATCGGCGGTAGTTGGACGCCGGGAGCTCCGGTCCGTTCGCTGTATCATTTTCGGCTATTACTGGCCTTGTGCGACGAGATCGGCTTTCACTTGTGCCAAGAATTCTTTTGGTATAACCCTGCTAAGATGCCGGCGCCTGCGGAGTGGGTGAACGTTCGCCGCGTGCGCGCCAAGGATTCTGTCGAGTACGTGTTTTGGCTTTCGCCGTCGAAGTTCCCCAAAGCGGATAATTCGAGGGTGCTGCAAGCCTACAGCAAAGATATGGAGCGGCTGATCAAACGCGGGATCAAGCAAACCAAGCGTCCATCGGGGCATAACATCAAGGCGACATTCGCGACCGACAAGGGCGGTTCGATTCCGCCCAACCTGATCGAATGCGGAAACAACGAATCGAACAGCCGCTACATCAAGGAATCGAAACGGCAAGGGCAAAAGGTCCATCCGGCTCGCTTTCCTGCTGAGATCCCTCGTTTCTTCATCCAGTTCCTCACAGAATCGGGCGATTTGGTCCTCGATCCCTTTGCCGGTTCGAACACGACCGGCGCCGTTGCGGAGAGCCTCGGGCGCCGCTGGCTCTCGATCGAAAAAGATCGCGATTACGCGAGAGACTCGGAACTGCGCTTTCAGCAGCCTGAGGAATCGCTCGCTGGCAATGGCGAGCGTTTGCTGTTTGACATGTTCGAGTAGCCCAATCACGAAGCTCGGGAAGCTCGGTCACGAAAGCCGCCCCGGTTTCTGGCGATATTCGCTCGAAAGCAAGCCGGTCTGACCGTTTTTTTCGCCAACGCTGCTCTACCTCCGATTCAGCGGAAACGCTTAGAATACGCCCCGCACCGGGGCGGTTCATGGAGGAGCCCAAGAGATGTCGCAGGCGGCGTTCGTTCCGCGGATCAAGGCGAACAGCTATATCATCATTCCGGCCCGGCTGGCTTCGACCCGGCTGCCTCGCAAGCTGCTGTTGCGGGAGACGGGCAAAACGCTCATCCAGCACACTTACGAAGCGGCCTGCCGCGCGCGGCGGCCGAGCGGTATCTGCGTGGCGACCGATCACGATGAAATCCTGGGCGAAGTCCGCGCCTTCGGCGGCGAGGCGTGGCTGACCAGTCCCGATTGCGCCAGCGGAACCGATCGCGTGGCGGAAATCGCCCGGCGGCTGCCGCACGTCGATATCGTGGTCAACGTGCAAGGCGACGAGCCGGAACTGTCGGGCGAGGCGATCGATGCCGCGGTCGGTTTGCTCGAAGAGCGGCCCGAACTGGTGATGTCGACCTTGGCCACGCCGATCCGCGATCGCGAAAAGCTGCTCGATCCGAGTTGCGTGAAGGTCGTGTTCGACGCCCGCGGCCGCGCGCTCTATTTCAGCCGCTCACCCGTTCCGCATGCCCGCGAGTGGCGCGACGAGCTTCTCGACGACGATCCGCCGCACTTTTATCAGCACATCGGCTTATATGCCTATCGCCGCGAATTCTTGCTCTCGCTGGCTTCTTTACCCCCTTCGCCGCTGGAACAGCTCGAAAAACTGGAGCAGTTGCGCGTGCTCGAAGCGGGCTATTCGATCGCCGTGGCCGTCGTGCCGCAGGCGACGTTGGGCATCGACACGCCGCACGATTACCGGGCGTTTGTCGAACGCCAGCGCGATCGTTAAACTGGTCGTATGACCAAACACATTTTCGTGACCGGCGGCGTGGTAAGTTCTCTAGGCAAAGGGCTCACCAGCGCATCGATCGGCATGCTGCTCGAGCAGCGCGGGCTGCGCGTGCGGATGCAGAAGCTCGACCCTTACATCAACGTCGACCCCGGCACGATGAGCCCCTACCAGCACGGCGAAGTCTACGTGCTGGACGACGGCAGCGAGACCGATCTCGATCTGGGGCATTACGAGCGGTTCACGCACAGCCCGCTGACGCGCAACTCGAACTACACGACCGGCCAGATTTACCTGTCGGTCATCAACAAGGAGCGGCGCGGCGAATTTCTGGGCAAAACCGTGCAGGTGATCCCACACATCACCAACGAGATCAAGGACTGCATCCAGAAGCTGGCCGCCGAGAACGTCGACGTCGTGATTACCGAAATCGGCGGCACGGTGGGCGACATCGAAAGCCAGCCCTTTTTGGAGGCCATTCGCCAGTTCGCCCTCGACGTCGGCAAGGAAAACTGCCTTTACATCCATCTCACGTTGGTGCCCTATTTGAAAGCGGCCGGCGAGCTGAAAACCAAGCCGACGCAACACTCGGTCGGCCAGTTGCGCGAGATCGGCATTCAGCCCGATATTCTGATCTGCCGCACCGAGCGCAGCCTGAGCCGCGAGGACCGCGAAAAAATCCGGCTGTTCTGCAACGTGCCGATCGAGGCGGTGATCGAAGAAAAGGACAAGGATTTTTCGATCTACGAAGTGCCGCTGAGCCTGGTGGAAAACCGGCTGGATGAATTGATCGTCCGTCGGCTTGGCCTGCCTGCCGGCTCGTTGGATCTCGAAGATTGGCGCGAACTGCTGCACAAGCTGCGCAACCCCGAGCATGAAATCAGCATCGCCGTGGTCGGCAAATACGCCGAGCACCGCGACGCGTACAAGTCGATCTATGAGTCGCTCGACCACGCCGGCATCGCCAACCTGGCGCAGGTGCGCGTGCAGCGCATCCAAAGCGAAGAGGTCGAGCGCGAAGGGCCCGAACGGCTGCTTTCGGGCTACGACGGCCTGATCGTGCCGGGCGGCTTCGGCGAGCGGGGGATCGAAGGCAAGGTCGAATCGATCCGTTTCGCCCGCGAGCGCGAGATTCCCTTTTTGGGCATTTGTCTGGGCATGCAGTGCGCGGCAATTGACTTCGCCCGGCATGTCGTGGGGCTGGAAGGCGCGCATTCCACCGAATTCAACAAGGACACGCCGCACCCGGTGATCTGTTTGCTGGACGAGCAGCGCACGATCATCGACAAGGGGGGCACGATGCGGCTCGGGGCGCAGGAAGCCGTGCTCGACCCGACGAGCCGCGCGGCGGCCAGTTACCATTCGACAACGATCGAGGAGCGGCACCGACATCGGTACGAGTTCAACAATGTCTATCGCCAGCAGTTTCAGGCCAACGGGATGCTGGTGGCCGGCGCCAGCCCGGATGGCGCCTTGGTCGAGATTATCGAACTGCCGGCCCATCCCTGGTTCGTGGCGGTGCAGTTTCATCCCGAGTTCAAGAGCAAGCCGACCGCGGCCCATCCGCTGTTTACCGGGTTCGTAGCCGCGGCGATCGAACGCCGCGCGACGCGCACCGAACGCACCAAGGAAAAGGAGTTGGAGCCGGGCTGATATGTCGGAATCTGCTGCCGGCGGCGAAAAGCCGCGGATCATCGTCGACGAAGATTGGAAAAGCCAGGTCCAGGCCGAAAAAGAGGCCCTGGCCAAGCAGAAAGAGGCGGTTGCCGCTCAGCCGTTATCGCAGCAAGCTCAATCGCCGAGCGAGGAGGCTGCCCGCGGGCACGAGCCGTGGCCGCCCGCCACGCTGCCAGTGCTGATCACGACGCTCGCTACGCAAGCTTTGGCTTTGATGGGCCAGATTCCCCTGCCCGGTTCAGACAAGCCCGTCATGCACTTGGACGAAGCCAAGCATTTCATCGACCTGCTGGAAATGCTCGAAAAAAAGACCGCCGGCAACCGCACGGCCGAAGAAACGCAATTGCTCGAAAACGTGCTGCACGAACTGCGGCTGGGCTACGTGACGCTGAGCAAGAAGTGAGGCAAGGTTGATCGGTGCGTTTGCGTTTCAGGAGCAAAGGGACTTGAGAATGGCTAATTCCCGCGGGCCGAACGATCGTTCGCCGACCATCCACACATTCGACGTTTATCTCGTCGGGGTCGCGGAACTGACGGGCGAATTGGAGGATCGGCTGTTCGAGTCCGGCTGCGACGACGCCCTCTTGGCGATGAAAGAGGGCCGCGTTTACCTGACCTTCGACCGCGAGGCCGAGTCGCGAGAAGACGCCATCGAGAGCGCGCTACGAAACATTGCCAGCGCCGGGTATTCCTACGAGGAAATCCGGGTTCCGCAACCCGGTTAGGGCTTCAGCCCCTCAAAATAAAAAAGTCCATGCCCGGCCGAAGAAAAAGCAGAATTGGCTTCCTTGCCAATGGGTCCAATCCCTGGAATCTTGCTTCCCTACCGGGTGACATTAGGCGGGAGAAAGGCGCCCTTTCTCCGAACCGGGCATGGGCGCTGGCAGCTCGTCGAACTCCGCAGCTTTGTCTTGAATAGTTTCGTTTTTGAGTTTGAGGCGGCGGCTCCTGGGCGAGCGGTTGTTGGCACGTTGCACGCCAAGATCCCGCCGCATTCAACTCGATAAGCGGTCGAACAATTTCCGGAATTTCGGCATCCGTCCTTCGAGATAATCGTGCCACGCTTTGGGATTCCAAATCTCGACGCAGACCGCGGCTCCGATGATCGAGACCTCGCTGCCCGGCTCGGCGCGGAGAAACTCGCGAAAACCTTCGGGAACAATCAACCGGCCGCGCCCGGCGAACTGCACGGTGCGGTGCCGGGTCGAGAGCAGTCGTCCTAGCATCTGAACCTGCTCCAGTCGCCCTTCGAGCTTGCCGGCCCTCATTTTGGCCTGCACCAGCTCGACGCCTGCGTTCAGTTTGTCTTGCCACGTTTTCGCGTTCCACAAACTCAAGCATCCCGGTCGCTCCTTGGCCAAGATGCAATCCTCGTCCTCGCCCCCCAAGGCCGCTACCAGTTCGTTCGGAATCGACAGTCGGTAACGTTCGTCGAAGGTGCGCTGATACTCGCCGAGAATGAATTCCTGGGGGCCGGTCATGGAGCGTCGCGAGAGCGGACGGTTGGTTCCAGGCGTCTCCGTTCCCAGATCAGGTTTAATTTGCTTGCAATCGATGCTTTTGGGTCTTTTTCCCCTAAAAAACTGCTGTTTTACAGCGATTGGGGCTCAAATCCCATAAGGCGAAGTGTAGCAGCTCTGCCGATGAATGCAACGAGTTTGCAGGAAATTTTCTTAGCGGGGTTTGGGCCCTTTTGGGCGGGCGAGTTTTGCATGCCTGACAGTGGCCGCGCGGGCCGAACCGGCCCGCCCGACACGCTCAATTGCCCTTTTCGCGGCAACGGCGTTTTGGTATTTACGCCGCACCGGAGACAGCGGACGCGCCGTCGGAGAGGCGGCAGACGCACTGAGGCGCCGATTCTCGGCCCGCGCGGCGGCAAACGCGGGCCCTACACGTCAGTGGCGCCCCAGAGTCCGGCTCACTTCCTTGGGCTCGATGGAGAAGAGCGATGAAGCGGTTATTGTTCCGCTTGTCGGCCTTGATCGGCGTGTTGGCCGTCGGCACGGCGGCAATCGTGCAAGCGCAACGCAGTTTGTCTCGCGCCGAGGCCCAAGAGCCGCGAGCGCGGGTCGAACCCGTCGCCGCCAAATCAACCGTCAAGACGAAGAAGAACAGCCTCCGTACGGAAAAACCGGCCGGCGCCGCGCCGCAACGCCCCGCTGCCGATCCGTTTTTGCGCCGTCCCAGCGACGACCGGTACGCCGATCGCTACCGGGATGCGGCCGACTCGACCCCGCCAGAAGAATTCAACGCCGCTGAGGCGCCCCCAGGGCAAGCCGAACCGCCCGCTGACAATTTCCCCGACGCCGCAGCCGTGCGAGGCTTGGCCGATGCGCGACGAGCGCCAGCCGGCGAGGTGCGCAATCCGTTCGCCGGCGATTCAACAGCGGGCGGCGCGGCGAGCGGCCCGGCATTCGGCGCCGAAGGTGCAAAGGTGCAATTGGTCGCCGCTAACGAAGCCGAAGACCGCTACGCGCCAGGTTCCATTCGCGACGAACCGCCGCCGGCTCCGTTAAAGAATTCGAAAAAGAAGGTAACGAACAAAGTCGTCGCCGCGGAAGCGCCGAACGAACGTTCCCCGGCCGGCTTCTTCGGCGCCGAGCGCGACGACCGCCCGGGTAACGATCTGAGGGCCCCTGACGAACGCGAGCAGCTTGTCGAGGAATTGCCTGCGGCCGATGCGATTCCGGAACGGACGGCAAACGGCGGCTTTCGAACTTCTCGCCAATCGAGCGCCGAGCGGCCTTTGGCGGGAGGCGAATTGGCGGGCGACGAAGGTCGTGGAAAGCCGGGCGGCAAGCACTTAGAGGGCCCGCAGACTCCATCCTTGACGCTCGAAAAAATCGCGCCCGAGGAAATCCAAGTCGGCAAGCCGGCGATTTTCGAAATCCGCGTGCGCAATGCGGGCCAGGTCGCCGCTCAAGGAGTCGAAATCTACGAGCAAATTCCGCAAGGCACGCGGATGCTCAGCGCCGATCCGCCCGCCACGCAAGCCGAGGCGGGCGAAGTCGTGTGGGCGATCGGCGCCTTGCAGCCGGGCGAGGAAACCAAAGTCTCGCTGGAGGTCATGCCGCTCGCGGAAGGTGAGATCGGCAGCGTGGCCACGGTCCATTTCGCCAGCGAAGCCTCGGCCCGCACGATTTGCACTCGGCCCCAATTGACGCTCGACGTGCAAGCGCCGCGCGAAGTGCTGGTCGGCGAAGACGCCAAGCTTTCGATCACCGTCGCCAATCCCGGCACTGGGAAGGCGACCGACGTTGTGCTGTCGGAGAGCATTCCCGGTGCGTTCTCGCATCCGGCCGGTCCCGAGTTGGAATACGAAATCGGCGATCTCAAGCCGGGCGAAACGCGGAAGCTCGAGTTGACGCTCAAGGCGGTCCAGGGCGGAGCGGCCGTGAACCGTTTGCTGGCCCGCGCCGACGCTCAACTTACCGCCGAGCGAGAAACCGAACTCATGGTCGTGGCGCCGAAGCTCGAAGTCGCTCTCGAAGGCCCGAAGCGGCGCTACTTGGAGCGGCGGGCGACCTATACGATGCGGGTCAGCAACCCCGGCACGGCCCCGGCCAAGGAAGTCGAGTTGGTCGCGCACTTGCCCAAGGGGCTGGAATTCGTCGAGGCCAACAACGCGGGACATTACGATCCGCAAACCCAATCGGTGCATTGGCTGCTGGAAGAACTGCCGCCCAACCAGACAGGCCAAGTCACGCTGACCATGCTGCCGGTCGAACCGGGCGAACAAATGTTGCGTCTCGAAGGCACGGCCGAACGCGGCCTTTCGGCCGAACAGCAAGAGACGATCCAGATCGAAGGCGTGGCCGCGATTTTGTTCCAGGTGGTCGACGCGGCCGACCCGATCGAGGTCGGCGGAGAAACGACTTACGAAATCCGCGTCGTGAACCAAGGTTCGAAGGTCGCCACCAACATTCAACTGCGGGCCGAATTGCCGGCGGAATTGAAGCCCCTCGACGCCCAGGGCCCCGTGCGTTACTCCGTCGACGGTCAGGCCGTCGAGTTCGAACCGCTGGCTCGGCTGGCGCCCAAGGCCGACACCACCTATCGACTGCGCGTGCAAGGCTTGCGGCCGGGCGATCTGAGAGTGCAGATTCAGCTCAAGACCGACGAGATGGAAACGCCCGTCACCAAGGAAGAAAGCACCCGCGTGTATGCCGACGAGTGAGCGGTGAGGACACAACCCGGCTGCCGTTCCTCTTGGCGGGCGGCAGTGGGGCAGGTAGCCTAGTGGTTTGTTGATTACTAGTAGTCGGGTTGCCTGGCGGCAGCGGGGCTTTCCAGCGACCTGGGGCTTCGCCAAGGCTCGGCCCCAGCCACCCATCAAATCAAGTTTGATGGAACATTAGGCACAAACGCCGGCGCCTCACACTCTCCGTTTTTCCCTTACAATGTTGCTTCCCGCCCGCCAGCCTCCCTTGCCGCTGTTGATTACCGGCATCGCAGGAGTGGCCGGTTACAATGCGTTCGCCCATTCTCGCTCGCGCTATCCGGGCCAGGTCGTCGGCATTCGACAGGTCGATAACTTTCGCCTCTCGGGCGACGGCATCGTGGCTTGCAACGCCGAAGACCACGACGGCCTGAAGCGGCTGTTCGACGAGCATCAATTCGCCAGCGTGCTCGATTGCGCCGGCAATTGTGCCTTGCGGGCCTGCGAATTGGATCCCGAACTGGCCTGGCGAATCAACGTCGAGGGGGTTCGCAATCTGCTGAACGTGATCGGCTCGGCCGAGGTGCGGCTGGTTCACTTGTCGGTCGATCTCGTGTTCTCGGGAACCGCCGGCGGCGGGCACTTGGAAGACGATCCGACCGACCCGGTCACCGTGTACGGCAAAACGATGGTGGCGGCCGAGCAGTTGCTGCTGAGCGAAGCGCCCACGGCGTGCACCTTGCGCATCTCGCTGCCGATGGGCGTCAGCTCCAACGGCCACGCTGGGGCGATCGATTGGATTCAGTCTCGCTTCAAGAAGTCGAAGCCCGCCACGCTCTACTTCGACGAAATTCGCACGCCGACCTACACCGACTGCCTGAACGAGCTTTACGACGCGGTGCTGTCGCGGCCGTTGAGCGGGCTGTTTCATGCCGGCGCCCCCCGGCGGATGAGCTTGTACGAAATCGCGCAGGTCATCAACCGCGTCGGCGGCTACGCGCCCGAGCACCTGATGGGCTGCCCGCGACACGCCGCCGGGCCGATCCCGCCGCGGGCCGGCGACGTTTCGATGGATTCGAGCAAGCTGGCCGCGGCCCTCGGCTACCCGCCGTTCGATCCCTGGCCGTTCAACGAGGAATTCGTGCCCACGCACCGCGAGTGGCATTTCGAGCGCAAGCCGGGCGAACGCGGCTCGCTCGCGCTGTTGGCGGAGATTCTCTATCGCAATCCAGCTCGCCGAGACTGAATTCCCGCGGAGTCGCAGCCATGCCTGCTGAAGCGTCGGAAGAATTCATTCGCGCCATTCACGCGGCGCCGCTCGAACTGGTGCTGGCAGTCACGGGGGGCGGCAGCCGGGCGGTCTCGGCCTTGCTCGAAGTTCCCGGCGCTTCGCGCACCGTCCTCGAAGCGGTCGTACCCTATTCGGCCGCCGCCTTGACGGATTGGCTTGGCGCGACGCCCGAACATTTCTGCGACGATCGAACGGCCCGCGCCATGGCGATGGCGGCCTACCAGCGGGCGATTCGATTCGCCGAGCCGGCGAGTGCAACTTCGCCGCCGCGTGCGTTGGCGGGAGTGGGCTGCACCGCCAGTCTGGCCAGCGACCGGCCGAAGCGCGGCGCGCACCGGCTGCACGCGGCCTTGCAGACCGCATCGCTCACCCTGGTCGAATCGCTCGAACTGACCAAAGGACTCCGCAGCCGCTTGGAAGAAGAGCAGCTTGCGGCGGCGGTCGTGCTCAATCTGATCGCCGAAGCGTGCGGGCTCGACGAACGGCTCGATCTTTCCTTGACTCCCGCCGGGCAGATCGTCTCGGCTCGCGCCGAAGCCCCTCTGGCGTGGCAGGATTTATTAGCCGGTCGGATCGCTTGCGCCGACACACAAGGCGAGTTAATTCCGTTGCCTGGCGAAGCAGCGCAACGTCGGCGCCGCGTGATCTTCGCCGGCGCGTTCAATCCGTTGCACGATGGCCACCAGCGGATGGCCCGAGTCGCGGCCGAACGGCTGAAACTTCCGGTGGAATTCGAGATCTCCATCGTCAACGTCGACAAGCCGCCGCTCGACTTTCTGGAAATGCAGCGGCGGGCGGAGCAATTCGGCCCGAGCGAGAAACTTTGGTTCACCACGGCCGCGACCTTCGTGGAAAAAGCGGCGATCTTCGCACCGGTAACGTTTTTGGTCGGCGCCGACACGATCGCCCGCATCGCCGAGGCAAAATACTACGCCAGCGAAACGGCCTGCCGCGAAGCGATCGAACGGCTGGCCGCGCAGCAATGCCGGTTTCTGGTCTTCGGCCGCCAACTGGCCGGCGGCTACGCCGCGCTCGGCGACCTGGAGTTGCCCGAGGCGTTGCGGCGCCTTTGCGATGAAGTGCCCGAGGCGGCGTTTCGAGCCGACATATCGTCGACCGAACTTCGCCGGGCTTCGGCGCAAGATGATGATGCCTGACGCCGGAAGATCACGAAAACGCGAAAGGGCGAAAACACGAAAAGGCAAGACTGGTTAAAGGCAACAAAAAAAGCACCGCTGAAAGCCGTTTCTAGTTCGACTCTGGCCCGGTCCTTTCGTGTTTTCGCTCTTTCGCGTTTTCGTGATTCAAATGTCGGCTGCCATTGTCGGCGAGCAACTGTCTCATCACGCTTGACAGCTAGGATTCGTTCCCCAAGCCCAACACGCGTCGCATAGGCTACTTCGCCAGTTCCGCCGGCGCCGCCCACGTTCCGCTGAAGACGAATTCGGCCAGCTTCTTCCGCGGCCGCGGCGCCAAGTCGCGCTGGCGGTATTGCTCGGCGAGCACGCTCGGATCGGCAAGATAGCCGATCGCCAGAGCGGTCAGAGGCTGCACCTCTTCGGGAATGTTGTAAGTTTCGCGGGCCTTGTCGGGCAGAATGCCGATCATCTGATGCACGAACAGCCCGCGGACGGTCGCCTCGAACGTGAGCGTGGCGCTGGCCAGGCCGAGATCGTGGACGGAGGCGGCGTTCGGCTTGCCGTTGGCGGCGAAATTCAAAACGGTGCAGCCCAGCGCGAGCACCGGCGCCGCCTTTGTCCAGGGTTGATTCCCTTCAACGAGGCAGGCGTGCAGCCGCCCGAATTCGGCCGGGTTGGCTTTCGTCGCCACGATGTAGCGCCACGGCTGCTCGTTGTACGAAGAGGCCGACCAACGCGCCGCCTCGAAAATCGACCGTAAGTCGTCGTCCGACACAGCTCGGTCGGCAAACGCATAGGGGCTCCAGCGCCGCGCAATCAGTTCGTGAATCGGATGGTCGGGAGTCGCCTGCTTGTGAACGTTCATCTAAGTCGTCCTGCCTGCCTGGTTGACCTTGTTGCGGAGTTCTTCTCCCCAGCGCGGAAACAGATCGGTGTGGATGCCGAACTGATCGAGGGCCCGGCCGACCGATTGATCGATGATTTGCTCCAGCGTCGTGGGCCGGCAGTAAAAACTCGGCACGGGCGGAAAGATGGTTCCGCCGGCTTCGGTGATGGTCGCCATGTTGCGCAGGTGAATCAAGTTCAACGGCGCCTCGCGAACCATCAGCACCAAACGGCGGCGCTCTTTGAGCATCACGTCGGCGGCGCGCGTCAACAGCGACGAGGTTACGCCCGTCGCGATCTCGCCGACCGTCCGCATCGACGCCGGCGCGATGAGCATGCCGAGCGTCAGGAACGAACCCGACGAAATCGGGGCGCCCACATCCGCGACGTTGTAAACGTAGTCGGCCAGTCCGGCGAGATCCTCCTTGCTGAGATCCGTTTCGTAAGCGCGCGTCAGGTCCGCCGCGCGGCTGACGACTAGGTGCGTTTCGATGCCCAGAGCACGCAGCACTTCGAGCGCCCGCACGGCATACACGATTCCCGTGGCGCCGGAGACGCCGACGACCAGGCGTTCGTTCTGGGGTTCGTTCATGATGACACTTGGCATTCGGCGCCGGCTGGACTCCTGCGTCGCTTCCCATACGCATCGGCCGTCTTCAGCGCCGCCAGCACGGCCTGCGGCGAAACGTGGCATGGCTCGTGGTGCATCGTTTCGCCTTCCGCACAAGCGCGGCGGGCGACGATCCATAGGTCGTCATCGGTCACACCAGGCAAACCGATCTGGGCCAAGGTCGTGGGCAAACCGACCTTCTCGCAGAAGTTGTAAACTTCTTCGATCAACCTCTTCGGCCGGTCGGCAAGAAACAGCCCGGCCAGCACGCCGATGGCCACCTTCTCGCCGTGATAAAAATCGTGCGTGCCGGCCAGTTGCGTCAGCCCGTTGTGGATCGAATGGGCCGAGGCCAGGCCGCCGCACTCGAACCCCAGGCCGCTGTGCAGCGTGTTGGCTTCGACCACGTGCGACAACGCGGGCGTGACGACTTTCATCCGACAGGCCATCACCGCCGCTTCGCCGTATTCAAGGATCGTGTCGTAGCAGAGCCGAGCGATTGCGTAGCCCGCCAATGTGCCGACGCCGCCGCACTGGTTGGGCGCCTGGGCCTGCCGGCACGAATCGGCCTCGAACCAGGTCGACAGCGCGTCGCCCATGCCGGCCACCAGAAACCGCACCGGCGCCGCCGCAATGACCGAGGTATCCATCAGCACCAGGTCCGGATTGCGCGGCAGGAACTCGTAATGGGAAAACGCGCCCGCCGCGTCGTAGATCACGGCCACGGCGCTCGTCGGTGCATCGGTCGAGGCGATCGTCGGCACGATGGCCACGCGGGCTTTCGCCGCGTGTCCCACCGCTTTGGCCGCGTCGATCACCTTGCCGCCGCCCATGCCGATGACCACGTCGCAACCTTGGCCGAGCGCGATTTTTTCGAGGCGTTCGATCTCCGGCTCCGAGCATTCGCCGCCGAAGTGCTCGACGGCGACGCGGAACTTTTCTCGCCAGGCCGGCAGGCGTTCGGGAAGGATCGACCGCGCGGCCGAGCCGCCGGCGATCAGCAATGCGTGCCGGCCCAGCCGAGCGATCTCGTCGCCCAGCAACGCCAAAGCATTATCGGACTGGACATATCGCCCCGGAAAAACGGCCGTCTGCTGCATAGCGCCCTCCAAGTTCTTGCGGTCATTTTAGGGGACGGGCGGCAAAGGCGTAAGGCGCCTCGCATCCCTCTCCCTCTGGGAGAGGTTAGGCGAGGGCAAATCGAAACCCGGAAGCAGATTTTGATAACCGTGCCAGTGGAATCGCACTTAGATTACCGCCCGTCAAAACTTGCTCGCCGTGAATTGGGCAGGTACGATCGATCAAGCTTCGACGGCGGCGATATATGCCCCGCTCGTTTAATCCCCGCCTGCCTCGGGCCGTGCGCCCGCTGAGTTTTCCCATGTCTTTCAGGAAAGAAACCATGACGCTTGCCGAGCGTTTTCGATTGCAATTCGTTCTCGCGGCCCTGCTGTTGGCGCCGTGCGGCGCGCGGCCCGCAATGGGGGCCGACAAGCCGGCCAAAGAACCCCCCCCCGAAGCCGATTACTCGGGCGAGCTGCCGCGGATTCCGGCCGTCGAGCCGGCCGACGCCTTGAAGACGTTTCGCGTGCAGCCGGGCTTTCGCATCGAGCAGTTGGCCGCCGAGCCGCTGGTGAACGATCCGGTGGCGATGTGCTTCGACGAAGACGGCCGGCTGTATGTGGTCGAGATGCGCGGCTATTCCGAAGAGCCCGACGATCTGCTCAGCCAGGTGCGGTTGCTGGAAGACGTCGACGGCGACGGCCGCTTCGACAAGAGCACCGTGTTCGTCGACAAGCTCTCGTGGCCGACGGCCGTGATCTGCTACGGCGGCGGCGTGTTCATCGGCGACGCTCCTGACATTTTCTTTTGCAAAGATACCGATGGCGACGGCAAGGCCGACGTTCGCCAAAAGGCGTTCACCGGCTTCGGCAAGTCGAACGTGCAGGGGCTGTTGAACACGTTCGCCTGGGGCCTCGACAACCGCATTCACGGCGCCACGAGCAGTTCGGGCGGCCAGATCACGCCGGCCGACGACCCGCAGGCGGCGCCCGTCACGGTCAACGGCCGCGATTTCGCCTTCGACCCGCGCACGAAAGCGTTTGGCGTCACCAGCGGCGGCGCCCAGCACGGTATGAGCTTCGACGATTGGGGCCGCAAGTTCGTCTGCTCCAACAGCGATCACATTCAGCAGGTGATGTTCGAAGACCGCTACCTGGCCCGCAATCCGTATCTCAGTTCGCCCAGCCCGCGGATCAGCATCGCGGCCGACGGCCCGCAAGCGGAGGTGTTTCGTGTCAGCCCGGTCGAGCCGTGGCGGATCGTGCGCACGCGGCTGCGAGCCTCGGGCGCCGTACCGGGCGTGGTCGAAGGGGGCGGCCGGCCGGCCGGTTACTTCACCGGCGCCACCGGCGTGACGATCTATCGCGGCGACGCCTGGCCGAAACAGCCGTATGAACTGGCCGTGGTCGGCGACGTGGGCAGCAACCTGGTGCATCGCAAAAAGCTGGAGCCCAACGGCCTGGAATTCATCGCCAGACGAATTGACGACAAGAGCGAGTTCGTGGCTTCGACCGACATCTGGTTCCGGCCAGCCCAGTTCGCCAACGCGCCCGACGGCACGCTCTATATCATGGACGTCTACCGCGAGGTGATCGAGCATCCGGCCAGCTTGCCGCCGGTCATCAAACGGCATCTCGACCTGACCAGCGGCCGCGATCGCGGGCGAATTTATCGCGTTGTACCCGATGGCTTCGAGCAGCGCAAGCCGCCGCGGCTGAGCGGCGCTGCGACCGCCGAACTGGTCGCGACGCTCGAGCATCCTAACGCCTGGCATCGCGAAACGGCGGCCCGGCTGCTGTTCGAACGGCAAGACCGCGCGGCGATCGAGCCGCTGGAAAAACTTGCCGCTGAGTCGAAGTCGCCGCTCGGAAGGATGCACGCGCTGTATGCCTTGGCCGGCCTCGACGCCTTGCAGCCGGCGGTGGTTCTGCGGGCGCTTGATGATGAACAGCCCGGCGTGCGCGAACACGCAATCAAGCTGGCCGAGCGCGTCTTGGAATCCTCTCCCAAAGGGAGAGGGAGCAATTCCGCGGAAGTTCGCGAAAAACTGCTGGCCATGACCGACGACGAAGACCTTCGCGTGCGCTACCAATTGGCCTTTACGCTGGGCGAACTGAAAGACGCCGCCCGGCTCGAAGCGCTGGCCAAGCTGGCGCGGCGCGACGCGGGCGATCGCTGGATGCGGCTGGCGATCGAAAGTTCGCTGGCCCAAGGCGCCGGGCAGGTTTTCGCCGAATTGGCAGCCGATGAGAAGTTTCGCGGCAGTTCGGCCGGGCGAGTGCTACTGGCCGACCTGGCCCGCCAAACCGGCGCGTCGAATCGCCAGGCCGAGATCGCCGCCGTGCTCAAGGCGCTCGGCGGCGTTCCGGCCCAGGAACATGCCGCGGCCGCGGCCATCGTGCGCGGCTTGAGCGAGGGCCTCGCGCAGCGCGGCAGCCCCTTGAGCGAAGTGCTGGCTTCCGATCCTGGGGGCAAGGCCGCCCAGGTATTCGCAGAGCTATTGGTCGCAGCGCGCAAGGCCGCCGCCGACGCCGAGGCGCCTCTCGCCGCGCGCGTCCAGGCCGTGCAAACGCTCTCGCTCGGCGCCTTCGCCGACGGCCAGGAGATTCTGGCTGGATTGCTCGACAACCGGCAGCCGCAAGACGTGCAGGTGGCGGCCTTGGCGACGCTCGCTCGCTTCAGCGAGCCGGGCGTAGCCGAACTGGTGCTGGCGGCTTGGCCGACCTTGAGCCCGCGGCTGCGCGTGCAGGCCGCCGAAACGCTCTTTGCCCGGCCGGAACGCATTTTGGCGCTGCTCAAGGCGATCGCAGCCGGCGAGGTGAGCGCCGGCGACGTCGATCCCGCGCGGCTCAAGCAGCTCGCCGCGCACAAGAACGAGGAGATTCGCGCCCAGGCCGAAAAGTTGTTGGCCGGGCTCAAGCTCGGCCGCCGGCAGGACGTGGTCGATGCGCATCGCGAGGTGTTGGAAATGCCCAGCGACGCCGTGCGCGGCAAGCTGGCCTTCAAGAAGGTCTGCGCCGCCTGCCACAAGGTCGGCGACGTCGGCTACGAGATCGGCCCGAACCTGGCCACGATCCAATCTCGCGGCGCCGAAGCGATCTTGGTGAACATGCTCGACCCCAGCCGCGAGGTGAATCCCCAGTTCGTCAACTACACGCTCGTCACCGACGACGGCCGCACGATCACCGGCATGATCGCCGCCGAAACGGCCACCAGCGTCACGCTCAAGCGGGCCGAGAACGCCACCGACACGGTGCTGCGGATCGACATCGACGAACTGCGCGGCACTGGTCAATCGCTGATGCCCGAGGGGGTCGAGAAACAGCTCAACAAGCAAGAAATGGCTGATCTGATCGCATATTTACTGTCCTTGAAATGATTGACGGAAGAAGGGAACGCTAATTGGCGCTGATTCACGCTAATGCTTTTTCTTTGAGACAGTATTAAATTAATGTTGATTAGCGAAGATTAGCGTTCCCAAAATCTCGCAGCTCCAAACGCCCGTTTCCTCGCCCCCAGGCGCGTTCACAACAACGCGGAAATCATGAAATCGTTGATTCGCTTGCCGCTTGCGATGGCGCTGACGCTCTTCGCCCTCTTTCCAGTATCGGCTTTCGCCGAAGGCTGGAAAGCCGGCGCCGCCAAAACGGTCATCACGCCCGAAAAGCTGATGTGGATGTCGGGCTATGGGGCCCGCGACAAGCCGGCCGAAGGCAAGCTGATCGACCTGTGGGCCAAGGCGATCGTGCTGGAAGATCCGTCGGGCAAGCGCGCGGCGCTCGTCACGCTCGATCTGGTCGGCATCGATCGCGATCTGGGCTTGCGCATCCGCGACGGGCTCGACAAAAAGTACGGCCTGAAGCGCGAGCAGACAGCGTTGGCCTCTTCTCACACGCATTGCGGGCCGGTCGTCGGCGAAAACCTGATCGCCATGTACGCGATTGATGAAACCCAGCACAAGCTGGTGCGCGAATACGCGGCCTCGCTCGAACAAAAAGTAACGGCGCTGGTCGGCAAAGCCATCGAACGGCTGGCGCCGGCGACCATCGCCTGGGGCGCCGGCCAGGCGACGTTCGCCGTCAACCGCCGCAATAATAAAGAAACCGACGTCCCCCAGCTCCGCGAGCAAGGCCGCTTAGTCGGGCCGGTCGATTACGACGTGCCGGTGCTCTCGGTCCGCGACGGCGACGGCAAGTTGAAGGCGGTCGTGTTCGGCTACGCCTGCCACGCCACGGTAATGGGCTTTTATCAATGGTCGGGCGACTACCCTGGGTTTGCCCAGTTGGCCCTCGAAGAGTCGCATCCCGACGCCGTGGCCTTGTTCTGGGCCGGCTGCGGCGCCGATCAAAACCCGCTGCCGCGGAGAGAAGTCGAGCTATCCAAGCACTACGGCCAGGAGTTGGCCGACGCGGTCGACCGCACGCTGGCCGGCATCATGCGGCCGATCGAGGGCGACTTGGCCACGGCCTACGCCGAAATCGAACTGCCGTTCGAAAAGCTGCCGACGCAAGCCGAACTGGAACAGACGGCCGCGTCGGGCAACAAGTTCGAAGCGGGCCGGGCCAAACTGTTGCTCGGCAAAATCGCCGCCGGCAAACCGCTGCGGCCGACTTACCCGTATCCCGTGCAAACCTGGCGGCTGGGCGACGAGTTGCTGTTCGTCACGCTGGGCGGCGAAGTGGTGGTCGATTACGCCGTGCGGCTCAAGATCGAGTTGGGCCGCGAGCGGACCTGGGTGGCCGGCTACGCGAACGACGTGATGGCCTATATCCCTTCGCGTCGCGTGCTCACCGAAGGCGGTTACGAAGGCGGCGGCTCGATGGTCTACTACGGCCAGCCCTCGATCTGGGCGCCCCCGGTCGAGGAATTGATCGTCAAAGAGGTTCACCAGCAGGCCCAAGCGATCGGCGCCCAGTAGGGCAGGCATTCCTGCCTGCCTCGAAGACGCCTCGATCCAGGGTGGTTACGGGAAATGCATGCCCCTGGCCGACAAAACGTGCGGTGGCAATTCAGCCTTCGCTCCGTAATGGTCGTGATATCGATCATCGCGATCTACCTTGGATTTGAGCACTGGGGGCGTGGGAACGGATTTCCGGCGTTCATGTATGGCGCGGCGATCGTTGGTTTTATCCGTCGTAAAAGATGGACCTGCTTGGCGCCCTGCTCGGCGGTGCTAGCACCGGCAATAATGAGCAGCGTATGCTCCACCGCCCTGTACTTCGTTGCGGCGCCGTTTGCGCCTGTGCCTGAAAATACGGCTTTGTTTTGGGGGAACGGTATAAGCGGGCACATTGGACGAACGGGGCTTGTGACTGTCTGGGCGTTTCTTAACGGCGGAATCTTGGGGTTCACCCTTTGGCTGCTGACGAGACTTGCGCAGCAGGCGCGGCGACTTCAACGCAGGTGGCGCAAGAGATCGCCTGAACAAACGTCGTAAACCGTATCTGCGCGCCTTCGCGTGAGACTTTCGAATGCACTGCACGAACGGCGGCAATCTAATTCTCTCACCAGCTCGCGGCGGCGTTTTGAATCCGTGCGATCAGTGAAATCCGTGGTTTAAGTGCGTAGGGTGGGGGCGCAGCCCCATGCGCTATTCACGATGGTTTGCGCGTGGGGCTGCGCCCCACCCTACGTCTATTGCGCCGAGACGAGCTTGCGATCGCGAAACCAGAACGCCGCAAACACCAGAATCAGCGCCAGACAGGCCCATTGATAGCCGGTGAGCGAGAACCAGAGCCGCTCTTCGGGGCGGATGAACTCGGTGGCGAAGCGATAGACGAGATAGGCGATGATGTAAAGCTTGATGAGCTGCCCGCGAAACAGACCGCGGCGTTGCAATTGGTCGAGCACGATCGCGGCGCAAAAGTGAAAGGCCGCTTCATAGAGCTGCGTCGGATGCCGCGGACCGTCGCCGAAGTCGTAGCCCCACGGCAGCGAAGTGGGCGTGCCGTAGCAGCAGCCGGCCGAGAAGCAGGCCAGCCGGCCGACGGCCACAGCCGCCGCCACGGGCACGGCGAAGCTGTCGCCCGTCTTGACGCGAATCTCCAACGCCCACTTGGCCGTCTCGACGCCGAAGTAGCCGCCGAGTTGTCGAACCTGGATCGCTAAATTCCTGCGCTCAGCGGCGCCGAGGACCAGTCGAGCTGCAGGTTCCGCAGCGCGTGGCGCAGTAAGCCCAACTCCCACACCTGCACGACGCCGCCGCGGCAGATGACGATCAGCCGGCTACCGTCGCTGCTGAAGTGCAGTGCGAGCACGACCGTCGGTCGCGGGGTCGGCAAGGTGGCCAATTCCCGGTTGGTCTGCACGTCGACCAGTTGCACTTCACGCAATTCGTGAGCGATCGCCAGCATTTTGCCATCCGCGCTGTAGGCCGCCGGGCCGGGCAGTCCCGTCCGTTCGCGGGGACGGTCGATCGGGCCGGGGCGGGCCGTTTTCAAATCTTGCGACCAATAGCGCTTGGCATTTCCGGTCACCAGGCAGCGACCGTCGGGGCTGAAATCCAATTGAGCGTTGGGCTCGTGCAACGAACGGACCAGACGGCCCGTGGACACGCTCCAGAGTTTGATGCCCGACCCGAGCCAAGTGCCCGTGGCCACCCATTTCTCATCCGGCGAAACCTTCACCCAGTCCAAACAGCGGTCGTACTCCGGATCCGTTTCATCCGCAAGAACGAGCGGTTCGCCAGTTCCTTCCGCGCGGATCAAAACGGCGCGCCGCCGATTGCCCGCCGCGTTGCTCTCGATGATTGCCCAGCGCCGTCCGTCGCAGCGGGGGGCGAAACCGTCGATTGTCCACTCCGCCCCCGACGCGCCGCTGCGCAACGTTTCCATCGGACCCGCTCGCAACTCTTCATTCCCACCGGCGCCGACTCTCTCCAGCGGCCAGCGGAACAGCCCGGCGCCGCCGGCCGCACACAACGCCCCGCCTTCGGGAGCGAACGCCACGGCGGCCGTAGGCGCGGCGGATAACTCGGCCAACATTCGGCCGGTCGAGGCGTCGAACAAATAAACACCGTCCGTCGAAGCGAATGCCAGGCTCCGGCCGTCCGGGCTGACATCGACGCAACAGGGGCCGTTCCCCTGCCGAGTCCGCAACTCATACGTGTGGTACTCGCGGCTGCGCACGATCCGGCATACCGCGACGTTCGCTCCATCAACCGCAAAGCCAAGCCGCTGGTCCCCAGCGTCGAACCGGGGCTGGCAGGGGCCGGCGAACGTCTCGACCAGTTGTTGGCCCGTCTGCGAATCCGACACGCGCAGCGCATCGTCCCAGCCGGTGCTCGCCAGCAATCGGCCGTCGTGGCTGAAGGCGACGCAGATAGCCGCGGCCGTATGGCCGTCCAAAACCATCTCGGCCTGGTCGGATCGCTCGTCGCCGGGCTCCGCAACGCTCCACAGCGCGATGCGGCCATCGCCGCAGGCCGCGGCCAAGCGGCGGCCGTCATCGCTCCACGCCAGGCCGCGGATCGCGACCTCATCGACCGACTTGCGGCGCCGCAGCACCCAGCTTCGGGCAGGCGCGTCGATTTCCATGATTCGCACGTCGGGCTGCGTTTCGCCCGTGCGGCGGTTGAACCCGCACGAAATCGCCACGCGTCGGCCGGTCGAATCGAAGCAGAGGCAGTTGGGCACGACGCCATCGGATGGACGGAGGACTTTCGGCTCGGTTTGCCCGTCCAGGTCGTGCAACCAGAGGCTTCCGTCGTCGGCGCCGACGACGAGCATGCCTCGGTCGGGGTGAAAATCCCACACTTTGCCATGCAATTGCCGCGGGGCGGCCAGTCGGCCGGGCGCGCTCAAATCCCAGACTCGGATGTCGAAGCGTTCTTGATGCGGCGGATGGTTGCGGCTGGCCAGGAACCTCCCGTCGCGGCTGAACCCAACCGTCCAAGCGCGGCTGCCGGGACCTGGCGCCGCCATCAACTCCTGGTTATCAACGACGCGCCGGACGCTGAGATTGCCCTGCGCATCGGACAAGACATAACGCTCGAGCCGGGCGTCGAACGTGACGAACGTCATTTCTGCAGATTGGTTCGACCATTCCGTCTCCGACTGCAAGTCGTCCAGGGCCAGGCAGCCGATGGCTTCCTTGCGCAGATCGACCGACGGTTGAATCGCGGCCGCGCGCTGGAGCAACTTCAGTCCCCGCACGCGCCGTCCCGCTTGACCGTTCAAACGGCCCGCCTCGGCCTGGGCGCGGTACGATTCGCACAGTTGCTCCGCCCGACGCCGCTCGGCGCGCACGGCTTTCCGTTCGCTCGCCAGGGCCGCGTCGCGCTGGCCGCGCATCCAGAGAACCGCCATCGGACTGCCGACAGCAATCGCCAGCAGGGTGCAGGAAACAACGCCCGCCAGCAGCGCCCATGCCGGCTTGCGCCGGCACCAACGCCAGGAACGCTCGAGCGGACCGATGCGTCGCGCGGCGATCGGTTCACCGAGCAGGAACGATCGCAGGTCGTCGGCCAGCGCGGCGGCGCTGGCGTAGCGCTGTCGGGGCGCCTTTTCCAGGCACTTCAGGCAAATCGTTTCCAAATCGCGCGGCACGGCGGGCTGCCAGTGTCGGGGCGCCAACGGCGCCTGCGATTCCAACTGACGCAGCGTTTCCAGCGCGGCGGCCGACTCGAGCGGCGGCCGCCCCGTGAGCAACTCATAAAGGATGGCGCCGAGAGAGTAAATGTCGGCTGCGGGACCCACCTCGTGCCATCGGCCGGCGGCTTGCTCGGGAGCCATGTAGGCGGGCGTGCCCAGGATGGCGTCGCTGCGCGTGTGACGCACGTTGTCCACGAGACGCTTGGCCAGCCCGAAGTCGCCGATTTTCGGCGTTCCGTCGGGCGTGAGCAGCACGTTCGCCGGCTTCAGGTCGCGATGCACGATCCCGCACTGATGGGCGTAATGGATGGCGCGAGCCAGGGTTTCCACGACTTGCGCCGCCTCGCGCGGCGCCAAGGGCTGGCCCTGGAGCCGGACGGCCAGGTTGCCGCCGGCGACCAATTCCAACGCCAGGTACGGGCGGCCGCGGTACGCCCCCACCTCGTAGATTTGCACGATGTTCCCGTGCTGCAGGCAGGCGGCCGTTTCGGCCTCGGCGCGGAACCGCGCCAGCTCCGGCAGGCCCGCTTGCTCGCCGGCCAGGATCATCTTCAGCGCCACCATCCGGCCCAGCGCCACCTGCCGGGCCTGGTACACGACCCCCATGCCTCCGCGCCCGAGTTCGCCAAGGATTTCATAACCGGGTACTCGCGCGCGGCGACGCTCGTGGCGGCGGCCGCCGGACGTCGCTTCCGACGAGGCAGGCGCGGCCGGCGCCGGCGAGCTGGCGCGCGTCGTTTGTGCTGCGCCGGCAAGCGGCGCGTCGTCGCAGGCCGACGAAGGCCGCCGCGGCCAGACACGCTCGAGTTGTTCCAGACAACTCAAAGCCCGCTCCAAGCGAGGCCGCAACTCGGCAGGCGCCTCGGCCGAAGCCAGCTCGGCTGCCGTCCCCCGCGCCAAAGCTTCGTCGCAAGCCGCCAGCAACCGCGTAAATTGTTTTTCAACCGGCGGCCGCAGCTCGTCGTTCATCGCATCGCTTCCAATTCCTCGGCCAAACGCTCGACCGCCCGCTTCCATAAAACTCGTGCGCCGCTGGTCGAGAGCCTCAGCCGCCGCCCGATCTCCTGGAAGGTCAACTGCTGCTGGTGCCGCAGTTCGACGGCGCGGCGGAGCCGCTTGGGCAAGCGGGCCAAAGCTCGTTGTACTCGCTGGGCATCCTCCGTTTGCAGCGCCTGCCGGCTTGGCGTCGGATCGCGGCCGGCCAGCGCCAACCAGCCGCTCGCCGATGCGTTCTGGTCGAGCGCCACTTCGCGGTCGACTTGCCGCTTGGCGGCGCGGCGGAAATCGCGGTTGAAGTTGGCGAGATTGTGCAACAGCAACGTGCGCAGCCAGCGCAACAGATCGGCCTCTTTGTCGCCGGTAAAACCATCGAAACCACGTTGAGCATCCAAAAAAGTCTGCTGGACCACGTCCGACGCGCCGCCCTTGGCTTTCAGCTTCGGGTCGATCCGGCTGTTGGCGACGCGCAGCAGGTAGGGCCGGCAGGCCTGGAGCGACTCGCCCAGGGCCTCCCGCGACCCGGCACGCGCCGACAACAACCAGCGCAGGATGTTCGCACCACGATTGCTCATCCTGCCGGACCCTAAACCCGGAACCACGCGAAAAGCGCACGCGACGAAAGAGGATTTCCAGTGTAGGCACGCCGGGCAGGCGATTCAATCATTGGGTCGGAAATCTATAAAGGCCATTTCGCCAATGGCTTACGGCGCGACATTCGGCCCCGCGGCGCCAAATCGGCAGGTTTTCGTGTTTAAGGGGGGGGCAGCGAATCCCTGAGGACATGTCCGGCGGCGCCTTCCATCGTCGGGGGCTGCCGGCCGGATTTCCTTCGAGACCTTCTTCGGGAGACACGATCGATGAGCCAACCTGTCTTGTGTCACGGGCGTGTCTCGGGCGCCGGCAACGCGCGAATGCCTTCGGTCGATAAGGCTCCAGGCATGCACTTTGGGAGGCTGCTGGGCCTGCTCGGCGGCCGATGGCGACCGCGTCGGCTCCACGAACCGCAGATTCACCAGGCGGTGCGACGCCGGAAGCCGCAGCAACGAACGGCCGCGCTTCGCCGCGTCGAACTGCTGGAACTGCGCGCCGTTCTTTCCACGCTGAGCATCGACAGCACCGGTTCCCTGGCGTACTACGCAAGTGCCGGCATCGGCAGCGACTTGACCATTTCCTTGACCAATGGAACCTACACGTTCCACGACAGTGCCGAGCCCATCAATATCCTGGGGACCGGTTCGGGCGCATGGTCGGGGAGTGGAACAAACACCGCGAGCGGCCCAGCCTCCAGCCTTTCTCAAATCCTCGTGGCCGGCGGCGGCGAAAATGACGCCGTCAACATTGAATCTCTTGCGGTGCCCACGACCGTCACCGACAGCAGCGGGTTCTTCGACGCGATCAACGTGGGCGACAACGGCAGCCTGCAGGGCATCCAGGGCCAGCTCAACCTGGAAAATCCGCCGGCCTTCAACACGATCAATCTGGACGACAGCAGCGACACCACGGCCCGCACCGTTTCTCTGCAGAACACCCCCTCACCTTTGAGCGGTGACGCCGATCCGTGGGGCGCCGTCACCGGCTTGGCGCCGGCAGCCATCAACTACGAGTACCCCGACACCGCCAGCATCACCATTGACGGCGGCAACGGCGGCGACACGCTCAATGTCCTGCAAACCGGCGCCCCTACCAATCTTATTGGGGGCCACTACGCCACGATCAACGTGGGCAACAACGGCAGCGTGCAAGGGATTCAGGGCGCTCTCAACCTTGAAAATCCCCCGGCCTTCAACACGATCAATCTCAACGACACGAGCGATACCAGGACGCGAACGGTGATCGTCGGGAACACGTCCTCGCCGTTCAGCGGCGATTCCGACCCTTGGGGCGCAATCACCGGTCTGGCGCCGGCGGCCATCAAGTACGAGTACACGGACACCAGCCGTGTCACCGTCGACCTGCCCAACGCCTATTTCTTCAACGCGACCGGCGGCCAGGTCGGCAGCAGCATCACCGTCACTCCCAGGTCTGGATTGCTGTACAACATCAACGGCGATCCGAGTTTCGGCGCCCCCGGCAACAGCTTGACGGTGAGCAATGCCAACGGCACGGTCGTCGATCATCCCACCGGCGCCTACGCCGGCTATTTCACGTTCGAGGGTAGCTCCTCGGAGATCGTCTCTTACCGCGGCATCCAATCGCCCACGCCCATCGGCTTGCTGGTCGCCGGCAGCGACGCCGGCAGCAGCCCGGAAGTGAAGGTCTACAACGCGCAGACCGGCGACCAGAAGTTTGACTTGCACCCGTTCGATCCCAGCTTTCTCGGCGGCGTCCGCGTCGCCGTCGGCGACGTGAACGGCGACGGCATCCCCGACATCATCACCGCCCAAGGGCCTGGCAGCAATTCGTCGGGCGATTCGCTCGTGCAGGTCTTCGACGGCTTCACCGGCCAGCAGCTCGCCGGGCCGCTGGGGTGGTTCGATCCCTTCCCCGGTTTCCACGGCGGTTTGTACGTGACTTCGGCCGACCTCAACGGCGACGGTTACGCCGATCTGATCGTCGCCCAGGGCGCCGGGGGGCAGGGATGGGTCGATATCTTCAGCGGCAAAACGGGCGCACTGCTCGCCCAGTTCCAGCCCTACGGCTCAGGCTACACCGGCGGCGTGCGTCTGGCCGCTGGGCCGGTGGTCAACAGCAACGGCCAGATCCACCTGGGTCTGGTCACCGGCGAGGGGCCGGGCGGCGCGCCGCTGGTCGATGTCTTTGACGTTCCGGGCCTGCTGGCGGGCAACGATACGCCCGCCAGTTCGTTCGACGCTTTTGATCCCAGTTTCACCGGCGGGGTTTACGTGGCGACCGGCGCGATTCACGACCAGGGCCATCCGCCGGCCTCGATCATCGTCGGCGCGGGGGCCGGCGGCGAACCGCGGGTGAGCGTGTTCGACGGCACGGGCGCGCCGTTGCAGACTTTTCTGGCCTTCGATCCGGGCTTCCACGGCGGCGTGCGCGTGGCCGCGGCGGATGTCACCGGCTCGGGCCGATACGACATCGTGGCCGCCGAAGGGCCAGGGCCAGGCAGCTTGCCGCAGGTGCGGGCCTTCGACGGCGTGTCGTTGGACCAGATCGACCAGTTCTTCGCCTTTGCCGCCGATGATCGCGATGGCATGTTCCTGGCGGGCGGCGGACGCTGGGGCCTGGTCCACGAGGTCAGCCAGCCGGGCGCACATCCGCCCGTTGAACAGAAGTCGCCTCCGGCGGGGGGTGCCGCAGCGAGCGACTCGGGGAGCACCGGGGCCGTTGTTCCGGCCGTCAACGCGACTGATTCAATTTCGCCCGATGGCGTCAGCGACCCTGCCAACTCGTTGCCCGGCGCCGTAATGTCGGCCAGCACCAACCCGCCGGCTCGGTCCGCCAGCCCCGCCGCGTCGTACGTCGGCAGCGCGTTTCAGGACGTGCTCCACCACGCGCCGGACGCCTCGGCCCTGAGCTACTGGACCGCGCAGATCACCGACGGACTGATGCCGGCCCAGTTCGCCAGCGACTTGACGCACAGCGCTGAATTCTACTCGACGAACGTCATCGCCCCGGCCTACCAGACGTACCTGGGCCGCGCGCCCGACGCCGCCGGCATCGCTTACTGGACAAGGCAGATGCAACAGGGGATGAGCGACCAGCAAATCGAAGCCGATTTCATCGCTTCGCCCGAGTTCTACGCCCACGCCAGCGGCGCCAATTCCGGCTGGGTGAAGGCGATGTACCAAGTGGTTCTAGGACGGCCGGCGGACACGACGGGCATGAGCTACTGGCTAGCCGAACTGTCAGCGGGGGCGAGCCGCTCGAACATCGCCCTGGGCTTCGCGGCGAGCGGGGAGCGCGAGGCGCAAATGATTGAGGACGATTACTTCACCTATCTCGGCCGCGCCGCCAGTGCCGCGGAAGTGAGCTATTGGCTCGCGCAGTTCGGCGGCCGTGCGACGAACGAGGACATTCTGAGCGGGTTCATCGGGTCGAGCGAGTATGTCCGGTTGCACCCGAGCTAGCCTGGACGGGGGCTGACGACGCCTGACGGCCGGATTTCCTTCGAGACCTTCTTCGGGAGAGATGATCCATGAGGCAACCCGTTTTTTGTCGCCGCCGCGTCTCGCGAGCCGGCAAGGCGCTGATGTCTTCGAGGAAAAAGGCTCGACGCGTTCTGCTCGGGAGTCTGCTAGCCGTCTTCGGCGTGCAAACGTCGGCGCGCGCGGGAATCATCTTCGCCACGACCTTGCAGGACGACTCGATCGTCAGCATTGACACAAGCACGAATTCGGTGACCAAAATTGTCGACGCCTCTTCGCCCGACAGCATGATCTTTCTCAATCACGACACGATTCTCTACACCGACTACTTCGGCGGCAACCTGAGGAGCCTGAACCTGACGACCGGCTCCGACACGGTCCTGGTCAGCGGACTCTTGCGCCCGGTCGACCTCATCCTCGATCCCGGCGGCCGTAGCCTGCTCGTGACCGAGCAATTTGGCGACAAGATCGACCGGGTGGACCTCTCGACCAACACGCTGGCCACGTTCGCCGACACGGGCGCCAACCCCGGCGGCCTTGCCTACGACAGTTCGGGCAACCTCTTCGCCATTACGGACAGGTTCGGAACCATCTCGCAGCTCAACCCTACGACCGGCGCGACCCTCAAAATCGCCTCTCTTTCGTTTGGCACGGATGGTCTGACCTTCGACAGCTTCACCGGCAAACTCTACGCGACCGCCGAGGCTAGCGACGACGTGTGGAGCATCAATCCGACAAACTTGGCAGCTACGCTGCTCGTGAACGGCAGCATTCCTTCGCCGGATGGCATTACCTCCGATGGCCAGGGTAATCTCTTCATCGCGGGCTTGAATTCCAACCTCTTTCAATATGATCTCGTTGCCAAAACGCTCACCGAGGGCGCTGCCGTGCCCGGGCTCGATGATCCCGCGCCGGCCTCGGGCCCCGGATCGCTCGGCACCGTGCCGGAGCCGGCGAGCCTCACGCTGGTCGCCATGGGACTGCTGGGCCTGCTCGGCGGCAGATGGCGGCCGCGCCGGTTGCACAAATAAACGGACCTCGACGCGGCGCTCAGGGATCTTGATGCGGCGCTGCACATCAACCCGCGGTACGTCGACGCATAGCTGCAGCGAGCCGAGGCGCCCAGCGCAATGCCGAACCGTTCGCCGCGGCTCAAGCCGAGCGCCGCCTGCCGCCCTCGGCTGAGCAGCACGCCCGTGGCGACGGCGGCCAGCATGATCGCGGGATAGGTCCAAGTCATGCGCGTCATAGCTGCGTTACTGTACGGCGTCTTCGCCCGCGGAATGAATCGGTCACGTTGTAATTATTGTTCACGCGATGCGGGCGTGCGAGATGGTGCGAAAAAGACGACGCCCGATTTGCCGTAACGCGCGCCGGTCAGCGAATAGCGGGACCGCCGTTGCCGCGGCGGCTGACGCGAATGCCTACCAGTCCGGCCACCAGTATCGCCAGATAAAGTTGACCGAGGACCGCCTCCATGGCGGCCAAGATTCGCGTGAAAGGCGTGGCCGGCGTCAGATCGCCGTAGCCGGCCGTCGTCAAGGTGATGAAGCTGTAGTACGTCAGAGCCGAGCGGCGCCGCACGGGATCGGCCAGTTCCGCCGCCAACTCGCCTCTTCCGTGGAACGAATGGGCGTGAAGCGTTTCAATGATCGCGTAGAGCAGTCCGATGGCCAGACCAAGCAAAAGGTAGGCGCAAACCGCTCCGGCGACGTTATCGGCAGTGACTTCGTTGGTCACCAGATGCCGCATCACCATGACCGCCACGGCGGTAAAAAAGGCGGCGGACAGCCCGGACAGGATCAGCTCGAACGTCTCGCCTTCCTTGAAAATTACATAGCTGCTCCACATGGCGAACGTCAAGGGCAGACCGAGAGCCAATCCGACGTGCCGCTGCCAGCGGATACCCGAGATTGCGTAGATCGTGGCGATCTGCACGAAGGACCAGAACGTGAGATAGCACAATCGCGCCAGATCTTGACCCGCGGTCAACGGATGGATCACGATCAACGCCAGCAAGGCGACGAGCAGCAGCCGAAACTTCCAGACGCGGTGCAGAATCATGCGTCGTCGCCGCTTCCCACGCTCAGATCAAGCCACCGCAAGGGAGCCAATGTTCGGTCAAATCGTGCGCCGCCGCGCGTCGCCATTAACTTACCCGCTTCAGGGCGACGAGACCAGCTTTTTCGCCTTCGGGCGGTCGTCGAAAAATCAACAAAAAAGGCCGTCGCCGCCAAGGACACAAGCGCGTGGCTTGGCGACGACGGCCGTTAGCTATCGATTGACCGTCAAAGGTCTGGGTGTCTCGTCCGCTTTGGTCTTGGCGCAGCAGGACGCCAAGGGCCAATTGGTCAGCGGCGCCAAGCAGAGCGAATTACTCGCGGGGGCGGACGGCGCCGGTCAGGCCGCTGTAGTCGGCTCGATCGTCAGGATGCCACAAAGGGGCGCCCATCTGAATTCTGCGAGCCATGATTTCCAACTTCTCCGCGGAGCCGGCGGGCGCCTCGGTGGGGACAAACTCATCGCTCTCAACCGGAGCAAAGTCTTCGTCGTGCCCAAACTCTAGAATCGCATCAAAAACGTTCCGCATCTGTCTAACAACTCCGTACCACGAACAAACAACAACGCTTCCCTGGCGATCCGGGCCTCATCGCGGGCGCTTGAATCGGAAGGACGCTCGACGGGGTTTATACGTTAAGCGGTCACTTTTCCGATAAAATAAAACTCACCAGGGCATTCCAAAGACGCCACAACAGGGCGGCCGACGATTGACTGCAACCGGGCTGCCAACAAGGCGGGACGGCGTCTGTCAAAGCATCCCATTCTTATGAGCGAACGGCAAAAGTCAAGATAAATGAGCGTTTTTTAAGCTTTCGGGATTTTCTATCCATCAATTACCGCAAATACGAGCATCGGACGTTTCGATGAACTGGCTGCAACGCATCGTAGAATTATCGCCTCGCGCCCGAGGTTTTCACCTGATTACAGGGCAGATTCTTAATACGCTGCCTGACTTGAAAGAGTTCGAAGTCGGCTTGCTGCACCTGTTTATTCAGCACACTTCGGCCTCGCTGACCATTAACGAAAATGCCGATCCCGACGTGCCGCTCGATCTGGAAACTTCGTTCAACGCGATCGCTCCTGAGGATTTTCCCCATCGCCATACTTGCGAGGGGCCGGATGACATGCCGGCCCACGTCAAGGCGGCCTTGTTGGGCAGTTCCGTCAGCGTCCCGGTGCGCGAAGGGCGATTGTGCCTGGGCGTCTGGCAAGGCATCTACCTTTGCGAGCATCGCGACCGGGCCGGCGGGCGGCGAATCGTGGCCACGCTTTACGGCCAACGGCGCGAGTGAAGTAGACGCGGCATCCTGCCGCGTTGGCGTCAATAAGTCAGTTTTTGAAAAGCGGCAGAGATGCCGCTTTTACAAAACAAAGCGGCAGAGATGCCGCTTCTACCTTAGCTTGCCAGCCGCGTCAGATCGTCGACCCAGGCTTCGATCCACGTCGCCTGGTTCGCGTTGCGATCGATATGCACGAGCGCTTCCAGCGAACGATCGGCACAAGCCCCTGCGGCCTCTTGTCCGGCGGTCCAGCGACCGACGGTCTGCCGCACGCAAGCCCGCAATTCGGCGTCGTCCACGCTCAACGGCACGCCCGACAAGGCGCGCCAAATCTGGCGGTAGAATTCTACGACGAATCCGACCGCCAACCGGGCCCGAGCGCGGCGCGGCGGCGCTTCTTTGCCCGCCTCGTCGACAAAGGCGCTCACGAATTTCGCCAGTTGAACGCCGTCGAGAGTTGGCCCCGCGAGCCGTTCGAGCAGCTTGCCGCGAAAGCTCCACATTGCCGGCTCGCTCAATTCGCCGGCCCGGGCCAGGCTGCCTTCGCTGAAGGCCGCGACGCGCTCGGCCTCGCTCGCGTCGCCGACGAGACCTTGCTCGGCGAGCAGTTGGGCCAGCAGTTCGGGCGCCAGCGGCTGAAAGCGGATGATCTGCGCCCGTGAGCGAATGGTGGGCAGTTGCCGGTCGATGCTCGTGCCGATCAAGATCAGCACCGATTGCGGGGGCGGCTCTTCCAGGGTTTTGAGCAGGCAGTTCGCCCCTTCTTCGTTCAGGAAATCGGCGTCGCCGATGATTGCGATCCGCCGGCCGCCCATGAAGGGCTTCAAAGAAATATCGTGGCAAAGCCCCTCGTGCATCCGCCGCTCGCCGCTGCCGATCAACAAGGCGACCGGCATCTCGCTCCGTTCGCGCGGCTTAGCCACTTGCAGCAGATCGGGGTGCGTGCCGGCCAAGACTTGCGTGCAACTGGCGCACTGGCCGCACGGCTCGAGCTGCTCGGCCGGCCGCTCCTGGCAAAGCAGGCATTGGGCCAATCGCAGCGCAAAACCGCGCTTGCCGACCCCTTCGGGACCGACGAATAAAAACGTGCTGGCCAGCCGGCCGCGCGCAAGCGCACGGCGGAACTGCTCGACGATTTCATCGTGCCCGGCGATGCCTTGCCAGCTCATAGTCGCTCCGTCCGCGGCGAATTGATGGGCGAGTCGAGAGCGCGCTCGCTTAGAGCGCGCTGGGCGGCGGCGCGAATGTCGGTCTGCACGGCGTCGATGCTGCGTGCGGCGTCGATGACCACAATCCGTTCGGGGTTCCGCGCGGCTTCGGTCAGGTAGCCCGCGCGCAACGCGGCGCGAAACTCCGAGCCCTGTTGTTCCATGCGGTCCAGCGGCCGGTTCAGGCGGCTGGTGGCGACGTCGTCGGCCACGTCGAGCACGAAGGTCAGCGCCGGCTCGATGCCGACGGTCGCCGTGCGGCCGATCCGCCGCAGCTCTTCGATGTCGAGCCCGCCCGCGTAGCCCTGGTAAACCAGGTTCGCCAGCAAGTAACGATCGGAGACGACCGTTTTGCCGGCCGCCAGCGCCGGAGCAATCAGCTCTTCGACCAGTTGCGCACGGGCCGCCATATACAAGAACATTTCGCTGCGGCGGCCGATCGCAACCGGACCGCCATCGAGCAACAGCTTGCGGACCGCGTCGCCCAGCGACGTGCTGCCCGGATCGCGGCAAGCGACGACCTCGCGGCCCGAACTGCGCAGCCACTCGCAAAACAGCCGCTGCTGAGTCGTTTTGCCGCCGCCGTCAGGGCCATCGAAGGAGAAAAACATACACTATCCGCTGAGTTTGGCTCCGTCGATCAATACCGCTTCGACTTCGAGATCGCGGCCGAGCACGACGAGATCGGCGCGCTTGCCGACTTCGATGCTGCCGAGCTCGCCGTCCCAGCCGGCGATCTTGGCGGGTGTGAGCGAAGCCATCCGCACCACTTCCCACAACGGCCGCCCGGTCAGGGCCGCGAACGTTCGCACCATGTGATCCATGCCGCGCACGCTCGACGCCAAGGCCCGGCCGTCGGGCATCTTGCCGACGCCGTCGTGGCTGATGAACGGTTCGCCGTCCTGCTGGGGACCGAAGATATAGGAACCCTCGGGCAAATCCAAGGCGCGGTTGCAGTCGGTCGCCAGCGCCAGCCGCTCGGGCCCCTTGATCTTCCAAGCCAACAGCAGCAAATCGGCGGTCAAATGCTTTCCGTCGGCGATCACCTCGGTGGTCAGTTCGTCGAAGTACAACGTGGCTTCCAGCACCCCGCCTTGCATTGGGTAAGGCTGCTGCTGGCGGAGAATGACTTCGCCCGAGAGGACCAGATCGGCGTGCGGCATGCGCTAGATCGTACCGCTCGCCACACGCAGCGACAACGGGGGAAGAAAACGGGAGCCAGGAGAGAGACCGAAACCGCAAGTGGGGAACCAATTCGTTCGAAGGCTATGTTCCCTCTCCTTACTCCGTCCTGCTCGCTCCCTCATGGCTGACGCGCAGCACCTCGGCGCGAACTTGGGGCGCACGTGGCGCGACGGGCGCCGCGAATGCGTTCGACGCGGCAGGCCCGGATCGCACTCGCAACTCGCTGCGGGGCGCGGGGTACTTGGCGCGGCCGCCGGTCCACGTTGCTTGCTCGCTGGTCTGCGGCGGGGCGAAAAGCGGTCCCGTGGCATCGGAAGGCGACGGCGATTCTCCTTCGGCCGGCACGGACGGATCGTAGGGCATTCGCTTGCCGCCAGGCCAACGGGGGCTTGGACCGTTCGGCCGCGAGTTGTTCACCCCCGAACCATTCGCGCCCGAACCATTCGCGCCGGGACCGTTCGCGCC
Organism: Pirellulales bacterium; assembly: GCA_035532215.1. Taxonomy (GTDB): domain Bacteria; phylum Planctomycetota; class Planctomycetia; order Pirellulales; family JAICIG01; genus JAICIG01. Next base: position 6,498 of record DATKRK010000317.1, on the reverse strand, counting down.
GGGACCGTTCGCGCCGGGACCGTTCGGCCCTGATCCGTTGGGCGTCGAAAGTGGGCCGCCCGGGCCCATCGCGTCGGAAGGCAATTCGCTGTTCTGGAAGACTTCGCCGGACTGGTTCATCGTCTGCGGGAAGGCGCCGCGGCTGGCGACTTCGGGCTTCGTGAAGCCGTAGTCGATGAATAGCGCCGCATCGCGTTCGCGAGCGCGCTTGCGAGCGTCGAAATAGGCCTTGGCCGGCCAGGGGCCTTCGGCCAGATAAACGCCGTTGTATTCCAGCAGCGAGTTTTTGCGGAAGTGGACCTGCAAGATGGCGACGTTGTAGTCGACCAAGGCGCGGAAGTAGGCGATTTCCGCGTCGGCCAGCCGCCGCTGGGCGTCGAGCAGCATGTCGAGCGTCACCGTTCCGGCCTCGTAACCGGCTTTGACGGCTTCGACCTGTTTGGCCGCGGCGACGCGACGGTTGAAGGTCGTTTGGCTCACCTGGTAGTTGCGGTCCAGGTCGCGGATCGAGTTGGTCAAGACGTGGACCAGTTCCAACTCCTGGTCTTGCAGCAAGGCCCGCGACTGGGCCAAGACCAGCTCCGCATTGCGAACGCCGGCCATCGCCAGACGGAAACCGATCGGCACGGTGAAGTTCAAGCCCAACTGCCATTCCTGATACTTGCCGCCCATTAACGTGTTCCAGGCGCCCGAGCCGCGGTTGCCCCCGGTGCCCACGGCATTGGCGTTGAAGGCCTGGCCGTTGTAATTCACCAGGTCGTTGCCGAAGCCGTACCAGCGATACAAGGCCTGCATGTCCAACCGCGGCATGAGATAGTTTCGCGACGCGAGCAGCTTCAACTCGTTTTGCTTGACGACCCATTTCTGGCGGCGGACTTCGACGCTGCGAGTCAGCGCCTCGGGCAAAATTTCGTTCCAATCGAATTGCACCTCGGCGGTCGTCGGCTCGTCGGCGGGACGAATCAAGCGGCCGTCGGTCGGCGCCAGTCCCATCATGTACCGCAAGCGGCTTTCGGCCGTGTACAGCAGGCCCAACGAGTTTTCGACCTGGGCGCGGAACAAGAAATACTGCTCGCGGGCCTGGGCCTCCTTTTCGGCTTCGCCCCCTCGGCTGCCGTTGACGTACAAGGCGTACACCTTGCGCCAGGTTTGCAGCGCGCTGTCGCGGCCGGCCTGCACGGCGGCCAGGTTGCGATAGTTGTAGTACAAGTCCCAATAGGCGCGTTCCAAGTCGCCGGTCATGTTGCGGACGCCGGCCTCGAAGTCGGCCAGCGTGATATCCACGTTGATGCGAGCGATCATCACGCCGTTGTACGTGCCGGGAATCGTATTGGGATTCAAGAACGAGGTGTTCGTCGCTTGGCCGGCGATCAAGCCGTTCGAGCTATTGGGGCCGGCGATGCGGTTGAACTCGGCGCCGGCGCCTTGCAATAGCGGATGCCGGAATTCAGCCTCGATGTCGGTGTTGAAAGCGCTGGGAAACTGGTTCGAACGATTGTTGTTCGCATTGTAAATCTGGTGGTTGCGCAGGAAGACGCGGCTGCCGTCGGCCGTGACCTTGCCGACTTCCTGTTGGTATTGGCCGTACGACTGCTGGAATACCGCGGGCGTGAAGCCCTGAAAGAACGTGTTCTGCGGATGATCGTTCTTCTGCCAAAAAAGCTGCGAGTTGTACTGCGCGTCGAACTGGCTCAAGGCCGCCTCGACGCCGCCGGTCGTGGCCGATTCCTGAATGGCCGGATTGTAGATCGTCTGGCTGGTTTGCGGCTGACCGAGCGATTGCCCGGCGATGTTCTGACCTTGTTGTTGCAGCAACTGGCCCGTGGGAGCAATCGTCTGGTTCACGGCCGGCAAACCCGGAGTGAACAACAACCCGCCCAAATTCCTGAGCACTTTGCTATTGGCCAGCGCCGTGCGCATCGCCTCTTCGAGCGTCAGGTCCCAGATTTCGCGGGCTTCAGGGTTGCTCAAGGTCAATGGCGCCTTGGCGTTCAGCACGTCGTCCAGGTGGACGTTCTCGATGTCGGGATACTCGATTTGCGTGGCCATGCCCTTGTAGTGCGACATATCCTTGTCGTCGAACAAGTAGATGGGCTTGCTCGGGGTGCATCCGGTAATGGCCGTCATGGCTGCTAGCATGACGGTCACAGTGGCTCGAAGTCGCCGGCTCATCGATGAGGCGTTCCTGATCCGGTGATTAGCTGCCGGGCGGCAACGCGTGCGCAGCCCGGACGTAATAATCGGCAACGCTTGTATCGACGGTATAATCCGCAAACTTGGAAGATTTTCCGATATCGGCAAGGTTCCGGCAGCTTCTCCATTTATCTCAAGGGAAGCAAGCCTCGCCAATTCGCCAAAATCCGAGCCGACGTAGGCTGGGCGAAAGCCGCACGCGCGAAGCGATTGCCGCGGAACAGGGCGACTCGGTCTGGATAGCGCGTGTGGCTGCGCCACACCCTACACGAAGCGCGGCTTGCGCTGAGAGATTGACGATTCTCGAGATGGAGAGCGACAACGTAGGGCTGGGCGAAAGCCCTCGTTGTTCTACACAAGTCGCATGTTAGCAGTTCGGACGTTGTGAGAGGGCGTGAATGCTGTGCTTTTTACATAGCCCAGGCATTTATGCCTGGGATCCGCGAGCCGTTTACCCCCCGCCCCCGATTGGCGCCTCGCGGCCGCCGTCGGCGGCCCCGAGGCGCCAATCGGGAAAAACGGGCGCACGTTGAACGAATTCCCAGGCATAAATGCCTGGGCTACGCAAAAGTCGTGGCCGAAGGCGATCCGGGAAATCCACCGGAAAAGTTGTGTAGAACAACGGGGCGAAAGCCCCACGCGCGAAGCGATTGCCGCGGGACAGGGCGACTCAGCCCTGGATAGCGCGTGTGGCTGCGCCACACCCTACACGAAGGGCGGGACCGCTCGGGGTTATTCCCGATGCTTGATAATGCCCGCACCCGATGAGGTCGGCTGTACGCGCGGCTGGTGCAGGATCTGCTTGCCGTCCTGATCGAAGATCGCAACGTGGCCGTCGCCGCGATGGCTTGCGCCCATGGTGACAAGCCGATGCCCTTCGTCGTTGTAGGTCGTAATGATGCCGTCGCCGTTGTCCGTCGCCGAAGCGACGACGAGCAAATCGCCGCCGGGTCCGGCCACGCTGACCATACCGACGTTCTTCGAGTGGCCCATGAAGGCCACCGGTTCGCCGCGGTCATTCACGGCCACGAACTTGCGAGCGTAAATCACCTCGGGGACGTTTTCATCTTTCTCGGGCGTGCCGGCGGCGATTCCGGTGACGGACAAAAGCACCAAAGCCAGCGTCAACGTCATCCACTTCCAGCGCCGGTTACTCTTCTCAATGGCGGCTAATCTTGCTTCGAACGATTGCACTTTCAAACCTCTCACGGTGTTTGGATTCACGTGCGGCATTCTATGCCAGAGCCTGTCCATCACAGCTTCAATCGGCGCCGCTCTGCCAATCCCTCGAGTCCGCCGCCGTGTTCAGGCTCATTTTAAAGGATTATCCAGATATCGAGAAGTGCAAGTGCTGCGCCACGACCAAAGCAGGCGATCGCTATCAACGACACAGGTTGAACTTAAGTGATTGGTATATAAACTGTTGCGATAACAAGCACGTGCTTTGGGCGACCTCAACGACGGGCTGTTGGACACTTTTTGACCACCCCGCTGTTCAAAACCTCGGCGCCGAGTGTAAATCGCTGCAGCTTTTCGAGCTTGGCGGGGCTGGCCTGCCATTTTCATTATGATTGCAAACTTGTCATTTTCGATCGTCTGACCTTGCCCTCGGCGAAGTTGCACGGTACTTATTCGCCGACTTTTCCCCTGCGGTCGAGCCTGTTTTTCCACCTCGACGACCGTGCATTCTTGTTTTCTCGACGGACGGATTCATGCGTCTCAGTCCCGCCTGCGCGGCCCTGGTGGCAGCGGCGCTGTGCTCGGCTTTGTCGAGCGCCGCGGGACAGACCGTATCCACGCCGAGACCGCCAGCTCGCGGCGCAGTTCCTCCTGCGGGCTCGGTCTCCGAATCGAGCGACGTCCCAACGGCAGCGGCCGGCGACGGCAATTCGGGCGACAAGCCACGCCTTTCCGTGGCGGCTCGGCAAGCCGAGCACAGACCTCCGCCAAATATCCGTTCGCTGATCGAGGAAGAGACGCCCGAGCAAGAAGAGTCGCCCGAACAAGAAGGCTACAATCGGCGATTGATGGAAACCGAGGCTGAACTAAGAAATTTGCGGCAGCGATTGCAATCGGGCGCGATCAGCGGCGGCATTCTCTTCCCTGGCCGCGATCCGAACAGCTATCAGCCTTTCGCTCCGCGAATTAGCGGACCGGGGGCCGGACCGGAAACGTTTCCCCACGTCTCGGTGAGCGGCTTCTTTCAGGCCGACACTGGTTTCTTCAATCAGGACGCGGCCAGCGTGGCGACGTTTGGCCACATTCAAAACGGGGCCGATTTTCGCCGCGCGCGATTGATTATGTTGGGTAGCGCCGCCGAGAATCTGAACTATCTGATGGAGATGGATTTCGCCCAGGCGGGCCATCCCACGTTCCGCGACGTCTGGGCGGAAGTCGACGATTTGCCGATCCTGGGAACGGTTCGCGCGGGTTACTTCAAGGCCCCGTTCTCGCTCGATGAACTCACCAGCGCCAGGCAATTGACCTTTCTGGAGCGTTCGCCCGTAACGAACGCTTTTGCTCCCTTCCGTCGCATGGGAGTCGCTGCGTTCAATCATAACGAGGCTGCGACCGCCACTTGGGCTGGCTCCGTTTCACGAACGCTGACCGATACGTATGGCGGCGACATCGGCAGCAGCGGCGGCTTCGCGGGAACCGGGCGCCTCACCGTTCTGCCGTATTACGACGAACCCTCGGGCGGCAGATACTACCTGCACCTCGGAGTCTCCTATGAAATCGCCTATCCGGGAAACAACACGTTCAGCTTTCGCACCATTCCGGGCGTATTCATCGGTTCGCAGCAAACGGGCGGAGCGACGGGCAACAGCGGCGTGACTCTGCCCGGACCACTGAACGGCGTGCCGTTTTTCGTCGACACCGGAAAGATTACGACGCAGGATTTCAGCTTATACGGCGCCGAAGCCGCCGGCTCCTGGGGTTCGCTTAATATTCAAGCGGAGTGGATGGCCACGACCGTCAACCAGATTCACAATCCCGCGGTCTTCATGCAAGGCGCCTATATCCAAGGCAGTTACTTCCTGACCGGCGAACATCGTCCCTATATCCGGCCCTCGGGAACGATCGGCTCCATCAAACCGATCGAGAATTTTTTCATCTTGGGTCGAGGACGCGGCTCGGGTTGGGGCGCGTGGGAAGTCGCCCAACGCGTCTCGTGGCTCGATCTCGACGACAAGAACATCAAAGGCGGGCGAATGATCGACTACACCGCGGGACTGAACTGGCATCTGCACGCTCACGTCAAACTGCAATTCAATTACATCATGGCGTGGGTGAACAACCCGGTGCATGGCCACAGCGAAACGAATATGTTCGCCACGCGGTTGCAGGGCCAGTTTTAGCGTTTTGCACGCGAGTTCGGCGCGATTTATCCGCCTCGCACCGCTGGCAGGCCACGCGCCAAAACGATAAGGTTGTTGGACGCCGTTCGACGCACGTCGCTGTCGCGCGACTTCGGGATTCAACGAGTTCGCACTGTTTCATGCCCGCCGATTTGCCCGCCGCCGAGTCTTTGCCCGCTGTCTTGCAGCAGCACCAAATCGATTTGCCCGCCGAGCAGATTTCGCTGCTTGAGAGCTACTGCCGGTTGCTTTGGGCCTGGAACGAGAAGATCAACCTGACTCGGCACACGGATTATGAAAAATTCGTGTCCCGCGACGTCGTCGATACGCTGGCCATCGCCCGGCATCTAGGGCCCAGCGAGCGGGTGCTCGACATTGGCTCGGGGGGAGGCGTGCCCGGCATCGTGCTGGCAATCGTGCGGCCCGATTTGTCGGTGACCTTGTCGGAATCGGTGGCCAAGAAAGCTCGCGTGCTGAGCGAAATCGTTCGCGACTTGGGCGTGAAGGTCGCGGCCGAACACTGCCGCGCCGAGGACGTTCTGGCCAGCCGGTCATTCGACAGCCTGGTCGCGCGTGCCGTAGCCCCGCTGCCGAAGCTGCTCGGCTGGCTGGCGCCGCACTGGGGCGCGTTCGACCGGCTGCTGGCCGTCAAAGGGCCGAGTTGGGTCGAGGAGCGTCACGAAGCTCGCGAACTAGGCCTGATGAAGCAGTTGCAGCTTCGCAAGCTCGAAACTTGGCCCTTGCCCGGCACGGATTCCGAGAGCGTATTGCTGGAAATCCGGCCGAAAGAGTAGGGCGTTTAGACGCTGTAGACAAAATGGTTGGACCAGTCGCCCGCGTCTGGCGCGGATTACCTTTGAAATCAGGGGGTAATCCTTTTTCTCAGGCAGTGCCGCAACGAGAGGACTGGTCCAATGAAAACAAGTTTACGTTACCTCGGTTTGGA
>DATKRK010000316.1:0-16147 GCA_035532215.1 Pirellulales bacterium | reverse complement strand
GATCGCCGCATCGCCCGGCGTCGCGTCGCGAATTTGCAGTGGATCGATGGGAGCTGTCACGATATTTCTCCTGGGACTCCTTTATCTATTTGTATTATCTTTCTTTTTCAATCAACCACGGATAGTACGGATAACACGGATTTTTGAATTGAGAATCCGTGTTATCCGTGCCATCCGTGGTTCCCTGAATAAAGTCCAAGGATTGATTGACTTCCCGAACCCTGCCGAGAACAAGCCGCAACGTTTTTGAGCGATTCCGCCTCGGATTACGAGGTGATTCAATCCTCGGCTGTTAAGCCGTTTTCTCGTGCTCGTTGACGATCCGCCCGTCGCGGATTTCGATCACTCGCTCGGCGCGGTCGGCCACTTCGTTGCTGTGCGTAATGACGACCAGCGTCTCGCCCTGCTCGTCGTGCAGGCGATCGAAGAGATTCAGGATTTCGGCGCCGGAGCGAGAGTCGAGATTGCCGGTCGGCTCGTCGGCCAACAGCAGGGGCGGCCGATTGGCCAGCGCCCGGGCGATCGCCACGCGCTGCCGCTCGCCGACCGAGAGTTGCATTGGCAGATGGTTGATCCGATGCTCTAGCCCGACCGATTTGAGCAGTTCCAACGCCCGGTCGACGCGTTCGGACAGCTTGAGCGAACCCTCGAACATCGGAATTTGCACGTTTTCCGCCGCCGTCAAGGTCGGCAGCAGGTAGAACGACTGAAACACGAAGCCGATCTTCTGCGAGCGGAAAGCGTCGAGCGAGCCCCAGTCGGCCAGCGGACGCCCTTCGAAGTACACGTCGCCGCTGGTGGGTTCGTCGAGCGCACCCAATAAATTCAGCAGCGTCGATTTGCCGCTGCCGCTGGGGCCGACGATGGCCAGATACTCGCCTCGATGGATGTCGAGCGAGACGTCGTCGAGCGCGTTGACGTCGCCGTCGGGATAACGCCGGCTGACTCGAACGGCTCGCAGCAACACGGAATCGGCGGCGGTCTCGGAAGGGGTTTCGGGCATGGTTTCGCTATCGGGCAGTCCGCGAATCGACGCACCCGCGGTCGATTCGGTAAAGCACAATGACATCCTGTTTCATTTCCTGCAAGGCGGGCGGCAGGAAATTCGCGCCAGGCGGCGGCTGGGCGGCGCCTGGCGCCGCCAAGCCGGCCAGTTTTTCGGCAACCTCGTCAGGGGACAAGTTATCCAACAAGGCGACGATGTTCAAATCGTTGGGGATCCTGGCGACGATTTGCAGGCAAGACTTGTTTTCGAGCAGGGTCTTCCAAGCGGCGTCATGCCCGGCGCCGTGGGCGCCCCAATCGTCGACGGCCAGAAAACACGGCCGATCATCGGGGACTTGCGGCAGCAGTTCGGTGAACGGCAGCAGGTCGAGCGCCCGCCATTCGCGCGGGCAGTAGAGCGGCATCGGCGGCAGGGCTTGGCACAGCACGAAGGCGTCTCGCGGCGTACGGTCGTCGATCGCCACTCCGAAGGCGCGGTACGACTCGCGCGTCGACCATCGGCCCCACAACGCGGCCGACGGGAGCCAACCGAACGGATGCGCCGCGAAAAAAATTGCCATGCTCGCGGCGATCGCAGCACCGGCCAAGAAGCGGCACAACCAGCGGCAGGATTGCAGTTCGACGGGCTCGGCGGTCGAGGCCGTTGCCGTGAAGCGTAACCTGCGCCAACCTTCGTCGACGAGCCAGAGCGCCAACAGAATGGCGGCCGGCAGCGCAGGCGTCAGCAGCCGCGTGTAGGGATGGTAAAACGGGGTCATGACGACGAACGCGCCCAGCCAGACGGCCAGCAAGACGTGCTCGAAGCGCCCGTAAACCAGCACGGGGCCGATGGCGGCGATGGCCAGCAACAACAGCACTGCGTCCGCTCCAAGCACGAAAGCCGCCAACAGCCCTGCCGCAGCGGTCGCGACGCCCATCGCCTGAGCGCCGAAACGCGGCGCGCCAGCAGCCTTCGCGCGATGCCGCCCGAACGACGCACTCCGCCCGAGCACGATGCTGATCCCCGCCAAAGTCGCGAGCCAACCGTAATGCCGGAACGCGGGCAGCGAAATACACAATCGCCAAGCGCGCCCGGGCCAGGCGGCGAGGCCGCCGAAGTAACTCCAGTGATTTGCCGTCACGGTCCCATATCCGCCGGCGAACGACCGGTTCACGAACCAGACCCACGGTGCGAAGCAAAGTCCTGCCACGATCGCGGCGCCAACGAGCGCAAAGACCAGGCGCCAGCCCGCGGCGCCAACGTGCGCCTGCCATTTGTTGCGCCCCAGCGAATCTCGGAGCCAGACGAGCCCCAACGCCGTGAAGGCCGCCGCGAGCGACATCCAGCCGTTGTATTTCGTCGTCCATGCCGCGCCCGCGGACAACCCCGCCGCCAACGTCCAGCCGGCGAGCGTCCAGGACGAACGGCGAGACTGCGAAGCGCGAAGGTTGCCGCCGGGCTTGGATGTCGGAGAGAGATCGCCCGGTTCCGATGTTGCATCGAACAGCCGCAGCAGGCAATACATCGCCAGCGTAAAGAAGAACGTCAACGGCGCGTCGGTCAGCGCCATGCGCGAATAGGCGACGTGCAAGTCGCTGGCGGCCAACAGCGCCGCGGCGGCGAGTCCGAACGAGTTGCCTTGCAAACGGCGCCCGAGCAAAAACAACACCGGCACGGTCGCCACCGCGAGCCCAGCAGAAACAATTTTGCCCAGGATGACCCACTCGCTTTGCAGCAGTTCGTGCGCTGCGGCGACCAGCCAAGGGAACAAGGGCGGAGCTTGCAGCGGCAGCGCAAGTTGGAAGTGCAGCGGGCCTTTCAGCCAGACGTTGATCCCGTTCGCAGCCAGCACTCCTTCGTCGAAGTGAGCCAGGGAGGTTTCTCCCAAGCTTTCCAGCCGCAACACGGCGGCCATCGTCGCAATGACCGCCAAGACGAGTTTTTGCCGAACGCTCGGCGGCGGAGGACGAAACGCCATCAAATCCTGAGCGGGCCGAGCCACGGGTGACGTGTCATTGAGCGATGGGCGAGTCGGCGGCCGCGGACGGATTGCCAATTTGGTTCTTCCAATCGAGACGCAGCGGCTGCCCGGCCTGGTATTGTTTCAGCCGGGCCAGGCATTGGCCGCGGTTGGCGCCGTAGGTCAGCGAGGCGGCTTTCTCGGCCCAGCGGCAGGCTTCGTCGAAGCGCCCCGCCTCGGCGTTCGCCGCGGCCAACGTATCCAGCGCCGACCAATTCTTCCACTCGGTCAATTCACAGGCCTGCTCGGCGTTGGCCACCGCCTTCTTGCCGTTGCGGAAGCGGTCCTTGGGACAGGCCGCCTGCAGCAAGGCGTATTGACGATAGGTTTCCGCGTCTTTGGGCGACAGGCGAATCGCAGTTTCAAAGTCCTTTCTGGCCGCCGAATACTTCTCGTCGGCGCAGTAGCACCGGGCGCGAAACAGGTAAACCATGCCGTCTGCCTTGTTGAGCTTTAAAGCTTTGCCGAAGTCGGCCATGGCGTCTTTCGATCGGCCCATCGCGTGCAGCAGCCCTCCGCGGGCCGCCAGCGAATTCGAGATCGCCGGACCTTTCAGGCTGACAGCCTGGTTGAAATCCGTGAACGCGGCATCGTCCTTGCCGAGCTGCCAGAAGGCGAAGCCACGCGCCAGCCAAGCCCAAGGCGCGTCGGGCTGGAGCCTCACCCATTCGCTGAATGCGGCAATCGCCGACTCTTCTTCGCCCCGGTCGAGCCGGCCGAAAGGATCGACCACGGCCAGCCAGCGGCTGCGGAGCTGATCGGCTTCCGCGTAGTATGCGTTGATTTTTTCGACCACGCCGGCGCGCTCGACGTTCAACTGCTCGATTTGCGCTTGGATCAACAGCGTAGCGGCGCCGAGCTCCGCCACTCCGGTCGTCCATTCGGCAATTTTCGAGCCATTGGCAGTCGGGTTGAACTGCGCGGTCGCAATCAGAGTCTCGAGCTCAGCGATCCCAACGCTCGCCGCAGCCAACTGGCCCTGGGCCTTGGAGATCGCCGCGTCCACGCGATCCAATTCGGCCTGGAGTTTGGCGTGCTGCACCAGCAGCTCCGCGCGCTCGGCGTAGATTTGCTTCAGCAATTCAAGCCGCTGGCGTTGCCGCTCTCGAACCTGTTCGGGCGTCAACCCGGCCGTAGCGGGCGGGCTCAGCGGAGCGGCTGTCGGCGGCCCGCTCGAAGTCGCAGGCGGCTGTCCGGCGGGAAGGCCCGGCGCGGGCGACGCCGCCCGCATGCTGGCCAGCGGATCGAGCGCCTTTTCGCCATCTCCATCACCTTCGCTGCCTTTGGATTCGGCCTTGGGCGCCGGGCCATCAGCCGGCGCCGCGGGCATGTCGGGCGGTGGCGCCGGCGGATTGGCGGCAGGCGGCAAACTCGGCGCCGGGGGCGTTTCGGGCGAGGATCTTGGCGCCGACGCAGGCGGCGATGGCGACGCGGGCGGGTTGGCCGCCTCTTCCAACTGCTGGCGGTGTCTTTCAAGATCTTCGATCTGCACCCAGAGCGCGGCGATTTTTTGCTGGTCGACCGCCGGCGCAGAACTGGCGATGGCCTGGGAATCGCCAGCATCGCCCCACAACAGCGCCGATAATCCCCCCGAAACGCCCCCAAGCAGCGCCAACAGAACGCCAGCCGCCGCAAAGAATCTGAACCCTCTGCGTCCGGCGGCCGGCATCACAGCGCCTGGGGCGGTTCCGGCCGGCGCCGGTTCGACCGGCTCTTGTTCAGCAGCGGCCATTTCGGCTGCCGCCGACCGAGCAGCCAGAGGTTCGGCAACGGGCGTTTCAACCGGCGGCGTTTCGGCAGCCGACGCTTTGGCAAGCGCCGTTCGGTTCCCTAAATCGGAGGAGGGGAGAAACTCCGCCATCGAACCTGCCGATTTCCACTCGCCCTCGGCGCCGCACTTGATCCGATCGTTCGGCAGCACGTCGCCGCGTTCGACCAGCGCCTTCAAGTCGGCCAAGGACATCGGGCCAAGCTCCTGCCCGAACGCCATGCAGTACCAGGCTTCCGACATGGGATGTCTCGCACCTTGCCACCAGATCATGGGATGATCGGCCAATTCTAGCAGGTCCTTTTTCCGAGTTCTAACTTTTTATCGCATATGGACGTCCGTCATTTTTCGGCGTTTCCAAATCGCGCCCGGCGGGCGCCCTGGCGTGGGGATGCTAGCATTGCACCCGCGAGCCCTGTAGAATGACCGCGGTCTATTCCACGCGATAGGCGATCGTGGCGAGCAATTGCAGGGAGGAAGTTCATGGACGGGAATGCGAGTCCTTCGATTCTCAAGTCTCTCGAACTCGATGCAGCTCACGTAGAATCGCTGTCAGAGTCCGATTTGTGCGCGCTGATCGGTTTTCTGGATTACGACGCCCGATTGCAAGCACGACTGCACGCCGCCGAAGAACTCGCGGCCCAAGACTGGCCCCTATTCCGCCCTCCGGCGAACCGACCGGGCGAAACCCGAGGGGCGTAGGGCCTGCGACTGCTCTGCAGAGGAAATTCGCGGATCGTCAAAGTCCGCAAAAGCCGCATTTTGGAAAATCGTGCGCGGTCACCTGAGCCAACGGCGATCGCGTTAAGCCGGGATTATTCATCAGCCCATACCAACCCGACGCGCAAGCGAGGTGGAGCAATCGGCTTACCTCGCTTGCGCGTCGGGTTAGTGTGAAGCGCTTTGTCTCGCGTTCTCGTGGCTGATGAATAATCCAGGTTAGCGGCCTTGGGACGCGAAGACCGCCCGAAGCAAGAGTCTCGGCAGACGCTCAACGCCGGCTGCTCTGCGGCCGCTTGGCGGTAGACTGGACGCGGCTGCGATTCAGGCGCCGTTGGAATTCGGCCGGGGGCAAATAGCCCTTGAAGCGGTCGAGCAGACCCGATTCCGGCGAGATGACCAACGTCGTCGGATAGGCGGCGATTCTCAGTTCCTTGATCAACTCCGGGTTGCTTGCCGGATCGATGGCCAGCGGCACGAACCCGGCGCCGACCAGTTCGCGCACTTTCTCGTCGGCAAAGGTGACGTTCTTCATCTGGGCGCAGTACTTGCAATTGGGGCGAGTGACGAATAACAGCAAGAGTCGTTGTTCGCCCACGCATTGCTGCCAGGCCGTCTCGGTATCGTGCAGCCAGACGATCTCTTCAGCCCACGCACGTTCGCCGACCACCGCCAACGCGATGAACATGCCCAACCAGCCAGCGCCGCGCATCGTGTTCGCTCCTGTGCCGCCTAACGAAGACATGGATCCTGCCTAAACATGAATATCGGCGGGGCCCAGCCCGCCGGCGGCGCCTATTTTCGCAGCGAGCGGCTGCAATTCTCGCAGTTTCACAATCTTATTGGGCCGGCGAGGCAGAGCGCTGCGCCTCGCCGTCTTGAATGCGGACGCGGCGCGGGCCGAAGGCCACCATCCGCGCCGGGATGTCGCGGATGAGCGGCAGGCTGGCAATCAAACGCATTGCGAGCGGAAAGTGAAAGGGCTTGTCGTCCTCGAGCGCGTGGTTGACCATTTGTCGTTGCATGAACCGCTGGAACGCCTGAATGATCCGCGTTGGGCGCTCCCGCACGTGTTGCACGGCGGCGAGATCCTCAAGCGAGACCTGACCGCGCTTCAGCGCGGGTCCAAGCAGGTTGGCCGTCTCGACGGCGTCCTGAATGGCGTAGTTGATGCCCACGCCCCCGACCGGCGTCATCACGTGCGCCGCGTCGCCGATCAGCAGCAATCCGGCTCGATACCAGCGCGGCAGGCGGCTCGATTCCACGGACAACACGGAGACTTGCTTCCAATCTTGCAGTTCGCCGACGCGATCGGCCAGCCAAGGCACGATCGCAGCCAGACTCTTTTGCAGCGTCTCGATGCCCGAGGCCCGCATTTGCGGAAATCCGCCTTTCAAGATCACGTAGCCGATCTGCACGTGATCCTCGCGATTGAGAATCACCACCAAGTGGCCGCCACTGATGTAGAATTCGCCTTCGTCCCGCGGGTCGGTCGGCCGCCGCGAAAGCCGCAGCCAGACGACATCCATCGGCGGCGAAGTTTTCTCCGTTTCGAGCCGGGAAAGGCTGCGGAGTTTCGAAAAACGCCCGTCGCAGCCGACGACCAACGGCGCTCGCACCTCGTGCCACCGGCTGTCGTCGCCGCGGCGCCGCACCCCGACGATCCGCCCGCCCTCTTCGACCAGGCGCTGCACGTTGGCGCCCAACTGCAAGTGGAAGTCGGGATAGCGCCGCGCCTCGGTCGCCAAAAAATCGAGAAACCGCGCTTGCGGCAGCATCATGATGTAGGGAAAAGGAGTCCTGAGCCGGTGCAGGTCCACGAGCGTCGTCGTGCCGCCGGGCGTGTGGACCTTCAAGGCGCGCAGCTTCCCGTGCGGCAACTCGTGCAACCGAGCGGCCAAACCGAGCTGATCGAGGATTTCCAGCGTCGAGGGGTGGATCGTGTCGCCGCGGAAGTCGCGGTCGAAATCTTTATGGCTCTCCAAGAGAAACGTACTGATGCCTTGCCGCGCCAGCAGCAGCGAGAGCATCACCCCGGCTGGCCCGCCGCCCACCACGCAGCAGTCGCACTTGGAAACGTCTGTCGTCGCCTCGTCGCTGGGGGCCTCTTGCACGGCGCTATTCGGTGGAGTCATTTCAGACGCCTCCTGAGTGAAAAGACTTTTCAGCCGTCGGAATTCGGCTCGGTCAGAGGCTGTGCCTGCTGGCCGTCGGCGGACTCGTCCGTATCCGCTTGCGATTCGTCGAGCACTTGAGCGAAGGCCGACAGTTCGGAGACGGACTCGCGGTCCAGATCGGTTCGAATCTTGATCTTGTACGAGAGTTTTCCTGGCTCGTCCCCGGCGGTGAACACGACCGGCACCAACTGAACCGCCTTCGCCGTGCGCGGGGTTTCGAACTCGAAACAATCGTCCTCGCAACTCACGCTGGTGATATGAAACGGACGTTTCGCCTGCACGATGATTTGCTTCGTCACCTTTTGCCCCGGCTTCAAGGCGCCAAGAAACAGCGAGGCCGGGCTGATCGTCAACTCGGAAACGACGCGGGCCTCGACGTCGACTGGAAATTCGGCGCCGCCGCCGCGATCGTTGGTGACGATGACCAACTGTTCTTTGACGTAGCCGGGCGGTGCATCGGGCGTAATCATCACCGTCAATTCATAGCTGATCCGGCTGCCGATCCGCGATGTTTCCTCGGCGATCGCCTCGACATAGGGGCTGCCGCTTTTGATTTCAGTAATGGCCCAGTCGCTGCGACCCTCGTAGGCGATCGTGATCTTTTTGGCCGCCTCGGCGCCGGCGTCGATCGTGCCGAATTCGGCGCCGCCCGGCGAAAGCACGACGTCGCTGCGAATGAAACCGGAAACCTGCAATTGCACTTCGGCGTAAAAGGGCTTATCGAACGTGACCGTGACCGTCGCGCTTTTTTGGCCGTTGAAGGCCCGGGTGTTGAACGTGGCCAGGATGGCGCCGCGCTGGTAGGTCTTGAGCAGTTCGTGTTCGATGGTCGGGGAAGTACAGCCGCAACTCGACCGCACGCTGGCGATATGGACGTCTTCCAGGTAGATATTCTTCAATTCGAAGCGGAATTCGGCCTTCGCCCCGCGAGCCACGGCGCCGAAATCGTGTTTCGTTTCTTCGAACATCTTGCGGGCCCATTCCTGGGCCGAGGCGGCGGAATGCGTCGCCAACACAAGCAGCATCGTGCATAGTAGAGTGCGAACCACGGAAGTCTCCCTCCCCCGATGAGCTGACCATCATGGTCGGCCGAAACGTTGTCGCTTTCTTCAACGAGTCATTTTGTCAGGCATGCCGGGTTTGTCCAACACCCCGAATGCCGCCGAGCCTCGTTCGCTTCGTCGCCCGCGAAACTTAAACGGCTGGGCAAAAGGTGTCAACTTCGCTCCAAACGCCGCTACAGCCTTGCGCAAACAGTTAATCCAAATTTTCGGCCCCCCAGAGCGTAAACTGCAACTAGGTTTTAAGATGGTGTAAAGCTGGCAAAAACGGGCCGGAGCGCGAATCCCCCCCTGATCGAACCGGCTTTTCTTGCCACGCTTTCTTAGGCTACGATACTACTTTTGGTCGGCCAGCTTACCCCGGATTATTCATCAGCCCCGACAATGCTCGACAAAACGCTTCACACTAACCCGACGCGCAAGCGAGGAAAGCCGATTGCTCCACCTCGCTTGCGCTTCGGGTTGGTATGGGCTGATGAAAAATCCGGGTTAATGTCGCCTTGCAACCTCTGGGAGCCGCTGATGAGATCGTTCGTACCGCCCCCCTTCAGCTCCGTAGTCGCGACTGCAAGCAAAGGCTTGCTTGCCATAGCGTTGCTGCTCGCCGCAGGCTGCGCTGAAAAGAGCGGCCAAGCGGTTGCGGCAAGCGGCGAGCCGCCAAATACGGCCAGGCCGCCGTCAGAGACGTCAACATCCCCCGCCCCTGGCCCCAACAGCACTGCTAGCAACCCTGACGCCGCCGGTTCGACCGCCGCGACCGACGAAAACCCGCCGCAAGCGGATAACGTCGAGCTGGCCCAGGCGCCTGCCGAAAAACCGGCCAAGCCTGCCAAGAAACCAGCCAAGAACGACAAGCCAGCCGCTGCCGACGATGAGGAAGAATCCAAGTTTCCTTATCGGAATCGCATTCCCTCGCCCGATCTGTCGGGCGGGCTCGGCTGGATCAACACGGCCGGACCGATCGAACTGGCCGACCTGAAGGGCAAGTTCGTAGTGCTCGATTTTTGGACCTACTGCTGCATCAACTGCATGCACATCCTGCCCGAGCTGAAAAAGCTGGAACAGGCGTATCCGAACGAACTGGTCGTGATCGGCGTCCATTCGGCCAAGTTCGACGGGGAGGTAGACTCGCAGAACATCCGCGACGCCGTGCAACGTTACGACATCGAACATCCGGTGGTCAACGACGCCCGGCACGCCATTTGGGACCGCTTCGGCGTGCAAAGCTGGCCCACGGTGCTGTTGATCGACCCCGAGGGCAACGCCGTCTGGATGACCGGCGGCGAGGTGGAATTCAAGACGCTCGACGCGGTGGTGAGCTTGGGCTTGCCCTATTACCGCCGCAAAGGCGTGCTCGACGAAACCCCCTTGCGATTCGATCTGGAGGCCCACAAGGCCAAGCAAACGCCGCTGCGTTTTCCGGGCAAGATTTTGGCCGATGAACCGAGCGGCCGACTGTTCATCGCCGATAGCAACCACCATCGGATCGTGATCACGAAGCTCGATGGCACGCTGGTCGACGTGATTGGCTCGGGCGCCTTGGGCGCCGAAGACGGCGACTTTGCCGCCGCCTCGTTCAACCATCCGCAAGGCATGGCCCTGCTGGGCGAAACGCTGTACGTCGCCGACACCGAGAACCACTTGCTCCGCAAAATCGATCTGCAGGGCAAGAAAGTCGCCACGATCGCCGGCATTGGCCAACAAGGCCGCGTCGCTTGGCCGGGGCTCGACGTCACCGGCCGCGACGCCGACGGCAAGTTCGAAGTCCCCGACCGCTTTGTCGGGCCGCCGCGCAAGACGCCGCTCAACAGCCCTTGGGATTTGTTGATCCACGGCAAGGATCTGTACATCGCCATGGCCGGCCCGCACCAGATTTGGAAGATGCCGCTCGACGAATCGGAAATCGGCCCCTACGCGGGCAACGGACGCGAAGACATCGTCGACGGCCCGCTGCTGCCCAGCCAACCTTATGAGGAGGGTTTCTCGTCGTTTGCGCAACCGAGCGGCTTGGCTTCCGACGGCAAGAAATGGCTGTACGTAGCCGATAGCGAGGGCAGTTCGATCCGCGCCGTTCCGTTTGACCCCAAGGGCGAAGTGGAGACGGTCGTCGGCACGTCGCACCTGGTCCGCGGGCGGCTGTTTCATTTCGGCGACGCCGACGGCCAAGGTCGAGACGTGTTGCTGCAACACGCGTTGGGCGTGGTTTACTACCGCGATCGGATTTACGTCGCTGATACCTACAACAACAAGGTGAAAGTGGTCGATCCCGAGAAGGCGACGTGCAAGACGCTCGCCGGCTCGGGCGAGCCCGGCGCCGAGGACGAACCGGCCGAGTTCGACGAGCCGGCCGGCATTTCCGCCGCTGCCGGCAAGCTGTTCGTCGCCGACACGAACAACCACCTGATTCGCGTCGTCGATCTCGACCACGACAATCGGGTCAGCACGCTGACCATCCAAGGTCTTGAGCCGCCCGCCGAGCCGCAGCCGGCCCCGCTGGCGACGAATAAAGACGCCAAACCGATTGCAATCGCCAAGACGGCGCTGGCGCCGAAAAACGGCGCCATCCGCTTGTCGGTCGAACTTGAATTGCCCGAGGGTTACAAGATCAATCCGCTGGCGCCGATGCGCTACCAGGTCGATGCGGCAGGCGCCAAGGGCCCAATCGATCGCGCCGCGCTGGGCAAACCGGTGCGATTGAAAGAGCCCAAAGCGGCTTTCGAGATCGAACTGCCGGTGACCGCCGAAACGGGCGCCGACGAACTCAAGGTGACGCTCAACTATTACTACTGCCAGGACGGAGGCGAAGGGCTGTGCAAGGCGGGCACGGCCGTCTGGTCCGTGCCGGTCACGCTCGGCGGCGGGGGGGCGAAGCCCAGCGCGACGTTGCCGCTCAAGGTCAAGTGACGTTGGCGGCCGAGATCGAAGTCGACGAACTTTCGGAACTCGAATCGCGGTTCGAGCGATACCGCCGGGCGATCGGCTTGACGCTGGCGCCGTTGGCGTTCGCCGGCGTCTGGCTGGTCGAATTCAGCGGGCTATCTCCCCAGGCTCATCGCCTGGCCGCGGTAATGGCCGCCGTGGTGGTGCTCTGGATCACGGAGGCCCTGCCGATGCCGGTCACGGCGTTGCTCGGCGCCGCGCTGGCCGTCGTGCTCCGCGTGGCGCCTGCCAAGGTCGCTTTCGCGCCGTTCGCCGATCCGATCATGTTCTTGTTCATCGGCTCGTTCATCCTGGCGCGGGCCATCTTCTTGCACCGGCTCGATCGACGGCTGGCCTTCGGCGTGCTTTCGCTGCACTGGGTCGGGGCCTATCCCAGTCGCATCCTGTTCGCTTACGGCGCCGTCACCGCTTTCATGTCGGGCTGGATATCGAACACGGCCACGACGGCCATGATGTTCGCCATCGGCCTGTCGATCCTGGGCTTTCTTTTCGAGCAGCAGAAGGCGAGCGGCGCGGCGATCAACCGCCGCTACGCGACCGGCTTGATGCTGATGACCTCGTTCGCCGCCTCGATCGGCGGGCTGGCAACGCCGATCGGCACGCCGCCGAATTTGATCGGCCTGGGCTTCATCCGCGAATTGCTCGGCCGCGACATCCCGTTCGTCAATTTCTCCATGATCGGCGCCCCGGTCGCGATTCTGCTGTTCCTGTTTCTCTACGCATATTTGAATTTTCTTTGCCCTGCCGGCCCGCGCGAGATCGCCGGCAGTCGCGAGTTGCTCGCCGAAGAGCGGCGCCGCCTCGGTCCCTGGACCGCCGGGCAGCGCTCGACGTTGGCGGCGTTTCTGGTCACGGTCGCGCTGTGGGTCGTGCCGGGGCTGATCGCGCTGGTCGCGGGCGTGCAAAGCGATTTGTACAAAGCCGTCAATGGCAGCATGCCCGAAGCGGTGGCGGCGATTCTGGGCGCGGCGCTGTTGTTCTTGCTGCCGGGCAATTGCGGGGGCAAAGCCATCAACTGGCGCGAGGCGGCCCAGATCGAATGGGGAATCGTCCTGCTCTACGGCGGCGGCTTCGCCCTCGGCGTGCTTTCCAACCAAACCGGCCTGGCCGAGGCGATCGGCAGCGGACTCGCTTCGCTGTTGCCTCTGGCGGAAAGCCCGTTCTGGCTGTTGGTCGCCACGACGCTCGTGGCCACGCTCATTTCCGAAGCCACCAGCAACACGGCCTCGGCAACGATCGTCGTGCCGGTGGCGATTTCGATCGCCCGCGCCGCCGGCGCCGATCCGCTCGAACCCGCTCTCGGCGCCACCTTCGGCGCCAGCCTGGGCTTCATGCTGCCCGTCTCGACGCCGTGCAACGCCATCGTGTTCGGTTCGGGCTATGTGCCGCTGACCCGGATGATCCGCTACGGCCTCTTGCTCGACGTTGCCGGCGTCGCCGTGATCGTGACGCTCGTGCGATTGTTCACGCCGCTCGTGCGGGCCGGAATGGCCGCATCCTGACAAATTGTCGCTTTTTGCTCCGCAAGAAGATGCGTAGGTCATGCTTCAGCCTAGGGTGGCGTAGCCGCAACCAAAGTAGCAGGCACACTCCGTGTGCCGTCGCCAGCGCTCGCATGGCGCCCAATCATGGCGCCGGTTACGGCACACGGAGTGTGCCTACTACTTTGTCGCAAGTGTTGCAGATGGCGATATCTGGCGCACTGCCTTTTCCGCAGCGAACCTTGCCGTCCCAGCAGGACTTTTGAGGTTAATAGCATAGCAGTCGGTCGCTTTACGACGGCCGCGGTGATTTATATTTCGGCCGATTTATTTATATCGCCGCGCGTCTGCGCGTGCGAATCGGCGCCGCATCGCGAGATTCTCCGAGAAAACAAGCGTTTCGCGCCGCGCGGGCCGCTGCGGCGGCGCCCAAAACAGGGCGGGTTATGCCCGTTTCGCGCCCGTTTGGCGCCCGTTTCGGCGCCTTTCCATAAATCATCGCGCTCGGCGTTTTCGCCTGCGGGCCGAGGTTTTTGCCCTTTCCTGGCAGAGCGACGGTTTATTATCTCGTGAGGCGTATAAATCATGATTTTTCGCTTTCACGCCGCAGCTCTGCGACCCGCAAACGCGCGTTTTCGGCAAGCTGCGCTCGCCACGGCGGCGCCAGCCGCCTTACGACTTCGCCCTGTCTTTAGACCGACGGGCAAGCCGACCTTATCGCCCCGGCGGCTTGCTCGCAATCGCAAGCGATTGGGGCTGACGGGCTCGTCTCACGGAGACCTACGACTCTAAAAACCTCTCGATCCTCTCCCGCAGCCGCTCCAACTTTCGCGGCCCGAGCTGGCATTCCCAAACGACCAGCACCTTCCAGCCGAGCGCCTGCAATTGCCGGCGGTGGCGCCGGTCGCGGCGCTGGTTGGCGGCGAACTTGGCCTGCCAATAGTCGACCTTGCTGGCGGGCATCGAACGGCCGGCCTCGCAACGATGGCGATGCCAGAAACAGCCGTGTACGAAGATCACTTTCTTGCGGCTGGGAAACACCAGGTCCGGGGCGCCGGGCAAGGCACGCACGTGCAGCCGATAGCGATAACCCAGCGCATGCACCAGCCGCCGCACGGCCATTTCCGGCTTGGTATCCGTGCCGCGCACGGCCCTCATCACAGCGCTGCGTTGTTTGGGGGTGAATACGTCCGCCATCAGGCCGCCTCCTGATTCCCCGCTTAACCGCCTGCAACGGCGGCAGCGGCGTGCTTCAGATACGGCCGCAGGTAGTGCTCGGCGATCCATTCGACCGCCGGCACGCACACGGCGTCGCCGAAGCCGAACAGCGCCTGATTGAGCCGCACGTTGATTTCGAACGAATCGGGGACGCCTTGCAGCCGAGCACACTCGCGCGCGGTGAGCAGCCGCACCTGATAGCGCCCTTTGCCCGCCTTGAACAAGATTTGCCGTCCGCTGCCGCCGCGAGGCGTTCGCAGGCAGCCTGCGACGCCGTCGGTGCGCAGTTCGGCCATCGAGCGGCCTTTTCTCACGCGGCGAAACGCCGTGGCGAACCGCGGGGTTCGACCGGCGATCATTTCTTCGGCGATCGCCGCGTGGCGCTCGCTGAGCTGAGCCATGAAATAGTCGGCCCGCTCGCAGCTCCACCAGGCCGGATCGTCATCCGCAAGGTCTTCCAAGATCGATTCCAGCGCTTGCTCGCGAACCGGCGGGGCGGGCAGCGGCGCGATGTCCCACGGAAGCTGCGGATGGGCGTGAATAAAGTTCACCAGGCTTGCCGAGCGGAGGGCCGACGATTGCAGGCCAAAGGTCGGGCGGGCGGAAACGTCGCGTTTGGCGACGACGAACATCCGCAATCGGCTCTGCGGCGTGAAGTGCGCGGCGTCGAGCAGGAACGCATCGCACGCGTAGCCCAGGCCGCCCAAGGCCGCCAGCGCCGCCTCGAAGTCTTTGCCGCCGTGCGAGGTCAAGAAGCCGGGCACGTTTTCCAACAGCACCAGGTTCGGCCGCCGTTCTTGCCGGGCCTCCAGGATGCGCACCAGCCCCCAGAACGCGCTCGATTGCCCGCCTTCCAACCCGGCCCGGGCGCCGGCGACCGAAAGGTCGTTGCAAGGAAACGACGCCGTAAACAACTCGCAACCAGGGATCGCCGCCGCGTCGAGTTGATGGATGTCGCCCAAATGAAAATCGGCCGCATCGAAATTGTCGCGGTAGATTTCCAGCTTGTCTTCGTCGATATCGTTGGCGAACACGACCCGAAAGCCCTGGCGCTCCAGGGCCAAACGCACGAGCCCGATGCCGGCGAAGAATTCGGCCGCTGCCGGGCGCCAAGCAGGCGCTACTCGCCCATCTGCGGCCGGCCGAGGTTGCTTTCTGCGAATTCGATCGACGCGGGAACTTCGACGCTGCAGGGCGTTTGGGTCAGCCATGACTGCCTTCGGAGGATTCCTGGAAACAGGCGAAATCATAGCCGAATGCTCGTGAGGCCTGCAATCAGGCGAGTACCAAGCGTCAGGTTAGGCCGGTCGTAACGATTTTCTAACTCACTTCTATATTGACCCTGCCGGCGGCCGGTCCTTATAATCCTGCAATTAAGTTGCATCTGGAGCCAAAGGGCGTCGTGATCTCGCGCGGGAACCATCGCCGAACTGCCTGGAGCGTAGCGATCTGCTACGTGTTGGCCAGCACGCTCAGCGGCATGTGGCATAGCCATGCCGGCGCGGACTGCACCACTGCGGCTGCCGAAGCCGGCGCCGAGCATTGCGGCCGCCACGAGCACGCGGATCATACCAGCGCCGCCGGCGAGGGCTGCGACCACGAAAGCTGTCCGCCCGGCGACGTCGATTGCGTCGTTTGCCGTTTCGTAGCCCAGAGCGCCTTGTCGACGCTTCCGGTCGCCGAGCCTGGCCCCGGCGTCGTGGTCGCCGAGGTCCGGCCGCTTTTGCCTTCGGCGCCGCCGAAAGCGATTCTCTCTTGCGGGCTGGCCCGCGCTCCT
>DATKRK010000315.1:0-2759 GCA_035532215.1 Pirellulales bacterium | reverse complement strand
GCCGCCACCACGCTCGACGACACGGAGGCTCACGCCTCCGGCTCGCCAGGAGCGGATCGACGTCTTTCGCTCCGCGAAAGCACGTCTTTTCGCGGAGCGAAAAGCGACCATGGCCGCGTCGCCGCGTCGCAAGCGGAAACTCCCAGATGCCAAGATGGCCAACCGCGCAGCCCCTTCTTGGCGGCGGAAAACGACGAGCCGCCCGCCCAACGGCATGAACGAAGTCTTCATCCGGCTTTGACTTCTTCGGGCGCCGTGCTATAGTAGTGGGTAATTCGAGGTGCGAGAACGCCCGCGGAGCCGTTGGCTCGGGCGTGTCAGTGGCTTCAATGAGCGGCAGCCGGGGGCAAGTTTGGGCGAGTTCGTTTGGGCAGATTGTAACGAACCGCTTGTAACGAACCACGGCCGCCAGCTTCCGATCGCAATTGATCTGCTTGCCCCTCGGCGGTTGCCGAGGCCTTCCCGTTGAGTTCCTGCTAGGGACCGGGTGCAGGCTGCATTGTACCAGCAGGTTCGCGAAAGCGGTCTGCACGGCCGACCGCAAAGGCTGCAAGCCGCCGGCGCGCTCGCGGCAGCGATTCGGAAATTCTCCAAAGAAGGAATTGATGAACAAGTTCGAAGATCTTGGTTTGGCTGATCCCATTCTCCGCGCGGTGCGCGCGGAAGGCTACGAAACCCCGACTCCCATCCAAGCCCAGGCGATCACGCACGTGCTGGCCGGCCGCGACCTGATGGGTTGCGCCCAGACGGGCACCGGCAAGACCGCCGCCTTTGCGCTGCCCACGTTGCACCGGCTCGGCCAGAACGAAAGCCTCGTGAACGGCCGGGGGCGCAAAATTCGCGCTCTCGTGCTGTCGCCCACGCGCGAGCTGGCCTCGCAAATCGGCGCCAGCTTCCGCACTTACGGCCGGCACCTGAGCCTGCGGCACACGCTCGTCTACGGCGGCGTAAGCCAAAATCCACAAGTCCGCGCGCTTAACGGCGGCGTCGACATTCTGGTGGGCACGCCGGGCCGCTTGCTCGACTTGATGAATCAAGGTTTCATCGATCTGGCCAAGGTCGAAGTGCTGATTCTCGACGAAGCCGACCAGATGCTCGACATGGGCTTCATCCACGATCTGCGGAAGATCGTCGCCAAAGTTCCCCAGACGCGGCAAACGCTGATGTTTTCGGCGACCATGCCCGCCGACATTCGCAAGCTGGCCGCAACCTGGCTGCGCGATCCGGTCACGGTGCAGGTGGCGGCCGCCAGCGCGCCGGCGGAGAAGATCGAGCAGTCGGTGTACTTCGTCGAACAGCGAAACAAGCCGCACTTGCTGGCCCACTACCTGACGCGCACGGCGTCGAAGCGGACGCTGGTCTTTACGCGCACCAAGCACGGCGCCGATAAGGTCGTGCGGCACTTGTCGAAGTCGGGCATCCGAGCCGAGGCGATTCACGGCAACAAGAGCCAAGCGGCTCGCGAGCGGGCCTTGCACAGCTTCAAATCGCAGCACCCGCCGGTGCTGGTGGCCACCGATATCGCCTCGCGCGGGCTCGACATCGACCAGGTTTCGCACGTGGTGAATTTCGACTTGCCGATGACGGCGGAGATTTACGTGCATCGCATCGGCCGCACGGGCCGGGCGGGCGCCTCGGGCATCGCCGTGACGTTCTGCGATCGCGACGAGCGCTCGATGCTCAAGGCGATCGAACGCCTCACGCGGCAGACGCTGGCCGTCGAGCAGGAGCAGCCGACGTATCCCAAGCGCGAAGCGCTCGACATTCAGCGCACGCCCGAACCTGAGAACGGCGCCAGCCGGCCCGCCCAGGGCCGCGCCAAGAAGCCGCACTTCGGCAAGCGCAAACCGCAAGGGCAGCGGCCTTTTGGAGCATCCAAGCCCGGCGGTTCCCATGCCGGCGGCTCGAACTCGGGCGGTGCGGCCGGCGGACGCAAGCGGCGGCGTCGGCGCCCGGCCGCTGCTGCTGGCCGGTAAGCAGCAGCTTCTCGTCTGACTAAGAATCGGGTGGCATGCTTACTCGTTTGCGCAGCAAGCGAGTAAGCATGTTGAAATCGGCGCTGCGTGCATGCCACACAGCGATCACATCGCAGAGAAACCGCGCCGGCCGGCTACTTTTTGGGAATTTCCAAACGGCAGCAGCCGAAATCGAGATGTTCGGCTCGGCCGGCCTTAGCGTCGGCTTGGAAGACGTCGGGGTGCAGGCGGTAGATGATGAATCGGCCGTGCCGCTCGTCGAGCGCGATGCCGGCATTGCGCAACACGCCGAGATGGTGGGAAACATTGACCGTCTCGGCGCCCAGCAATTCGGCGATCTCGCCGACGTTTTTGGGCCCGCTGCGCAGGCATTGCACGATCTTCAGCCGTTCGGGATCAGCCATCGCGCGCAGCAATCGGGCGCATCGGTCTGACTCTAGATTGTCTTTCATCCTGGGACCTATTGGCCTCCTACCGCGAAATCCAGCGCCCGAGCGGCAGGAACCTGCGCTCGCAACCCGGTCTGACTTAATGATATGCCGTGCCGGGCCGGGCCGACAACTGCAAACCTCGCGAGCGGGGGGCGGCGACGTAAGGGACGGGTTTGCCGGGCGAGGGCGCCCGGCCCTCCATCTTCTGCCGGGCGAGCGGGGGGCGTTAGCCCCAATACCGTTGAAATAGGCGCAAGTCACAGTCCTTGAGTACCTTGGGGTTTGGAAAAGAACCCACCAAGGCAGCAAGGAGGCTGTGACCGTGAGCGCACAAGGAATGTGTTTGTTGCCG
>DATKRK010000314.1:0-3941 GCA_035532215.1 Pirellulales bacterium | reverse complement strand
CGGGCGGCAATGCCTGCAGTTGTTCGGGCGTAATCGGCGCTTGCGGCGGCAACATACCGACTATTTCGCCGATTTCGCCTCATGCGCGAAGAGCAGTTTTCGCCCCGGCTACGCCGGGGCGTGAACGGTTACCTCCGTCTCGTCTTGCCCGATGCCGTACCGGGAAAACGTCTTGCGTAGCTCGGCCGTGTTCTCGGCCCTCTCAAGCTCGTCCTCAGCGCGGAGCCGCAACAGCGTGTCCCGCGTCAGTGCGCCACGGCGTAGCTGTTTTCGCAGCAACTCGCCAAGCTCCTTGGATGGCGCATCGGGCGCCAAACCCCAGCGCTCGATTGCGTAACTTCGTAAGCCCATGCGAGCCTCGCCTGTGAGTGTAAAAGCTCGCCCAGCCGGAAGGGGGACGGCCAGGCGAGCCGGACGCGCTCAATTACCCTCGCCTTGCGGCGATGGCGCAACGGAAAAGCGTAACCGTCGCTAAATAGAGCGTGTGCGTGTTGTATTTTGGCGTGGCGTGGTGTCGCTTACTGAATAGTACCCGGCGTCTGGCTTGGCAGTCCAACTGCGCGAAAAAAAACGGCAGCGATGTCTGTTCTGATCACCGCTGCCGTTTCAGGCGCCACACCCACAACTTGCGGTATAGAAACCGCAGAAGGCGCGGCGGCCGAAATTAACACCGCCGCGACAAGACGCATTATCGCGAAAGCTTGGCTTGTAACGCTATCGCGAATTGACTGCGGTAATACCGAAGTCATCCGGGAGAACTGGGAAAGATGGACAGACAGTCTTTGAATCGACTTCGGTATTACCGAAGTCGGAGACTCGGGCCGAATTGGAATCAACTTCCGAATTTCAGAAGTTGAGTCAATTCCAAATTAGCGGCGCGTCATCGTCGAGAAACATATCCCCCATCGGCGACGTGAACCCACGCGCCGTATGGATCGCCAAGCTCATCGCCGTCGCACAATCGCCGTGGCCGCTCGGCCCGCGCGGGCTCGTCAAGCGGACGCCGTAAGAGCGCTCTTCCACGCGCAGACTGCGCAAGTCGGCGAGTAGCTGGGGATGGTCGAACAAGTCGATGTTCCGCGCCGAAAAGGCGTCAAGCAGCGAAGTCGCCATCTGCTGGAGATTGCCGCCGGTGAACGGCACGCGCTCGACCGGCACGCCAGCCGCCCCCAGCCGGTCGGCAAGGTACTCGGCTTGGTGCGGGTCGTATCCCATGCTCGACAACCCGTAGCGCTCGTGCGCGGCGACGATGGAAGCCTCCACGTCGGTCAATTCCACCCGCCGGCCCGGCCCCGGCTTCCAGATTTGAACGTCGGCCACCCGCAGCCGGCCCGTGCCTTCAACGGTCGTGATGATTTCCTCATCGGCGCCGCCGCGCATCATGCCAAGCTCGGCCATCGCCCGCTCGGCCCGGCTGGCGAATTTCCGCGGCCGGTACTCGACGCAAGTTTCGCCGACTTGCTTGCCCAAGATGCAAAGCGCGGTCGCATCCTTGGACAGCCCGATATCGAGGCCGCCTACGAAAACCCAGCCGGTCTTGCGGGCGCGCCACGGCGCATCGTGCAGCACGGCCGCCGAAATATCGGCCTCGGTCAGTGCGTCGCCCGAGCCCGTGGTCCAATGATTTATCCAAAGCCTATCGAAGGCAATCGCCGGCAGCATGCGCCTTTGCTCCGCCAGGTGCTTTTCGGAAATCCAGCTCGCACACGGCCCGTCCAACGAGTGAAAGTACCAGTCATCGGATTGCCGGGCGGCTTCGCGAATATTCCACTGCCAGCTTGAGCCGCAGCCGACTCCAGCGTTCGCAATAATCGCGAGCATGGAATTAGAGCGCTTGGCGGCCGCGCTGAATAGCGACACCCACAAGGAATCGGTGGACCAATGCGTCAACTCATCAACGATGATGAAATCAGGCGTCAGGCCGTAGCTGGTCGCGGCATCGCTCGAAAGAATCTCCAGGGTGCTGCCAGTGTGCCGATTGGTCACGCGGTACACTTGCACGTCCAGGATTTCCGCCAGCCAGGCGTTGAGCGCAACCAGCTTGCCGACCGCGTCTCTCAACAACCGAGCTTGGTCCCGGTCGGCCGCCGCGGCGACGCCGGAAATCTGTCGCCGCGCAGCCAACAGCACCCACGTCGCCATGACGGCAAGATCGCTCGTCTTGGAATGGCCACGGGGACGCTCCAGGTAGGCCCTCTGCGGCCCATCGCCCGCCAGCCCAGCCACGCGCCGCCAGCCCGGATCCAGCGCCTCGAAGTCGGCACGCTGCCACGGGTCGAGACAATCGCCCAGCCGCCGCGGCCCGGCGTCGCCGTCAATGAGAAGGTGTTGGCGGAAAGCCGCGGGGTCGGTCCAAATCGCCTCGGGTATCATTGCTGCTCTCCAATCTGCGGCATGGGCCGGGCGTAAAAGGCCGACCAGTCTATTGCCGTCTTGTCGCGGTCCAGCCGTAGCCGCTCAATCGCCTTGTCGCGTTCCGCCGCCGCGCGGGCAATCTCCCGGCTGTAGCTCAGCCGCTGGTCGTGGCTCATTTCCGCCTCGTGCTGGCGAAGCCAGGCGAGCGCCGCCTGCCCGTGGCGGAACCAGCGGGTCGCCGTATCGACCGCATGCGCCATCGACAGCGATATCTCGCCGTGTGCCGTTACCACGGCCGCCTCAAGCGACGCGCGATACTCGTAGGCGTCTCGCTCAACGCGCCCCAAGGAACGCGGTAGCGCCCCCAGAGTGAGCCGCACGTACTGCTTGGTCGGGTCGGCGCGCAGACCGTGGCGCAGGTTGTTGCGGTTGCCCTCTGGCGCGCCTCCCAAGGGCGCGGATGCCATAGGCGCGGACGCCATAGGCGCGCCCTCTCGGGTAGCGTCTGGCGGGTCGTTTTCAGGCTGGTTTTCCTGACGGTTTTCGTCTCGATTTTGCTCTGTCATTGGATTCAGTATACGTTGCCCTTGCCTTATGGAATAACGACTTAGGTGCTGTTTTCTTCTGGAAGTGGTGTCAAATTGGTGTCAGGCAGGTGTCACGCCTAGATAGTGGGCAGCGCTTTTCGGTCCGCGCGGTTGACCAGCGGACGGCGCGATTTCCCGCCGCAATCGGCCGCGCGGCTCTGCCCTCCAACTCGCTTCCGAGCGTTACCTTTCCCTCCAGGAGTAGCCGGCGCAGTGCCTCGACGGCAACAACCGACCCCAGGCACGTTCCGTCATTCTTCCGTGGACCTTCGGCTTCACGGTTCGCGGATCGACCGCTTCGACAGGCGCACCAGTGCGATAAACGCCGTTCGGTTGCTCGCTCCGATCGTGGTCGGCAATCCAGAACAGCCGGCGGGTGAAATGCCCGTTGCGGCCTCTCGCATCCCTGCCGAGCGTCGAATAGCCGATCAGGCGACCGGGCGAAAACCATTTCGCTGGCGGTCTCTGGCGAAAGTGAAAATACTCGCTGACCAATTCCCGCACGTAATCGAGCGGTTCGATATCCTCGACCCAAACTATTTCGTCTTCACGCGTTAGCGGGTCTCTGTCGAAATCGAACGCGGAAACCTCGGCGCAGCTATAGCCCACGAATTTGAACGTCCCATCGTAAAACCGAATCACCTTTACCTCCTGCGCACTTTTGCTTCAATCCGTTTTCACAGGTTTAACAACCCACCCGTTCGGACTGTTTCTCTATGTGAGTCTAGTGAGTGTTTGTGAGTGTTTTACACCACGGATATACAAAAGTGTTCTATACGCGCGGTATAGAACACTCACTTTGACTCACAACACTCACATGTCATTAGCTTTCTGAGAACCAAGCCTAACGAGCCGGTAGCTGTAGACAAAATGGTTGGACCAGTCGCCCGCGTCTGGCGCGGATTACCTTTGAAATCAGGGGGTAATCCTTTTTCTCAGGCAGTGCCGCAACGAGAGGACTGGTCCAATGAAAACAAGTTTACGTTACCTCGGTTTGGA
>DATKRK010000313.1:0-55950 GCA_035532215.1 Pirellulales bacterium | reverse complement strand
CAGTTCGGACGTTGTGAGAGGGCGTGAATGCTGTGCTTTTTACATAGCCCAGGCATTTATGCCTGGGATCCGCGAGCCGTTTACCCCCCGCCCCTGATTGGCGCCTCGCGGCCGCCGACGGCGCCCGCGAGGCGCCAATCGAGAAAAACGGGCGCACGTTGAACGAATTCCCAGGCATAAATGCCTGGGCTACGCAAAAGTCGTGGCCGAAGGCGATCCGGGACATCCATCGGAAAAGTTGTGTAGAACAACGGCCGCAGGCGTAGGGTGGGGCACAGACCCCACGGGGGACCGACGGTATAAATACAGGAGCCAAGGCCGGGCAAAATGGAGCGCGCGTGCGGCTGCGCCGCACCCTGCCGATCTACCGATGCAATTCATTCTCGAAACCGATCGGCTTTGGCTCCGCGAGCTTTCGCTCGACGATGCGCCCGCCATGTTCGAGCTGGACGGCAATCCGGAAGTCGTCCGCTATACGGGCAGGGCGCCTTTATCCAGCGTCGAAGAATCCCGGCAGAGGATCGCCGAGCGGATGCTGGCCGATTACGCCCGGCACGGCTTTGGCCGCTGGGCGATGTTGCTCGAAAACGATCCGCTCGCAGGCCCGGCCGGCAAAGAACCGGGCGACGCCTTGATTGGCGTCGCCGGCCTCAAATGGCTCCCCGAGTTGGGCGAGGTTGACGTCGGCTACGGGCTGCTGCCTCGCTATTGGGGCCGCGGGCTGGCGACCGAGGCCGCCCGGGCTACGATCGACTACGGCTTCCGCACGCTCGGCCTCTCGCGGATCATCGGCCTGGTCGACGCGCCGCACGCGGCCTCGATCCGCGTGCTCGAAAAGTGCGGCCTCGCCTTCGAAAAGGTCGTCGAGTACCGTTCGCAAGAAGTTTTGCAATACGCGCTCGCCCGGTCCTCGCCCGCCGGGCAACTTGCGGAAGCGGCCCCTCGTGTAACATAATCGAACCATCGATGCCGCGCTGGCGATGTCCGGAATTGGCGGCCGTCCGCTTTGTTCGAAGAATCCGTTACTTCCGTCTGGAAACGCTCCGATGAAAGCCGCTTATATCCAACGCGTGGGCCCGCCCGACAATATTACCTACGGCGACTTGCCGACTCCCGAGCCGACCGGTTCGCAGGTCTTGGTGCGAGTCGCCGCGGTGGCCGTCAACCCGATCGACACTTATCTGCGCAGCGGCGCGGTGAAGATGGAGTTGCCGCTGCCGTACATCGTCGGTTGCGACCTGGCCGGCGTCGTCGAACGCTGCGGCCCGGGGGTTCAGCGGCTGAAGCCGGGCATGCGCGTGTGGGGCAGCAACCAGGGCTTGATGGGCCGCCAAGGCACGTTCGCCGAATTCGCCGCCGTCGACGAAGCCTGGCTCTACCCGACGCCCGATGGCGTCAGCGATCGACAGGCCGCCGCGGGGGCGTTGGTCGGCATCACTTCGCACCTGGGGCTGGTCCGCTGCGCCAAGTTGACGGCGGGCGAAACGCTGTTCGTCAATGGCGGCAGCGGCGGCGTCGGTTCGACGGTCGTACAGATGGCCAAGGCCATCGGCGCCCGCGTGATTACCACGGCCGGCTCGCCGGAAAAGGTTGAAATCTGCCGCAGCCTCGGCGCCGACCTGGCCCTCGATTATCGCAGCGGCGACATCGATGCCGAGATCCGCCATTTTGCGCCGCATGGCGTACACGTCTGGTGGGAAACGCAGCGCGAACCGAACTTCGAGCGCACGGTGTCGCTGCTGGCCCCGCGCGGCCGGATGATCGTGATGGCGGGGCGCGAGGCTCGGCCGGTGTTTCCGGTCGGTCCGTTCTACGTCAAGGATTGTTCGCTGTTCGGCTTCGCCATGTTCAACGCCACGCCCGATGAACAGCGAGCCTCGTCGGTCGACATCAACCGCTGGCTGGCTTCCGGCCAATTCAAGCCGCGCATCGATCGCGTGCTGCCGCTGGCCCAGGCGGCCGAGGCGCACCAGTTGCAGGAAGACAACACGCTGCAAAAAGCCGGCACGTTGGCGGGAAAGATCGTGTTGACGCCATAATGTCCGTCGACATCGCACACTACCACGGTTGGCACGGGTCGCTCGAATCGCCTTGGCGGGCATCGCTGGCGATCGTCCGCGTGGCGTTGGTGCAGGTGTTTCGCCGCAAGGCGTATTGGTTCGTGCTGGCCTTGGGCCTGCTGCACTTTCTGGCCGTCTGGTTCGTGATTTATATCGTCAACCAGGCCGGCCAGCCGCCCGAGGCGCGAGGCGCACTGCTCGAGCCCTTGGGTTTCGGCGGGCGGCAAAACGGCTACCTGGCCTTCATGGAGCGGCAGAGCATCGCGGTCTCGATCTTGCTGGCCTTTTCGGGCAGTTTGCTGGTGGGCGCCGACTTTCGCACTGGCGCGCTGGCCTTCTATCTCTCGCGCCGCATCGATCGGCGGCACTATATCGTCGGCAAGCTGCTGGCGGTGGCCGCCGTCGTCTCCCTGTTGACAACCTTGCCGGCCGTGGCGCTATATTTCGAGTATGGCATGTTCAGCTCTTCGATCAGGTATTGGATCGACAACTGGCGGGCGCTCGTCGCCATCTTGATCTACGGCGCCGTGCTGGCGACCGTGCTCAGCATTTGGCTGGTGACGCTGGCGGCCTACCTGCAGCGCGTGGCGCCGATCGCCATCACTTGGGCCAGCCTGTTCGTGATGCCCAAGCCCTTGCGAAAGTTGTTGGCCGCGGGCCGTTACGATTACGTGAATCTGCTCGATCCCTGGCGCGACATCCATTTTGCCGGACGGCTCGGCTTCGGCGGACTGAAGAACGACCAAGAGCGAGAGTTCGCCTTGTGGGCCTTGGCGATTCTGGCGTCGAGCTGCGTCGTGGCCCTGTTGGCGCTGGTGCGGCGCGTGCGCGCGGTCGAAATCGTGAAATAAGGAACGGACGAAGAATAACTTCGGCAATTTTCTTGGCCCTCACCTAACCTCTCCCGGAGGGAGAGGGACGCCCCATGCAGCTCTCGTTCGATCGCGTCACGAAATTCTACGGGCCGGTGATTGGCGTCAACGACGTCAGTTGCCGGATCGGTCCGGGCATCACCGGACTGTTGGGCGCCAACGGGGCCGGCAAGTCGACCTTGATCAAGCTGGCCAGCGGCCAGTTGCGGCCCAGTTTGGGCGAAGTGCGGATCGGCCCGCATCGGGCCTGGTCGAGCGCCGCCAAGCGCGCCTTCGGCTACAGCCCCGACATCAACAGCTTTTACGAGGAGATGACCGGCCGCGAATTCGTCTATGCGATGACGCGCCTCTATGGTTACTCGCGGCGCGAAGCTCGCGAGCGGACCGAGTTGGCGATCGCCGAAGTCGGCATGACGCCCCGCGCCGACCGGCGGCTGGCCGGTTGCAGTCATGGCATGCGGCAGCGGATCAAGCTGGCCCAGGCGCTGGTTCACGATCCGCCGATCCTGCTGCTGGACGAGCCGCTCAGCGGCATCGATCCCGGCGGCCGGCGAGAAATCAACGAATTGCTGGCCAGGCAGGCCGAACAAGGCAAATCGATCCTCGTCTCGAGCCACATCCTGCTGGAAATCGAACAGTTGGCCGACACGGTGGTGATGATCTCGCGTGGGCGCATCCTGGCCTCGGGCACGCTGGCCGAGATTCGCGAACTGCTCGACGAAAAGCCGTTGACCGTGGAGATCGCCGCCGATTCGCCGCGGCGGCTGGCGGCGCTGTTGGCGCTGGCGCCCGAGGTGCAGAGCATCGAGCTGCGCGACTCGGCGCTCGTCGTACGCACGATTGCGCCGACGCGGTTCTTTGCGGCGCTCGGCGAACTGGTCGTGCAAAACGGCTTCGAGGTCCGGCGGCTGCAAACGCTGGATGCCGGCGCCGACGCGGTATTCGGCTATCTGGAAGGGAGCGCGTAATGCGGTTGTGGCGCGCCTGGCTGACGCTCGTCTGGCTGTCGTTCCGGCGGCTGTTGTGGTCGGCCAACACGCTGATGATCTTGTTTCCGCTCTCAGGCGGCGCGCTGTTCTTGCTGCGGCGCCGCTACGATCGGATGGAAGACGTCGAGGCGGCCTTCAACATGTTCAGCAACTTTTTGATCTTCATCTTCGCTTCGTTCATGATTCCGATCTGCGCCTTGGCCTATGGCACGGCCAGCGTCGGCGGGGATCGCGAGGATCAGACGCTGCTGTTTCTGCTCGTGCGGCCGATCGCCCGGCCCTTGATCCTGCTGGCCAAGTTCGTCGCCACGCTGCCGCTGGCGGTCGGCCTGGTGGCCGCCACGTTCTTCCTCTACTGCCGGCTGGCCGGCGAGCCGGGCGCCTTGGCGTATCAGCTTTTTCTGCCGACGATTTTGTGCATGACGCTGGCCTACGTGGGCCTGTTTCACCTGTTCGCCGTCGCCTGGCGGCACGCGACGATCATCGCGATGGTCTACGCCATCTTCATGGAATTGCTGCTGGGCAATTTGCCCGGCATCATCAAGCGGATCGCCGTCAACTACTACGGCCGCTCGCTGATGTACGCGGCCGGGGCCAGCGAGGGACTGTCGCGTCCCGAATGGTTCGAGCCGATTTCCTCGTCGGCCGCCACTTGGGCTCTGGCCGGCATTGCCGGCGGCAGCCTATTGCTGGCGATGCTGGTCTTCGAGCGCCGCGAATACCGGGACTTGACGTGAGAAGAATGCGGAATTCGGAATGTGGAATTCGGAGAGAACGGCGAGGCGGCGCGTGTTCCGCATTCCGAATTCCGCATTCCGAATTCCGAACTCCCACCCGCCTCACACCTGGAACACGCCCAGCCGATACGGCTCGCTCTCGGCGTGCCGGGTGGCGATCTCCAACGCGAGGATCAACTCGTCGCGCGTGCGCGCGGGGGCGATGATGCGATCGACCCAGCCGCGCGCGGCCGCGTAGCGCGGGTCGGTCTGCCGCTCGTAATCGCCGCGCACCTGGTCGCGCAGCCGGCCCAGTTCCGCGGCGTCGACTTCCTGCCCTTGGCGCTCGAGGCTCTTGATGGTGATCTCCAACAGCGTCGACGTGGCTTGCTCGCCGCCCATCACGGCGCAGCGCGCCGAAGGCCAGGCGAAGATCAGTCGCGGATCGAAGGCTTTGCCGCACATTGCGTAGTTGCCGGCGCCGTAAGAGCCGCCGACCAGCACGGTCAGTTTCGGCACGCGGCTGTTGCTGATGGCGCTGACCAGCTTGGCGCCCGCCTTGATGATGCCCGCACGCTCGCTGTCGCGGCCGACCATGAACCCGTTGACGTCTTGCAGAAAGATGATCGGCAGCCAATCCTGGTTGCAGTTCATCACGAAGCGGGCCGCCTTTTCGGCGCTATCGACGTACAGCACGCCGCCGAACTGCACCGGTCCTTCGGCCGGCCGCACCTGGTGGTGCTGGTTGGCCACGATGCCGACCGGAAAGCCGCCCAGCCGCGCCGTGCCGCAGACGAGCGACTGGCCGTACTCGGGCTTGTATTCGTCGAAGCTGCCGGCGTCGACCAGGCAGGCCAGTACGTCGCGCACCTCGTAGTCGCGGCGCGGATTCGCCGAGACGAGGTCGTAGATGTCCGAGCCGGGACGCTCCGGCTCGACCGCGGCGCGCCG
Organism: Pirellulales bacterium; assembly: GCA_035532215.1. Taxonomy (GTDB): domain Bacteria; phylum Planctomycetota; class Planctomycetia; order Pirellulales; family JAICIG01; genus JAICIG01. The sequence continues at coordinate 50,362 of DATKRK010000313.1, read as the reverse complement.
CGCAAAGGGCGCCGCCGGCGTCGATGGATCGGGCGCGATCATGGCGGCCAGCCGCCGCACGCGGTCGAGACAGGCTTCGTCCGTCGGATCGCGATAGTCGATCGTGCCGCTCACCTGGGCGTGCATCTCGGCGCCGCCCAATTCCTCGCTCGAAACCGCCTGGCCGATGGCGCTTTTCACCAACGCGGGACCGGCCAGGTAGAGGCCCGAGCCGTCGGTCATCAGCAGCTTGTCGCAGAGCACCGGCAGATAGCCGCCGCCGGCCACGCAGTTGCCCATGATCGCGGCGAGTTGCCCGATGCCGGCGGCCGAAATCACGGCGTTATTGCGAAAGATGCGGCCGAAATCGTCCTCGTCCGGAAAGACGTCTTCCTGCAACGGCAAAAACACGCCCGCCGAATCGACCAGGTAGACCAGCGGCAGGCGGTTCTGAAAGGCAATCCGCTGGGCCCGCAGCACTTTTTTCGTCGTGGCGGGAAAGAAGGCGCCGGCTTTGACCGTGGCGTCGTTGGCGATGATCATTTGCCGCCGGCCGGCGATCTGGCCGACGCCGCAGACGACGCCCGCCGAGGGCGCACCGCCCCACGATGCATACATCTCCCAAGCCGCCCACAAGCCGATCTCGAAGAACGGGGTTTCGGGATCGATCAACCGCTCGATTCGCTCGCGCGCCGTCAAGCGTCCCCTGGCGTGCTGGCGCTGGATGGCGGCCTGGCCGCCCCCGGTGGCAATCTCGGCCTCGAATTCGGCGTAGCGGCGGGTCAGACCGGCCAGGTTTTCTTCAGCGACAGGATTGCGAGTCGACATGGAAATGCGGCGTCTCCGGGGCTGGCGAGCGAACGCAACGCATCATAACACAAGAAATCGACGGGAGTTAGCCTCGGACGCACGCGAGCGGCGTCCGCGTCGAATCGCTCGCCAGGCCCCATGATTGATCGCACGAGCAGCATCTTTCGAACCTTGCCGCCGCGCGGCTGGCTCATATTATATGGGTGTACGGTGGTCATGCTCCGATTTCACGGCTGCGGGGAAGACGGGGAACTGCCGAAGCCGGAGATGCCGGGGGAAGCGTCGGCAATTTCGCACAGGACTGCGCGTTTTTGCACATTTTTTTATGCAAAGCTGCACGGTTCGCGCTTGCACGTGGCTTGGTCGCCATGCCATAACTAAGCTTGTTGAGCAGATTGCGTCCTTGGCGTCACGGTAATTGTTCAACTGGTACGTTCCTTGCTGTGTATTAGGGCGATCCAGGTCGGATCGCACCGAGTTAGAGCGCACGACGGGAAGTTTCGAAGAGAAGTTTCGACGGGGCAACTAAGATACGAATCACTCGACACGCGAGTCACACGCCAAGTTGGAGGAATGTCATCATGGGAACCAAGTGCTTGCGAGTTTTCGTCCTGAGCATGGTTGGCATTTTTGCGTTGGCCTCGTCGGCGCAGGCTCAGTACATGGGCGGCCCGTTCGGCGGCCCTTATTTTGGCGGCATGGGCTTCGGCTACGGCCTGGGCTGGGGCTCTTGGGGCGCCGGGTCGACGCCGGCCGGCAGTTTCCTGCTGGGCTCCGCCGCAGCGACTGCAGCCGCCGGCGAATTCAACATGATGACTTCCATCGGCGCCAAAAACTACCAGGATGCGTACGAGCATTGGATCGACAATCAGAAGAAACGAGAAGAAACCTATTTCGAGATGCGGCGGATGAACGCCAGCTATCGCGCCGAAACGCGCCGACCGCCCGTGAGCATGGAGAAGCTAATCAGCTTCAGCAACGCGCGCATGCCCTCGCGGCTGACGGCCGAGCAGCTCGATCCCGCGAAAGGCGAATTGAAGTGGCCCCACATTCTGCAGCGAGAGGAGTTCGCCAAGCAGCGCGAAGCGATCGAAACGCTGTTCGTGGAGCGCGCCAAGCGGCCGTACCACACCGGCCTGGGCACCGAGAACTATCGCGAAGTGCGGATGATTACCGACGACATGCACGATTTGTTGCGGTCGTTGATCGAAGAGATCACGGCCGACGAATTCATCGTCGGAAACAAGTTTCTCAACAACCTGTCGTATGAAGCTCGGTTTGATCCCGAGTTGAACGTCGTGAAGCAATAGCGGCCGCCGGCAAAGCGGCCGCTTGAAAAGCGTCGAAAGTAGAAGCGGCATCCTTGCCGCTTTTTGCAACGCGGCAGGGATGCCGCGTCTACGGAAAAAGAGCCGCCCCTTTGCGGCTCTTTTCTTTTTGGTTAGAGTGAAATTACCCATTTCCTCCGTCACGGCGCAGGCGATCGCTCCGCACGACCTTGCTGCGTTTCCAAAAAGCAGCACTCGCCTCGCGCAGAATGATGCAATCACGCAACAGAAACCTGGTCCTTCCGCTCGTCCGCACACTTGTGTGCGATTTGTAAACTGCTTTGTACGCATCACTTACAGCGATTCTCTCGCGCGCGGCGACGGCGCTTGGCGCCAGACGTGCTTTTGTTGGCTGGCGTTCAACGCGTTGTCGCCTTTGGGGCGATTCATCAACTCACACGCCGCGAGGATCCTGAACTTGGCTAAAGTCACGAAGCATGCCTCTGGGACCTGCAAATCTGGCCGTTCGTCGAGCAACGACCCGCAACCGAGCCGCTCGACGCCGAAACGCGCCGGCGGCAAAAAGGCCGTCGCGGGCGCCGCCGAGCGAAAGCCCAAGCCTCAAAACGATTTTGGGGCCGGCGATTTGGAATTCGGGAGCAACTTCGAACACCCCTGCGACGAATCGGCCGAAGCGGAAGACAATCACGATGAAGTAAGCGAAGAGCAGGATTTCGGCGACGAAGAGTTGGAGAGCTTTAGCGGCAGCGAACGCATCGAGGATCCGGTTCGCATTTATCTGATGCAAATGGGCGAAATTCCGCTCTTGAACCGCGAGCAAGAAATCGCCGCCGCCAAGCAAATCGATCTGACCCGCAAAAAATACCGCCTTTCGCTGCTGGGCTCCGACTTCATCTTGCAGGGCGCCGTCGGCCTGCTGAAGAAGGTCCGCGACGCCGAATTGCGGCTCGATCGCACGATCGACGTTTCGGTGACCGACGCCGCTCAAAAGAAGCAGATCATGGCGCTGCTCGGGCCGAACCTGACGACGCTCGACCACCTGCTGCGGCAAAACCACCGCGATTTCAAGATCGCGATCAGCAAAAGCCGCAAGCTAAGCGAGCGCCGCGAAGCCTGGCGGCGGTTGGTGCTGCGTCGACACAAGGCCGTCCGCCTGGTCGAGGAACTGGAACTTCGCACCCAGCGGCTTCAACCGCTGATGGAAAAGCTGCACGAGATTTCGCGCCGCATGGACGAACTGATGGCGCAATTGGCCGAAGTTCGCAACCAGCGCCACCTGGCCGACAAAGCCGCCGAGTTGCGTGCGGAACTGCGTTACCTGATGCAGATCACGCTGGAAAGCCCTTCGACCTTGCGAGCCCGGACGGCGCGCACGGAAGCCTTCCAACGCGAGTACGACGCGGCCAAGCGCGTGCTGTCCGCCGGCAACCTGCGGCTGGTGGTTTCGATCGCCAAGCGATACCGCAATCGCGGCCTGAGCTTCCTGGACCTGATCCAGGAGGGCAACACGGGGTTGATGCGGGCGGTCGACAAGTTCGAGCACGGCCGGGGCTTCAAGTTCTCGACCTACGCCACCTGGTGGATTCGCCAGGCCATCACCCGAGCTATCGCCGACCAGAGCCGCACGATTCGCTTGCCGGTGCACATGATCGAGACGATGGGCCGCGTGCGCGCCGTCACCCGCGATTTCTTGCAGCAGACCGGCCGCGAGCCGACGGTCGAAGAGACGGCGGCGGCGGCGGGCCTGTCGCTGGAGGAGACGCGCTGCGTGTTGAAAATGACGCGGCAGCCTCTCTCCTTGGACCAACCGGTGGGCGATCACGACGACAGTTTCTTCGGCGAATTCGTGCAGGATCACCGCGAGGTCGACGCCTTGCAGCCCATGACCCAGGATTTGCTCAAGCAGCGTATCGCCGACGTGCTCGAAGGACTCAACTATCGCGAACGCGAGATCCTTCGGTTGCGGTACGGGCTGGCCGACGGGTATTCTTATACGCTAGAGGAAGTGGGGAAAATCTTTTCCGTGACTCGCGAACGCGTTCGCCAAATCGAAGCCAAAGCGGTCCGCAAGCTTCAGCATCCCGTCCGCGCTCGGGGGTTGTTGGGTTTCATGGATGAAGTGGAAATCGCTTGAGGTTTCGCGCAAAGTAGAAGCGGCGCCCTTGCCGCTTTCTGCAACGCGGCAGGGATGCCGCGTCTACGGGCGAGCGGTTTTCGCGGACTTCTTGCAAGCGAGGTGGATCGATGCGGCGCCGAACGATGGTTTTTGACGGGGGGCGAGCCGGCGACTTGTTTTGCGGCGCCGGCGAAGCGGCCGATGCAGCGCGACGGCGAGCGCCGCTCGGCGCGTTAGGTCTGCTGGGCTTAGGTTTGCTCGGCTTATTCTTGCCCGGCGCGCGGGCTGAAGCGGCCGACCGCTACGCCGCGATTCGGCGGGAGATGGTCGACGAGGTCGTGGCAGGCGCCGGCGTGAAGAACCCGCGGGTGCTCGAATCGATGCGCTCGGTTCCGCGGCACGAGTTCGTGCCCGCCGACCAGCGCCGGCAGGCCTATTTCGACATGGCCTTGCCGATCGGCGAGGGCCAGACGATCTCGCCGCCGTTCGTCGTAGCCTCGATGACCGAGTATCTCGATCCGCAGCCGACCGACACGGTGCTGGAAATCGGCACCGGCAGCGGCTACCAATCGGCCGTGCTCAGCGGGCTGGTCAAGGACGTCTACTCGATCGAGATTCAGCGGCCGCTCGGCGAGCGCGCGGCCGAAACGCTCAAGCGGCTGGGCTACGCCAACGTGCACGCGAAGATCGGCGACGGCTACAAGGGCTGGCCCGAGCACGCGCCGTTCGACAAGATCATCGTCACCTGCTCGCCCGAAAAGATTCCCCAGCCCTTGCAAGACCAGTTGCGCGACGGCGGGCGAATGATCGTGCCGGTCGGCGAGCGGTTTAACCAGGTGCTGTACTTGTTCAAGAAGGTCGACGGCAAACTGGAAAAGGAGGCGATTGAAGGCACGATGTTCGTGCCGATGACCGGCACGGCCGAGAGCCTGCGGGAGATCGAGTACGACGCGACCAAACCCGCCTTGCTCAACGGCGGTTTCGAGGAATCGACCGTCATTGCCGGCTCGCCCGACGGTTGGTACTACTTCCGCCAAGGCGCGCTGGAAAAGAGTTCCGAAGCGCCCGAGGGCAATGTGTACGTCAAGTTCACGAACAGCACTCCCGGTCGCTTTGCGCAGGTGTTGCAGGCGTTTGGCGCCGACGGCGGCAAGGTGCAAGAACTCGACGTCAAGCTGTCGGTGCGGGCCCGCGATGTCCGCCCCAACCCACGAAACCCGGCGAAGCAAAAGCCGATTTTGGCCGTGATTTTTTACGATCCCAGCCGGGCCGAGGTCGGTGAGAGCATTCTTGGGCCCTGGACCGGCACGTTCGACTGGACGGAAAAGAAGGGCCGCATCGCCGTGCCCAAGAAAGCCCGGATGGCCGTACTCTACCTGGGCATGCACGGCGCCACCGGCGAGATTTCCTTCGACAACGTGGACGTTCGGCCGGTGACGCCTTAGCCCGGCTTATCGAGCCGCAACCGGATCACGAACCCGGTCATATCGTCGAAGTAGCGCCAGGAGGCGGGGAAGAACACCAGGTAGCGGTTGAAGGTTTGCACGCCGACGAGTTCCAAGGCGCGCTGGCGATTGCGCTCCAGGTTGTCGAACCAGGCGCGCAGCGTCGGCCGGTAGTCGTGAACCGACATCTGGCCGACGCGAAAGCCGGCCGCCTCGCAAGCCCGGACCTGATAGCGAACCGAAGCATTGATCGAGCCGGGAAAGAAAAGCTGGCTCACCACGGCGCTGGCCGGAAACGACTCTTGCAGGCGGCAGAAAAAGTGCTGCACGAGCCGGCCGCCCGGCTTGAGCGCGCCGTACAGCTTTTTCAATAGCGGCGGCGTCTCGCTCGGGCGAACGTGCTCCCAGGCGCCGATCGAATAGATCTTGTCGTAGGTCTCCGGGGGATAGTCGCTGGTGATGAAATCGCGAAACTCGACGTTGAAGCCGTTGTGCGTCTGATTGTAGGCGACCTGCTCTTTCGAGAGCGTATAGCCGAACAGGTTTTCCTTGTCGCCGGTCGCTTGATGGACGCGTTTGAGCATCGGGCCCCAGCCGCAGCCCAGTTCCAGGATTTTTTCGCCCGGCTGAGGATCGATCAGCTTGAGGATGAAGTCGGCCTTGTGCTGTTGCGCGTCTTCCAGCGTGTCGGTCGCCGAGTGGAAATCGGCGCACGAGTAGAACATGTACTTCTTGTCGAGAAACAGCTCGTAAAAGTCGTTCGAGACGTCGTAGTGGGCCGCGATGCCCAGCACGTGATCTTGCCGCCGCTTGGCCGCCAGCAGCGCGCCTCGCAAGAACGTCGGCGGCCAGTTCGTGCGAAGCCAGCGAAACGCGGCAGGCGCGTCGCCGGCCACGTTTCGCCAGGTGGCTTCCGCTTCCAGCGGTTCGGGCGAGCGAATCAAAAAATTCAAATAACCGTAGGCCGGACCATAGATCGCCATTTCGGCCGCGGCCAGCGGCAAGCGTGCAAGCACGTTCATCGGCGCTGTCGACCTCGCTATCTCGAAGAGTACACGATCAGCCAGAATCTAAAACCGGTGTTCCGCCATTTGCCGATCAGCGTAGACGCGACGCCCTCGCCGCTTCGCGCAACGCGGCAAGATGCCGCGTCTACCGCCTAATGCGGCAGGGCGCCGCGCCTATCTCAGCATTCTAAAGTTCGCCCGGCCGGCTTAAAGGGGGGCGCGGAACGTTGTACAGGGAGGGCCGGGCGCCCTCGCCCGGCATAGTACAGGGAGGGCCGGGCGCCCTCGCCCGGCAAGTGATGGACTTATACCTCGGCGAAGCCGCTTTTCGGGCGAGGGCGCCCGAGCCTCCATTGCAGCCGGGCGAGGGCGCCCGGCACTCCATCGAAGCTTGGAAACGCCAAGCCGAGCTGCCACAATGCAAAGAGGCTGCTCGCCGGACGCGGCGCCGGCGGAAGCAGCCTAAACGACGAGAGTTCCGCGCATGCCCGAAAAGTTGACCGATCCCTTGCGAGCCGAGTTCGCGGCGCTCGATCCGGCGAATTCGCAATACGCCACGCAACTGGTCGAGCGGCTGCTGGCGGCCGGTCGGGCGGCCGAGGCCAGCGATCTGCACTTGCAGCCGACGGCCGCAGGGCTCGACGTGCGGTGGCGGATCGACGGCGTGCTCGAACACGTGGCCACGCTGCCGCCGCGAGCCGCGCCCAACGTCATCGCCCGGCTCAAGGTGCTGGCCGAATTGCTCACCTATCGCAACGACACGCCCCAGGAAGGGCGGATCCGCGGCGGCGAAAGCGGCGTCGAGATCCGCGTCAGCACGCTGCCCACCCTGTACGGCGAGAAAGCCGTGGTGCGGCTGTTCGCCGACCGCAACCGTTACGCCGCGCTCGATTCGCTCGGTTTCGATTCCGACATGCTCGCCGCGCTCGGGCGGCTGCTCGCCGAAACCTCGGGCGCCGTGTTGGTCACCGGCCCGGCCGGCAGCGGCAAGACGACCACGCTGTATGCTTGCCTGCGCGAGATCGCGGCCCAATCGGCCGGCGGCCGCAGCCTGGCTTCGCTCGAAGACCCGATCGAATCGGCGGTGAGCGGCGTGGCCCAATCGCAAGTCAATCCAGCCATCGGCTTCGATCTGAGCGCCGGGCTGCGGTTTCTGCTGCGGCAGGATCCCGAAGTCATCATGGTCGGCGAAATCCGCGACGCCGCCACCGCCGAGGTGGCCTTTCAGGCGTCGCTCACCGGGCACCTGGTGCTGAGCTCGTTCCATGCCGGCGGCGCTGCCGGGGCGATCAGCCGGCTGTCCGACATGGGCATCGCCCCGTACCTGTTGCGGAGCGGTATCCTGGCGATCGTTTCGCAGCGGCTGGTCAGAAAGCTTTGCCGCTGCGCCCGTCCGGCGGCGGCGCCCGAGGCGCTATTGGGTCTGCCGGTCGAGCGGGCCTGGCTGCCGGCCGGATGCGCGGAGTGCCGCGGCAGCGGCTATCAAGGCCGCGCCGTAGTAGCCGAAATGCTATTGGCCGAGGCCAGCGAACTGGGCCGGGCGATTCTCTCGCGCAGCGATAAGACGCAGCTCGAACAATTGGCCGTCCGTGGCGGCATGATTCCGCTGCGCGAGCGCGCCTGCCAGGCGGTCGCCGCCGGCATCACCAGCCCGGCCGAGGTGCGGCGCGTGCTGGGCTTGGGCGACGTCCGCGATGAATAGCGCGGGCCGGTCGCGTCGCCAGGAATGACCTGGAAAAACATCTAAATTCAAAGCCCGGTTTTTTCGCGCAGGCGCGGTTGCGAGCCGTTAGAATCGACACTCGTGGAAAAATGTTCCTCAGCGATGGACGCCTGCGGAAGGCGGTTCGAAGTGGCGGCTCCGGCCTCTCAGCCCAAATCTACAATTTCGCTCGACGACCTCGCCGCATTGAACGATGAAATCGCGGCGCTGGTGCGCGCCGGCGTGCCGTTGGAAAGCGGCTTGCTGGGTCTCGGCGCCGATCTGCCGGGCCGGCTGGGCCGCACGGTCGAGTCATTGGGCCAACGGATGTCGCGCGGGCAAACGCTCGTCGAGGCGCTCGAAGCCGAGCGGCCGCACCTTCCCCGGCTCTATGCAGCGGTCGTCGCCGCCGGGGTGCGTTCAGGCCGCTTAGGCGCCGCGCTCGAAGGGCTGGCCATTACGGCCCGGCAAATGATCGAGCTGCGGGCGATGGCGGGCGCCGCGCTGGTCTATCCATTGATCGTGGTCTCGCTGGCCTATGCGCTGTGGATCGGCTTCGTGCTCTGGATCGCACCGGCCGTCGAACCCGGCTATCGCTCGTTCGAGGCGCCGTCGGCCGATTGGTTGCGGCGCTTCGCCGAGAGCGGAGCGACGGTCGCTTACTGGGGCCCCGCCATTCCGCTGGCGGTGCTGATTGCGCTGGCCGTCTGGTGGCGGCAGTCGGGCCAGGCGCTCACAGTGCATTCCCAAAGCGCCGGCCGGTTCTTTGGCTGGGTTCCGGGGCTGCGCCGGCTGTTGTTCTGGTCGCAAGCCGGCGCGTTCGCCGATGTCATGGCGCTGCTGATCGAGCAGGAAGTTCCGTTCGACGAAGCCATCGTGCTGGCCGCCGAAGCCAGCGGCGGCTCGAAACTTTGCGACGAAGCGCAGCGGGTGGCCGGCGCCGTGCGCGAAGGCCGCGCGCTGGGCGATTGTTTGGCCTTGGCGCCGAGCTTTCCGCCGCTCTTGGCCTGGCTGATCCAGACCGGCCAGCAGCGCGGCACGCTGGCGCTGGCCTTGCGCCATTCGGCCGAAACCTACCGCCAGCGCGCCCGGCAGCGCGGCGACGCGACGCGGCTCTTCTTGCCGATCGTGCTCACCGCCGTCGTCGGGGGCGGAACCGTTTTGCTGTATGCCGTGTTGTTATTCTGGCCCTGGATTTCGCTGTTGAATTCGATCAGCGAGTGGTAACCGTTCATGCCGACGTATCGCTACGAAGCTCAAGACCGCGATGACCGTCGCACCAGCGGCGAAGTCGAGGCCAACGACCGCGAGCAAGCTTTGCTGCGGCTGGCGGGCGAGGGCTTGCGTTCGATCCGCTTGTCGGAAGCAAGCGCTGAGCTTCCGCCGCAAGGCGCAGCTTCGGCCCGAGCGACGCTGTCGACGGCTGAAACGACCGACCTCGCCGAACTGCTGGGGATGCTGACCGACTCGAGCTTGCCGCTCGATGCGGGGTTGAAGGCCGCTGCGGACGAACTGCCGCCCGGCCGTTTGTCGCGGGCGCTGGCGGCGATCTCGAACGCCCTGCGGCAAGGCGCGCCCTTGCACGAAGCGCTGGCCAGCGAAGCCCAGCGGTTTCCCTTGCACCTGCGGGCCTTGGTGCTGGCCGGGTTGCACTCGGGACGGCTGGGCATGGTGCTCGAAGAGTTCGTCAGTCTCGAGCGCCGCGCGGCGCTGTTGCGGCGCCAGGTCGCGCTCAGCCTGGCCTATCCGGCGCTGCTGTTGACGTTGCTGTTGGGCCTCGGCGCGTACTTCGGTCTGGTCGTGGTCCCCGGCATGGCCCGCGTCTTTGACGATTTCGACGCCGACTTGCCGGTGCAAACGGTGATCCTCATCGAACTTTCCAACGGCGGGTTTTACCTGCAGATCGCGGCGTTGCTGACGCTGCTGGCCCTGTGGCTGATCGTTTGGCTGACGACCGATCTCGCCGAACTGCGCAGCATTCTCAAGGCGGCGCCGCTGGTCGGACCGATCGCCCGCTGGGCCTCGCTGGCTCGCTTTGCGCGGCTCTTGGCGCTGCTCGTCGAAAACCGGCTGGAGCTGGCCGAATCGCTGCGACTGGCCGGCGCCGGCAGCCGCGATTACGAATTGCTGGTCGCTTGCCGGCACGCGGCGCAAAGGGTCGAGGCCGGCAGCGCGCTGCGCGAGGCAATCGACAAATCGCCCGCCTTTACCAAAAGTTTCGGCCCGATCGTCGAGTGGGGGCAGCGCGCGACGGCCTTGCCCGAGGCCTTGCGAACCGCCAGCGAGATGTTCGAAGGCCGCGTGCAGGCGCAATTAGCCTTTCTGCGAATGGTCTTTCCGACGCTCACCTTGTTGTTGGTGCTGTGGGGCGTGCTGTTTTTGATCTCGGCGTTGATGCTGCCGATGATCAACTTGCTTGAGAAGCTGACGTGAGGTTGAGATGAACGGCATCGCGTCGGCGCAAAGTTCACCGGGGTTGGTTCTGCTCGGCATCGCCGCGCTCGTGGCCGTGCGGTTTTTCTATTTCGATCGCTCGGACGAACCAGAGGACTTCCTGCACTTGGCGATGAGCGTCGTCGGTCGCACGATGATCGCGATCGGCCTGATGGAAGGCTGCCTGCTGTTGCTCAGTTGGTTCACGCTGATTTTGTTAGCGGCGGGCGTCTGCGTGGCGATCGTCGCCGACTGGCGTTACCAGGCCAGCCGTCGCGCCGCGCTGTTGGTGGCGATGAGCTCCGCAGCGCAGAAGTTCATGCCGCTGGCGCCGGCCGTCGAAGCCTTCGCCGACGAATGGCGGGGCGGTTTCCGACGCCGCGCGCGGCGGCTGGCGAATTCGCTGGCGGCCGGAACGCCGCTCTCGCAGGCTCTGCGCCAGACGCGCGGCCTGATCTCGCCGAAGGCCCTCTCGGTCATCGAAGCCGGCGAAGAGGCGGGCGTGCTGAGCGCCGCGATCGGCGAGGCCGCCCGGCTGTCGCTGCCGCGCGAATCGCTCAGTAAGGCCGCGTTGCCGCTCTGGTATCTGATCGACATGCTGCTCGTCGCCGGCGCCGTAATCATGTTTCTGCTCGTCAAAATCATCCCGGCGTTTATCAAAATTTTCAGCGATTTCGACGCGGAACTGCCGGCGGCGACGATTGTGCTGGTGCAGTTTTTCGACTTCTTCGCGAATTACTTTTACGTCGCGTTCCCGATGCTTTTGCCGTTCTTGCTGGCGGCGGCTCACTTCGCCTTGCGCTATTTCGGCCTGTCGACTTGGGATCCGCCGCTCGTCGCCGCCGTAACGCGGAGATTGGACATCGTGTCCGTGCTGCGGTTGCTGGCGGTGACCGCGGAAGCCGGTCGCCCGCTCGAACCGGCCTTGGCCGTATTCGCCCGAAACTTTCCCAACCCCTCGCTGCGGCGCCGGTTGCGGCGCGTGAAGGCGGATGTCGACCAAGGCGCCGACTGCTGGGAAAGTTTTCGCGACCACGGATTGCTTCGCCCTCAGGAAACGGCCATGCTGAAGAGTGCGGCGCGCGTCGGCAATCTGCCTTGGCTGCTGGGCCTGTCGGCGGCGGGCATCGAACGAAAATTCGCCTATCGCTTGCAAGTCCTGTCGCAATTCTTGCTGCCCGCCGCGGTGCTGGCGATCGGCGCGCTGGTGTTCTGCATCGTCGTGGGGCTGTTCATGCCGTTGATATCGTTGATCGAGAGGCTGACATGAACGTTCGACGCCATTCGTACGTAGGTCGGGCTTTCCAGCCTGACAAGCGTCGGGCTGGAAAGCCTGACCTACGTCGCGGTTTGACCATGGTAGAGCTTTGCGCGACCTGTGCGCTGCTGGCCACGGCGATTCCATTGACGGTCGCTGCACTTGGCGCCGTGGCGCAGCAGCGAAGCGGCGTCGAATTGCGGCAACGGGCGATCGAAACCGCCGACAACCTGCTGGAGCGCCTCTCAGCCGAACCGTGGGATCGATTGTCGCCGGACCGCCTGGCGGAATTCGCTCTGGCGGCGGCGGCCGAGCAGGCTTTGCCCGATGGCGAACTGAAGCTCGCTCTCGCCCGGTTCCCCCGCCGGCCAGGGCCGCCCGGCGAGCCCGCGGCCAAACGCATCGACCTGGAGTTGTCTTGGCGCGCGAGCGCCGCGCGGGTTCGCAATCGCGTGCGGCTGAGCGGCTGGGTTTTTCGAGAGGCGGCGCCATGAAAAGGCGAGCCGGTTACTGCCTGGTCGAAGCGATGGTCGCAATCAGCATCTCTTCGGTGCTGGCGAGCCTGGCCTTGGGATTGATCGGGGCCTTGGTCCGGGCCGACCACAGCGGGCGAAGGCATTTGCGCGAAACGCAGTCGCTGGCCCGGCTGGCCCGCCAATTCCGCGACGACGTCGCCTCGGCCGACGCCGTTACGCTGGCGGATGATTCGGCGCAGCTCGAATTGCGCCTCGCGGGCGGACGCGCGGCGGTCTATACGACCGAACCGGGCCGTGCGACGCGCGAAGAACTCGCCGACGGCGCGCGGCAGCGCCACGAGAGCTTCGTCCTGCCGGAAGCGTCGCGGCTGGCGCTGGAGATCGACCGAGACCGGCAACCGGCGATGGCCCGGCTGTCGCTGGTCAGACTTTCGCTGGTCCTCGCAAGCGACGCTGACAAGTCGGCCGGCGCGAAGGGCGCCCGCGCTGGCTGGCGCGTCGAAGCGGCCGTCGGTCGGGCGTTGCGACTGGCCGGCAAGCCGACCGAGGGCGGCGCAAAATCATCGCCAGCGTCCGAGGAGAATCGACCATGAATCGCCAATCGCAAAATCGTCGCGGCGCCGTGTTGGTGATCGCGCTGGTCGCGATCACGATTTTCGCGATGGTCGGCGGCGCATTGGTCCGCCTGGCCGTGATGGAACGCAAGACGGTCGACGGTCAGCAGCGCCAGCGGCAAGCGCGCCGGCTGGCCGAGGCCGGCGTCGCTCGGGCCGCCGCGCGGCTGGCAAGCGATCCGGCCTATCGAGGCGAAACCTGGTCGCTCGCGGGCGCCGAAGCCGTGGCGGGTCAACCGGCGCAGGTGACGATCGAAGTCAACGAGGTTCCTGAAAAGCCCGGCTGGCGCCGCATCACGGCGGCGGCCGACTATCCGAGCGATGCGGCGGCGCGGGCGCGCGAGAGACAAGTCTTGGAATTCGAAGTAAGCATCGAGGATTAAATGAATTCCATATACTGCAGCAGGGTGCCTGGCGGCAGAGCGAAGCGATGCCCCAGCGACCTGGGGCTTCGCCCAGGCTCAGCCCCAGGCACCCACGCGCGAGAGACAAGTCTTGGAATTCGAAGCAAGCGACAGCGGAGGCGCGCGATGAGACGAATAAGAACGGTCCGATCCGAGGGCGTCGGGCGAGCCACAGCCGCGTTCACCCTGGTCGAACTGCTGGTGGTGATCGCGATCATCGGCGTGCTGGTGGCGCTCATGCTGCCCGCGGTGCAAGCCGCGCGCGAGGCCGCACGTCGCATTCAATGCGTGAATAACCTCTCGCAACTGGCCTTGGCCGCGCAGCAATACGAGTCGGCCCAAGAGTCGCTGCCGCCGGGCGTGCTCGAGGCCGCCGGGCCGATCCAGAACGTCGCACAAGGGCAGCACGTGAGCTGGCTGGCTCATTTGCTGCCGCACCTCGATCAGCAAAACGCCTACGATCGGCTCGATTTCGCCGCCGGCGCCTATGCAGCGAAAAACGCTGCGCTGCGCAATTGGGGCGCCAACACGTTTCTTTGCCCGTCCGATTCCGGGGGGCCTTCGCTGGCGCCCCTGGGGGTGAGCAATTACGCCGGCTGTCACCACGACGTCGAGGCGCCGATCGACGCCGACAATCACGGCTTGCTGTTTCTCAATAGCGGCGTGCGATATCGCGACATCGCCGACGGCAGTTCGCAAACCGTCCTGTTCGGCGAGAAGCTCGTGACGATGCTCGATCTGGGCTGGCTCTCCGGCACGCGCTCGACGCTGCGCAACACGGGCACGTCGATCAACGGCAGTTCGATCACCGGCGGCATCCTGGCGCTGATCGGAGACGGCGCCGAAATCTTGCCCGGCTATGCGCCGCCCGCCCCCGGCGCCGCGCCGGCCAAGCCGACGTTGGTCGTCGGCGGCTTCGAAAGCCGGCACCCGGGCGGCGGAGGGTTCGCCTTCGCCGACGGATCGGTGCGGTTCATGAGCGAATCGACGAACCCGCAGTTGCTCAAGCAACTCGGCCATCGCGCCGACGGCCAACTGCTCGACGAGCGAGGGTATTGAACGTGAAGGCGCCGCGGATTCGATCGCACGTTAGGCAAGCCGCGGCCGCAAGCCGCCGGGCGCATACGCGCGCCGGTTTTACCCTGATCGAATTGTTCGTGGTGATCGGCATCATCGGCGTCTTGATTGCCGTGTTGCTGCCGGCGGTGCAAGCGGCCCGCGAGCAGGCGCGGCGGCGCCAGTGTGCGAACAATCTCGGCCAACTGGCGCTGGCCATTGAAAGCTATGAAGCTTGCCACGAGCGCCTTCCGCCGGGAACGCTCGAACCCGCCGGGCCGATCCGCAGCCGCGCCGTCGGCAATCATCTCTCGTGGGTCGCGCAAATCTTGCCATTCTTCGAAGAAGCGAATGTCTATCGCCATCTCGACTTTTCGGCGGGCGCCTATCATGCCAAAAACTCGCAGGCGCGGCGGCGTTACCTTGCGATGCTGAGTTGCCCCAGCGAGGCCGCTTCGCATGCAGGCACAAGCAGCTATGCCGGCTGCCACCACGACGTCGAGGCGCCGATCGACGTCGACAATCGCGGCGTGCTGTTTCTCAACAGCCGCGTTCGCTATCGGGATATCCGCGATGGCCGCTCGCAAACCATCTTGCTCGGCGAAAAACTCATCAAAGAAGGCGACTTGGGCTGGCTCTCCGGCACGCGCGCCACGCTGCGCAACACGGGCACGCCGATCAACGCCAGTTCGGCGCCAGGCGGACCGCTGGCCGACATGCAAGCCGTCGCGACGGCCGGCACGATCGTCGTGACGGGCCCGGATGAGGAAAAGCTGCCCGAGCGCTCGCCGCTGCCCGACAGCCGGGCGACCATGCCGTGGGTTTACGCCGAAGACATTTATTTCGACGATGCGACCGAGTTTCAACCGGCCTCCCGCGGAGGCGCGCCGCCGGCGCTGGTCGTCGGCGGCTTCGAGAGCGTGCATGCGGGCGATGGGGCCCAGTTCGCTTTCGGCGACGGCTCGGTGCGGTACTTGACGGACGCCATCGACCTGCAAGTCTATCAGTGGCTGGGCCACCGCGCCGACGGCCAGGTGATCGACGCCCGAACGCCCTAACGATTCAGCCGAGGAGTTTGTTTTCGTGGCCGAGCATGCCTTCATGGACGAATACGTCCGGGAGCCGCCTCCCCCGCCGCGCGGCTACTCGCTGGCCGCGCTATTTCTGTTGGTCACGACGGCGGGTATCGTGGCCGCGCTGGCGCGCAGCGCGTCGATGCAAATCAACTGGAAAATCGACGCCGGACTCGTCGTCCATGCCGGCCTGGGCTTTTTCGTCGGCGCCGTCGTCGGCTCGATCACGGCCCAATCCTATCCTCGACGGCTGATCGGCCAACTGCTCGGCGCCGCCGTCGGCGGCCTTACGGGCGGCGTCTGCGCCGCGGTCGCTGCCGCCGGCGCCAGCTCTTGGCTGTATCTGATCGGGAGCCTGGGCCTGATCGGCATGGGCGCCCTGGCGCGATTCGGGCAACGTCGCCGCGGCCGATAGCCTTTGCCGTCCCTCTGAAGCTCAAACCGCGGCGCCCGAGGCCGCCGCCCGATTCGAGTTTGCCGCCGACGCCGCGTTTGCCGCGCGGGCAGTTTGGCGAAGCTGCGTCAAGTGAGACGGGCTCCCCGTATTCTGTGGGGTTCTCGGGTTTTTTGGACGATGCACAGAATGTCGCGTGAAATTTCAGTCCAACCAAACTTGTCGTTAAATCGGGTCCCATTGAGGGAGAGGAGAAAGGCGTGAGGAACTTCATCTGGAAGACCGCGGCGGCGTTGGCGATCGGATGGATGGCGACTCCCGCGGCCGCTCAACAGTCGGCGTCGCGCATCGTCGCGCCTCCTTTCCAAGTCGAGCAAGCCCCGGTGGCCACGCCCGCCAGCCTGGCGGGGTATCGTTACGGTTACGTCGGCGTTCCGACCGCCTATCGGGCCAATGCCCAAGCGGCGCAGGAAACCTACGTCGGCTATCTCGTCGAGGAGGAGCCTGCCGCCGCCGCGGGCGACGTAGCCAACCCGATCGATGCGACGGCGAAGTCCGGCTCGTGCGGGAGCTGCGGCGCCGCCGCGGGCTGCAACACCGGCTGCAACACCTGCTGCGACCCGTTCTGGGCGCATCGTTCGGGGGCGTTTTTCGACTTCTTGTATCTGCGGCCTCGCAACGCCGACGTGGCCTATGCCTTGCCTCGCAACGGCGTCGATCCCGCCACCGCCGTGCCTTACGGCGCCGTGGCTACGGCCAACCCGAATTTCGGGGCCGGCTTCCGCCTCGGCTCCACCTATGCCATCGACCGTTGCTCGAGCCTCCAATTGACTTACACCTACTTCCAAAGCAATGCCAACGGCTCGGCCTTCACGAACCCGCCGTTGAGCATGCACTCGTTGGTCACCGATCCGCACACCTACACCGCGGCCTCGGACAGTCTGGCTTCGCTGTCTCGCTATCACATCGGCTTCCAACTGGTCGATCTCGACTATCGCCGGCTGATCGCGGCGGGCAACAACTGGTCGGTGAACTACGCCGTGGGCACGCGTTACGCTCACCTTTCGCAATTGTTCCGCGAGTCGCAACCGATCGGCCCGGGCCAAACCAACGTCGGCTCGAACATCAACTTCGACGGCGCCGGCGCCCGCGCGGGCTTGATGGGCAAGCGCAAGGCGGCCAACAGCGGCTTGATGATGTACGGCAAGGGCTTCGTCGATATCCTGGCGGGCAATTTCCGCTCGAACTATCTGCAGGTGAACAACTTCCAGCAGACGCAAGTCTGGACCAGTTGGAAAGACTTCCGCCCGGTGCCGATCTTGGAATTCGAACTCGGCGCCGGCTGGCAAAGCGCCGACGGCCGCTTCCAGTTCCGCGGCGGATATTACTTCGCGTCCTGGTTCAACACGGTCTCGACCTCGAACTACGTTCAGGCCGTACAGACCAACAACTACGTCAACATCGGCAACGCCATCACCTTCGACGGCCTGGTGCTTCGCGGCCAGTACAACTGGTAAGGCTCGCAATGATGGAGGGCCGGGCGCCCTCGCCCGGCTCGCGTCCAATCATGGAGGGCCGGGCGCCCTCGCCCGGCTTCCGTCGCGAGCGCTCCGCTGCGCTTCAAGTCGCGGCGTCGGCCGGCGGTTCGCCCAGCTTCTCGCGCACTTGTTCCCAGGCGTGACGGATCGTCTGATCGGCGGCGGCCTTCACCAGCCCGCTGGGCACGGAGGCCAGCAGCCCGGTCACGCGCTCGACGTCGGCTTGCCAGTTCAGCCGCGAACCGGTTCCCTCGGGCGTGATCTGCATCCGCGACGCGACTTGCATCGAGGCGCCGATGCCCTGGGCGACGATGCTCATGGCCGCTACAACGGGCGGGTTCCGTTCGGTCAGCGTAATCGTCAGCTTCAGCGTGCCGCGGAGAAACGAGGAGCCCGGCTTGACTGCGCACTTCAAGGTCCGCTCGTCGACCTTTTCCGCGGAGATCAGATTGGGGATGTTCGCGGCCAAGACATCGAGATTGGACAGCGCGTCGAACAGTCGCGCCGGTTCTGCTGCGAACCGCTCCTCTCCGCCAAATGCCGTCACGCTCGCCGCCTCATTAGTCGTCGCTCTGCTTGGCTTTCTTCTTTCTTGCCGTCCTGGCCCTGGCGGCGCCTTTCTTCTTGCCCGGAGCGGTGAGCGGCTTGACGAGCGTGATTTCGACCTTTTCCGCGAGCACCTGACCTGGCACGGCGCCCTCGGCCACCTTCTGGAATTCGCGCAGCAGCTTGCCGGTGACCTTGATTTCGTCCCCTTCCCGGGCAATCGTGTATGTGTTGACGTCGACCGTGATTTTGCAGTCTTCGGCCACTTCGGCCCTGATCGCCTTATTGGCGACGACCATCAATTGGTTGTTCTTGAACGAGCGGATCTGCCCGACCACGAGCCAGGAGACCGGTCCTTCTTTCTCCGCCTCCTTCAGGGTTTGGCCGGGTTGCAGGTCGGGCTGGGCGCCGATCTCATTCGTATCCGGCGTCCGTTCGACGACGGCCAGCTCTTTGATCTTCTCTTCGACTTGTCCCTTGCCGGTGATGACCGCCGTAAACCGCACCAGCAGGCCCGGCGCCAAGAACCCCGGCTCGGCGGTCCCCGTCACGGTGAACTTGGTCTTCTGGTCGAAGCCGACGATCATCGTCTTGCCGTCGGCGTCGGTGAATTGAATCCCTTGAGGGGCGACCTCGGCGATTTGTCCTTTTCCGTCGTAGGGCGGGGGCGGGTTGTTCTTGAACTGCCCCAATTTGAATTGTCCGAGTCCCTGGGCGAACGACGGAGTTTGCCAGGCGGCCAGCACGAAGGCGGCCAACAACGGCGCGACGAGCAAAGGGCGGTGCGACATGAATTACGGCCTCCAGAGTTCCGCGGGGGACGAGCGTTGCCAGATGGAAGGGATGGAGCCACGAGCGACTGCCAACCATCCACAAAATATCAGGTTTGCCTCAAATCCGCCAACGTTTTCCCCCCGGTTGCCAGAATGCAAGCGGCCCGCGACAATTGGGCGCATGCCGGCCGCGGCCTCACCGCCTCCGGGCAGGAAGCTTCGATTCCGGCGACCGACTCTATGTCTCCGACGAGCCACCCCTCAAGCGACTCGAACTGTATGTCCGCCGAAATAACGCCCGTCACCGTCCCCAAATTCGTGGCCATGAAGGGGGCCGGCCGCAAAATCAGCATGCTCACCGCCTACGACTACACGCTGGCCGGGCTGCTCGACGAGGCGGGGGTCGACGCGATCCTGGTCGGCGACAGCATGTCGATGGTCGTGCAGGGACATGAGACCACCTTGCCGGTCACGCTCGACGAGATGATCTATCACGCCGAAATGGTGGGTCGCGCCGTGCGGCGCGCGCTGACCGTCGTCGATTTGCCGTTTCCGGGCGGTCACCTGGGCGCGTATCACGCCATCGAGAGCTCCGGCCGCATTTTGAAAGAGACGGGTTGCCAGGCCGTCAAGCTCGAAGGGGGCGCCGAGCAGGCCGAAGTCATCCAGGCGCTCGTCTCGGCCGGCATCCCGGTGATGGCCCATTGCGGGCTACGGCCGCAAAGCGTTCACGTGCTGGGCGGCTACAAGGTGCAACGCGACGAAGAGCGGTTGGTTAACGATGCTCGGACGGCCGAAGCGGCCGGGGCCTTCGCCGTGCTGTTGGAGTGCATCCCCGCCGAGTTGGCCGGGCGGATCACCCAGTCGCTCGCCGTGCCGACGATCGGCATCGGCGCCGGGGCCGGCTGCGACGGGCAAGTGCTGGTGACGCACGACATGCTCGGCCTGACATCCGGCTACGTGCCGCGGTTCGTCAAGCCTTATGCCAACCTGCGCGGCGCGATCGGCGACGCCGTCGCCCGCTATTGCCAGGAAGTCCGCGACGGCGCCTTTCCCGACGAGGCGAGAACCTTTAAGTAAGGTCGGAAGTCGCCATGAATCGCCTCGCCCAAGAGACCAGCCCGTATTTGTTGCAGCACGCGAACAACCCGGTGGATTGGTTTCCCTGGGGCCCCGAGGCGCACGAGCGGGCGAAGCGCGAGGTGAAGCCGATCTTTCTGTCGATCGGCTATTCGGCCTGCCACTGGTGCCACGTGATGGAGCACGAAAGCTTCGAGAACCAATCGCTGGCGAAGCAGATGAACGAGAGCTTCGTGTGCATCAAGGTCGACCGCGAGGAGCGGCCCGATCTGGACCAGATTTATATGAACGCGGTGCAGATCATGACCGGCCGCGGCGGCTGGCCGATGTCGGTGTTTCTAACGCCCGACTTAAAGCCGTTCTATGGCGGCACGTATTGGCCGCCGCACGGCCGGATGGGCATGCCGGGCTTCGACCAGGTGCTTACGGCGGTGGCCGACGCCTGGCAGCATCGCCGCACGCAAGTCTACGACCAGGCCGGCGACCTGACGGCCGAGTTGGAGCGCGCCGCCAGCCAGGCCCATGCGCCGGGCGAGCTTTCGCTGCAACCCTTGAAGCGCGCGGAAACGGCGCTCGAGCGGATTTTCGACCACCAGCACGGCGGCTTCGGCGGGGCGCCGAAGTTTCCGCACCCGATGGATCTGCGGGTGCTGTTGCGGCGTTGGCGGCGCGAACCGCGCGACGAATTGCTCTCGCTCGTCACGCTCACGCTCGACAAGATGGCGGCCGGCGGCATCTACGACCAGTTGGGCGGCGGGTTTCATCGCTACAGCGTCGACGAACGCTGGCTCGTGCCCCACTTCGAAAAGATGCTCTACGACAACGCACTGTTGGCCCAGTGCTATGTCGAGGCCTATCAAGCGACCGGCGAGGCCGACTACGCCCGCGTGGCGCGGGAGACGTGCGATTACGTGCTGCGCGAAATGACCGGCCCTGAAGGCGGCTTTTTCAGCACGCAGGACGCCGACAGCGAAGGCGAAGAAGGCAAGTTCTACGTCTGGACGCCCGCCGAGATCGAAGCGGTGCTCGGCGCCGAAGCGGCGAAGACCTTTTGCTACGTCTACGACGTCAGCGACGCCGGGAACTTCGAAGGCCGCAACATTCCGAACCTGCCCAAGACGCTCGAACAGTGTGCAAAGATTCTCGGGCGCGAGCCGGCCGATCTGGCCGCGGAACTGGCTGCCGGCCGCCAAAAGCTGCTGGCCGTGCGCAGTGCGCGCGTCTGGCCGGGCTTGGACGACAAGGTGCTCGTGAACTGGAACGGGCTGATGATCGACGCCTTGGCCCAAGCGGCCGGCGCGCTCGACCAGCCGCGCTATCTGGCGGCCGCCACGAAAGCCGCCGATTTTCTGTGGAGCCAAATGCGCCGCGACGACGGCCGGCTGCTGCACTCCTGGCGGCAAGGGCAGGCCCGCTTCGACGCCTTCCTCGACGACTATGCCAGTCTGGCCAACGCCTTCGTCTCGCTCTACGAAGCGGGCTTCGACGAACGCTGGATCGAGCGGGCGGCGTCGCTGGCCGACGTCGTGCTCGAAGAATTCTCCGACTCGGAGCAAGGCGGATTTTTCTATACGGCCGCCGATCAGGAAGCCTTGATCACGCGGCAAAAGGACTCGCAAGATAGCTCCGTCCCCAGCGGCAATGCGCTGGCCGCGACGTTGCTCGCGCGGCTGGGCAAGTTCTGCGGCCGCAACGACTATCTCGAAGCCGCGCGGCTCACGCTGGCCTCGTTCACTTCGTTGATCCAGCGCCACCCGACCGCCGCGGGCCAGATGCTCATCGCTCTCGACTTCTTGCTTGGCCCCACGCCCGAACTGGTGCTGCTGGGCGCCGAAGACGATCGAGCGACGGCCGAAGTCCTGGCCGCCTTGCGACGGCGCTATTTGCCCAACCGGGTGCTGGCTCTTCGTCCCGTCGCCCATCCGTCGGCCGCGCTCGACGAGCTATTCGCCGGCAAGACCCCTTTCGCCGCCGGCCCGACGCTGTTTGCCTGCGAGAATCTTGCTTGCCAGGAGCCCGCCGTCGGGAAGGAGGCGGCGTTGGCGGCGCTGGAGCGGCTGTGAGAGAGATTTTCGATTTTGGATTTTGGATTGCGTATTGCCGGACATGCCTGTTCTGACTACTGCAATGTCACGGCTTAGTTTCAGTGTCAACTGACTTGAGCCTTTGTCGGGCATCATTCGTCTGCAAACAAGCGGGTGCAGCGAGCCACGGATGTAACACGGATCGAACACGGATAAAACGAAATGCGATTGACCTTCGGCTGAAGGAAAGTGGCGATCAAAGGCACGGTTCCGAATTTCTAATCCGTGGTCGATCCGTGTTACATCCGTGGCCAAATTCTGTCGGAATTCGCTAATCGAGGCGAATGTCCTAAACCCAATTCATTGTTCTGACGAAACACTAGCTTGCTGACGCCCGACGCCTGCCCGCCGACGCCTGCCCATCCATGTCCAACCCAACGCAACGCCAGATCCTTGTCATCGGCGCCGGCATGGCCGGTCTGGCGGCGGCGCGAACTTTGACGGCGGCCGGTTTCGACGTGCTGGTGCTGGAAGGTCGCCAGCGGCTGGGCGGGCGGATTTGGACCGATCGCTCGTTTCCCGGCGCGGTCGATCTGGGCGCCTCGTGGATTGAGTCCAAGCAGCTCAATCCGCTGGCGCCGCTGGCCCGGCGGTGGAAGATTCCGACGAGTTATACCGATTTCGAGTCGACCGCGCTCTACGATTACGACGGCCGGCGACTGCGAGCGGACCGGGTCGCGGCCGTGAGTAAGCAGTACGAGCGCTTGATGCTCGATGCGCAATCGCAAAACTTGCCCGCTGGGGTTTCGGTCGCCGACGTTTTGAACCGGATGCTGCGGCGGCCCGGCATCGACCAGCAAGAACGCCGCATTTGGCAGTGGGCGATGGGCGCCCAGGCCAGCGAGTACGGCGCCGACCTGGCCGATCTGTCGCTCAACCATTTCGACGAACATTACGAAATGGAGTGGGACGACTACCTGGTCGTCGGCGGCTACGACCGGCTGGTCGAGCGGATGGCCGCGGGGCTCGACGTGCGACTCGGCCAGAAGGTCGAGCGCATCGAATACGAAGACCGGCAGGTGCGCGTGGTCCTCGCCGCGGGCGAAACGGTTTCCGCCGAGCGGGCGCTCGTCACGCTGCCACTGGGCGTGCTTCAGGCCGGCAGCGTGCAATTTTCGCCCGAGCTGCCCGACTGGAAACTCGCCGCGATCGCGCGGCTGGCGATGGGCGTGGTCAATAAGCTCGTGCTCGGCTATCCGCGGCGGTTCTGGCCCGCCAAGCCGCACTTTTTGGGCTACGCGGCCCGCGATGGCAACGGCGAACTGGCGCAGATCGTCAATCTTGCGGCGGCCACCGGTCAGAACGTGCTGGCGATCCACTTCGTTGGAGGCCGTGCGAAAGAGTTGGAGCAGGAATCCGACGAACGCGCGGTCGCCGGCGCCCAGCGAATTTTGCGGATCATGTTCGGCGCGGAGATTCCCGAGCCCGATGTCGTGCGCGTCACTCGCTGGGGGCAAGACCCGTTTGCGCTGGGCGCCTACTCCTACGCCCCTCCCGGCGCCAGCGGCGAGAACCGCGACCGGCTCGCCGCGCCGCTCGGCGAGCGCTTATTCTTCGCCGGCGAAGCCACGCACCGGCGTTTCCCCTCGACGGCGCATGGGGCGTATCTGTCGGGCGTGCGGGAAGCGGAGCGGTTACAGCGTCCGAGGTCGGAAGTCGGAGTCGGAAACCGAGAGCCTTAGATTTACGTGGCTCGGTTTTTCACGCAGTGATATAATTCATATATGTCCACAGTCAACTATCTCGACCGCTTTCTGGAGCCGATGACCGAGGCGTTTACGCCGCAGGTCGCTCAAAAGCTCGTCGAACTTCGGGCAGACCCTGAACTCCAGGCTCATATCGATGCCTTGGCCGACAAGGCCAATGCCGGCACGCTGACGCCCGAGGAAGATCGCGACTACAAGAGCTACATCGAGGCGGCCGATATCATCGGCGTCATTCAAGCGAAAGCGCGCCGCTATCTGGCCGCGCAATCGGGATGATATGGACGAGGGGCTGCGCAAGCTCGTCTGGCATCGAGCCCACGACCGGTGCGAGTACTGCTTGATTCCCCAAGTTGGAAGCTTCGAAGCTTGACGGTAAAAGTTATCGCAGGGGGCTCTCGCCCGACCCTACGGTTTTGCTTCGGGTGCGATCTCGAACTGCTGCATGCGTTTCGATTCGTGCGTTTCGAGCTGGCCGTCAAGGTTGCGCACGACGAGTGCGGCGGCGCCGGGCGTTTGCTCGATCAGCTTCAAGCCTTGCTCGGGCCCCAGTACGCTGACGGCCGTCGCCAGGCTGTCGGCCGTGATGCAGGCGGGCGCGACGACGGTCACGCTGCTCTGATCGGTCAGGCCGATGCCGGTGCGCGGGTCGACGATGTGCGAATATCGCCGGCCCTCGATTGCGACGTGCTGAAAGGCATCGCCCGAAACCGTGAGCGCCGCGTTGCGCAAAGCCACGTAGCGCGTCGGCGGACCGGATGGCGTCGTCGGGGCGATGCCGATTCTCCAGGCGTTGCGCCCGGGGGGCGGCTCGCCGGCCAGAATGTCGCCGCTGATGTCGATCAACACGCGCTCGACGCCGTGACCTTTGATTACCTTCAGGGCCTCGTCGG
Source organism: Pirellulales bacterium (assembly GCA_035532215.1). GTDB lineage: Bacteria > Planctomycetota > Planctomycetia > Pirellulales > JAICIG01 > JAICIG01. Next base: position 25,689 of record DATKRK010000313.1, on the reverse strand, counting down.
CGGCGTAACCGGCGGCGATTCCGCCCAGGTCGAGCCGCATGCCGGCGGCGAGCAATTCGGCCGTACGCCGTTTTTCGTCGAGTCTCAGGCGCCGAAAGCCGACCGCCTGCCGGGCCTCGGCCAGCCGCTCGGCCGAGGGGAATTCGCGCGAGCGGCGCGCTCGGCGCCACAGGCGGACGTAAGGGCCGACGGTCGCGTCGAAGGCGCCGCCGGTCGCCTCGGATAATTTCTGGGCCTGGCTCAAGACCGTCCATAAATCGTCGCTCAGCGGAACCGCGCGGCCGCTGCCGGCGGTGCGACTGAGCTGCGACAGCTCGCTGTCCGCTTTGTAGTCGCTCATGATCTGATCGATCTGGGCGATTCGCGCGTAGGCAGCGTCGGCCGCCTTGTTTGCGGTCGGCCCGTCGGCGGAATACAATATCAGCTTGATCGGAACCCCCATGTGGACCTGCTGGAACTCCGAGCGGACGAGTTCCGCGGCTCTCGCTTGCTCACGCGGAGCAAGCAGGCCCAGGGCCAGCGCGGCGGCCAACGGGGCCAGCCTCTCGGCGGGTCGAAGCCTTGTGTGTGCTAGGTTTTTCATCTGGGGATCGATCGTTTCGCCGCCTGTACAGATTTTGAGGCCCACACTCCATGATGCTTTTGTATAGCCTATTTCGCCGGGCGGGCGCCTGGCAATCCATGTCCAAGAAACTGCTCGTCCGTGCGAGCATCGCGATGGCCTGCGCGGCAACCGGCCAACCCGCTTGGGCGGCGGAAGGCGCCGCACCGCCGGTGCTGGAAGTTCTCGACGCGGCGGCCAAAACCGAAGCGGAGATGAAGCCCTATACCGACCGCATCACCGACGCGAAGGTTGCCTTCGAGATGCTGCCGATTCCCGGCGGCACGTTCCGCATGGGCAGCCCCGATGACGAACCGGGGCATAAGCCCGACGAAAGCCCGGTCCACGAGGCGCAGGTTTCGCCCTTCTGGATGGGCAAGTGCGAAGTCACCTGGGACGAATATGAAATCTTCATGTTCAAGCTCGACGTTGCTCGCCGCAAGCAGTTCGGCGGCGAGCCGACCGCGCTCGACAAGTTGTCCGACGTCGTCGCCCGGCCGACGAAGCCTTACACCGACATGACCTTCGGCATGGGCAAGGACGGCTATCCGGCGATCTGCATGACGCAGTTGGCCGCCAAGAAATACTGCCAGTGGCTCTCCGCCAAGACCGGCCGCTATTATCGGCTGCCGACCGAAGCCGAATGGGAATACGCCTGCCGCGCCGGCACGACGACCGCCTATTCGTTCGGCGACGATGCGAGCAAGCTGGACGAGTACGCCTGGTCGTACGACAACAGCGAAGACGCCTATCACCCGGTCGGCCGCAAGAAGCCGAATCCCTGGGGCCTGCTCGACATGCACGGCAACGTCTCAGAGTGGTGCTGCGACCAGTACGCGCCCGACTTCTACCAGCAGTTGGCCGCCCATGCGGCCGTGAATCCGTTTGCCGTGCCGAAGAAGATCGAGCCGTGCGTCGTTCGCGGCGGCTCTTGGGATGACGACCCCGAGGGCCTGCGCAGCGCCGCTCGCCGCGGCAGCCACAAGGACTGGAAGCAGCAAGATCCGCAGATTCCGCAGAGCATCTGGTATTATACCGACGCGCTGTTCGTCGGCTTTCGCGTCGTCCGCCCGCTGGCCGAACCGACGGCGGAGGAGAAGGCCAAATACGAAATCGACTTGGACCAGCACGACCCGAACCGGCAGTAGGGCAGGCATTCCTGCCTGCCGTTATTGAGTAGCCTGCCTCGATTGAGCCTGCCAGGGACAGAGGCGCTGAGCTATCGAACGTTAATTGTTGTGCGAGACAGCCGCGTAGCGGCGAATGAATGTTTTTACATAGCCCAGGCATAAATGCCTATGTAAAAGAGAGACGAACGGGGCGGACGGGGCGGACAGACGAATGGGGCAGACAGAAATGTCTGCCCTACCGAAACGGTTTTACTCCCCTTTTTACGACGCGGAGACGAAAAACATGAGCGATCCTGCCCAGGCACAGCCCCAACGCATCGTCGTGCCCTCGCGGCGCGATTTCCTGAAAACCTCGAGCCTGGCCGCGGCGGGCGCCGGGTTGGTCGGCAGCCTGAGCATCGCGCGCTCGGCGCATGCCGCGGGCGACGACACGATCAAGATCGGCCTGGTCGGCTGCGGCGGTCGCGGCGCCGGCGCCGCCAGCCAAGCGCTGCACGTCAAGAGCAACGTCAAGTTGGTCGCGATGGGCGACGCCTTCGAAAAGCGCTTGAACGACAGCTTGAACAACCTCAAGAAAGAGGAAGGCATCGCCGAGCGGATCGACGTGCCCAAGGAGCGCCAGTTCGTCGGCTTCGACGCTTACAAGAACGTGCTGGCCGCCGGCATCGATCTGATCGTCCTGGCCACGCCGCCCGGTTTCCGCCCGATTCACTTCGCCGCGGCGGTCGACGCGGGCAAGCACGTGTTCATGGAGAAACCGGTGGCGGTCGACGCCCCTGGCGTGCGCGCGGTGCTGGCGGCCGCCGAAGCGGCCAAGCAGAAGAACCTGGCGGTCGGCGTGGGCTTGCAGCGGCATCACCAGAAGAGCTACTTGGAAACGATCAAGCGGCTGCAAGACGGCGCCATCGGCGACATCCTTTGCACTCGCGTCTACTGGAACGGCGCCGGCGTGTGGGTCCATCCGCGCGAGGAAGGCCAGACCGACATGGAGTACCAGATGCGCAACTGGTACTACTTCAACTGGCTCTGCGGCGACCACATCGTCGAGCAGCACATCCACAACCTCGACGTGAGCAACTGGCTGAAGAACGCGCACCCGGTGAAGGCCGAAGGCATGGGCGGGCGGCAGGTGCGCACCGGCGAGCAGTTCGGCGAGATTTACGACCATCACGCCGTGGAGTTCGAATACCCCGACGGCTCGCGGATGTTCAGCTACTGCCGCCATATCCCCGGCTGCTGGGACAGCGTCTCCGAGCATGCGCACGGCAGCAAGGGCGTGGCCGACATCAGCAGCGCGCGGATCGACAGCGCGGGCGACAAGTGGCGCTATCGCGGCGAGAATCCGAATCCGTACCAGGTCGAGCACGACGATCTGATCGCCAGCATTCGTTCGGGCAATCCGTACAACGAAGCCGAGAACGGCGCCTTCAGCTCGATGACTTCCATCCTGGGCCGGATGTGTACCTATTCGGGCAAGATGATTACCTGGGACGAAGCGATCAACTCGCAAAAGAGCCTGGCGCCCGAGCACTACGCCTTCGACGCCGCTCCGCCGACGCCGTTCATCGCCGTGCCCGGCCAGACGAAAGTGGTCTGAGCCCTCTGGAGAGAAGAGTCGTAGCGCAAATCCGTCTCGGAAATCCGACAAGTACGATTTCCCGGCAGGCGCGAAGAGCGTCGAGATAGGCAAGGACGGCATCGACCGGTTCTTGATCTCGGTGCGCTTCGCGCCTGTTTTGCGCGCCGGCGCTCCGTCGTGCTGCGCGTCTTGTCCGTGAGGATGGGGCTGACAGAAATGAAGCTGGCCGGCCGAAATATCAATCACGAAAGCGCGAAAGCGGCAAGCATCCGCCGCGAAGCCCGAGACGTTCTGCGGCACTCCGCCCGTCAATGATGGTCTTCCGTTTCGTGTTTTCGTTCTTTCGCGTTTTCGTGATCTCCTAGCGCCGAAGATCGCCTCGAGCCACGAAGATCGCCTCAAGCCACGGATGAGACACGGATCGAATACGGATCGGGAATCGCGAGCCGTTCGAAGCGGGCGCAGCTGGCCCGGACGCCCCAAAAAAACGCGGCAAAAAAGGGCTCGAAACCGGCCTTGACCCTGCTCAGCGAATTTCTTATTCTCCCCGCCTCATGAGCACGCTTGATGCGGCCGCCGCAAGCGGCCAGCCAGGCGTGCGACAGCGAAACAATCGTGAACCACGTGGTTGGGTCTGCACCTGGGAAGGCGCAAGCTTTCCTGCGGACCACGAGGCGATGTCCGCCGGCATGGATGCTTGCGGCCCGCTTCGCATAGCAGTGAGAAGTCGATCGACCCGGACGTCCGTTCGACGGCAAAGCGCCCTTTAGCGAAAGGGACCGCCGACGAGACGGATAGGGCCGCTGGCGAGACGGACAGGTGCGACTCGCTCGACGAGCGTCCAATCGCTCCCGGAAACGGATGGCGTCCTTTGCCCCCCTGGGACCCGTTCTTTCCGGGAGTTTTTTTTGCGCGCCTGCCCTGGCGCCTCAGCGAACTTGAATTGATGGGCGGCTGGGTCTGAGGCTAGGCGAAGGTCCAGTTCGCTGGGGCATCGCCTAGGCTCTGCCGCCAGCCACCCTGGCTGCCAGTATTCGTCAAAACATAGCTGGCAGAGCACTACCTGCCCGTGTGCGCCGCTTCGGCCTCGACGAAGTGCTCGGCGCCGTAGGCCTTGGCGATCACCACGATGCCGCCCTCGCTGACCGTGAAGCCGCGGGCCCGGTCGTGCTCGTGGTCGTAGCCGACCTCGACGCCCGGCGGAATGTGAACGCCCTTGTCGATGATCGCCCGGCGGACTTTGGCGTGGCGGCCGATATCGACGCCCTCGAACAGGATCGAGTCTTCGACGTGCGAGTAGCTGTTGACGCGGACGTTCGATCCCACGACCGATCGCTCGACGCTGCCGCCCGAGAGGACCGACCCCGGGCAGACGATGCTGTCGAGCGCTTGCCCGCGGCGGCCGTTGGGGCTGGTTTCCGCGAACACGAATTTCGGCGGGGCCAGCGTGGGATGATAGGTGCGAATCGGCCAGTCTTCGTCGTACATGTTCAACAGCGGATCGACGGACACCAGGTCCATGTTCGCTTCGAAATAGGCGTCGAGCGTGCCCACGTCGCGCCAGTAGGCGTCGGTCTTGCGGTTCTTGTCGTGGAACGGGTAGGCGTAGACGCGGTGCGAGTGGATCAGTTCGGGGATGATGTTGCGGCCGAAGTCGTGCTGGCTGTTCTTGCGCGTGGCGTCCTGGCAGAGCTGCTCGAACATGAAGCGGGCCGCGAACACGTAAATGCCCATCGAAGCCAGGATGTGCGCGTCGTCGCCGGGAATGGTTTTGGCGTCGCTCTTGGGCTTCTCTTGGAACTCGACGATGCGGCAGTCTTTCTCGACCTGGATCACGCCGAAGTGGACCGCCTCTTCCGCCTTTACGCGCAGGGCCGCCACCGTCACGTCGGCGCCGGTCGCCTTGTGGGCCTCGACCATCTGCATGTAATCCATCTTGTAGATGTGATCGCCGGCCAGGATGACGACGTAGTCGGGCTGTTCTTTTTCCAGCGTGTAGATGTTCTGGTAGACGGCATCGGCCGTGCCTTTGTACCAATGCTCGTCGATGCGCTGCTGCGGCGGCACGACGTCGATGAACTCGCCCAGTTCGCGGCACAGAAACCGGCGCCAACCGAGATTGATGTGCCGATCGAGGCTCATCGCCTTGTACTGCGTGAGCATCAGGATTTTGCGCAGCCCGCTGTTCAGACAGTTCGACAGCGTGAAGTCGATGATGCGGTAAGCGCCGCCGAAAGGCACCGCCGGTTTGGCCCGATCTCTGGTCAGCGGCTCGAGCCGCGACCCTTTTCCGCCCGCCAAGACCACGGCCAACACCTTATCCATAACGACTTCCTCCTGCGATTGCTCGTCAAGCGGCGGACGATTCCGCCCGGAATATGTAGTGCCGCGTACGGCGGATTGCAGCTTTCGACCCAGGCGAGCCGGAGGCGTCAGCCTCCGGGTGCGCGGCGGTCCGACCCGGAGGCTGACGCCTCCGGCTCGCCAGCTGACGCCTCCGGCTCCATGATGTTTCGCAGCCGGCAGTAATAGCACAGTCTATCGATTCCGCACAGGCGGCTAAAGTCCCGTGCGCGATAACGCCGCTGTTTAGCTCGCCGCCGGCCGGTCGATCCACTCGCGGTGCCAAAGCTCCAACACCAACAGCGCCCACAAACGGTAACTATGGTCGTATCGGCCTGTCTGATGGTCTTCGACCAGACTTCGCACGGCCTCGGGGCGAAAATAGCCGCGATTCAAGGCCCGCGAGTCCAACAGCGCGTCTCGGGCAAAATCTTTCAGCTCGTAACGGAACCAATGCGCGAGCGGCACGCCGAACCCCATCTTCTTGCGGCGCCAAATCGACGCCGGCAGCAGATTCCCGAAAACTTCCTTCAAGATGTGCTTCCCCCGCCCAGAGCGGTATTTCAGCTTCAGCGGCATGGCCGCCGCCAGTTCCACCACCCGATGGTCCAAAAACGGCTGGCGGCATTCCAGGCCGTTGGCCATCGAGGCGATATCGACCTTGGTCAGCAAATCGCACGGCAGGTAAGTCGTCAGATCGGCCAGACTCGTCGCCGTGATCGGATCGCGGCCCCGGCTGCGGGCGAAGGCGGCCGACAGGAAATCGAACGGATCGCTCTCGGGCAGCCGGGCGATGAACGCATCGTCGTACAGTTCGGCCCGGCGGACTTCGTTGAAGATCGAAATCCAGTCGAGGTACCTCCGCTCGGCGGACAGGTTCAGCGAACCCACCAGCCGTTTGAAGCGGCGCAGGTAAGACTTTTGCCGCTGGCCGCTGGGCAAGCGCTGCCAGAAGTCGCCGGCCAACAGCTTCATCGCCGGGCGCGGCAAGCGGTCGGCCCAACTGCCGATCTCGACGGCCCGATAGCGTGGATAGCCGGCGAACAGCTCGTCGCCGCCGTCGCCCGTCAAAGCCACGGTGACCTGCTGCCGCGTAAGCTTCGAGACGTAATAAGTCGGCACGGCCGAACTGTCGGCGAACGGCTCGTCGTAGTACCAGACCAGCTTGGGCAGAATCTCCACGGCGTCGGGCTCGACGCGGAATTCCTGGTGGATCGTGCCCAGGTGTTGCGAAACCTCTCGCGCGTAACTCGTCTCGTCGAATTCGGCGACCGGAAAGCCGATCGAAAACGTTCGCACCGGTTCCTTCGCCAGCTTCGTCATCAGCACGACGACGATCGACGAATCGACGCCGCCGGAGAGAAACGCCCCGAGCGGCACGTCGCTTTGCAGCCGCTTTTCGACCGCCGCGGTCAAGCTCGTGCGCAGCTCGTCGCGGTACTCGGCCGCCGGGCGGGCGAGCTGCTGCGTAAAGTCGGGATTCCAATAGCTGGCGACGCGAAGCTGCCGATCTCGGTAGACGGCGTAGTGGCCGGGCGGCAGCTTGTGGATGCCGCGAAAGATGGTGTTCGGGTGCGGCACGTACTGATAGGTCAGATACTCGTCGATCGCGCCGGGGTCGATCTCGCGCGGCACGCCCGGAACTTCGAGCAGGCTTTTCAATTCGCTGGCGAACAGCAGCCGCTCGGGCTCTTGCCGATAGACGAGCGGCTTTTTGCCCAGCCGATCGCGGGCCAGGATGAGCTGGCGGTGGTTGGCGTCCCACAGGGCCAGCGCGAACATGCCCTCCAAGTGCCGCAGGAATTCGATCCCTTCGTCCTCGTAGAGATGGACGAGCGTTTCGCTGTCGCCCGAGGTGCGAAACTGGTGGCCCGCGCCTTCGAGCCGCTTGCGCAGCGTGAGGTAGTTGTAGATCTCGCCGTTGAACACGATCCAGATCGAACCGTCTTCGTTCGACAGCGGCTGGGCGCCAGTGGCGACGTCGATGATCGACAGCCGGCGAAAGCCCAGCGCTACGCCGGCCAAGGCGCCCGCGTAGGCGTGCGCGGCCAGATGGCTCGTATAGACGCCCTCGTCGTCCGGCCCGCGATGAGCCAGCGCGTCGGTCATGCGCTTGAGCGTGGCGCGCTCGATCGGCTCTCCCGCGTCGGTCCAGACTGCTCCCGTGATGCCGCACATACCCTCGCCATCATACCCCGCGACGGGCGGGGCAAGATAGTACGTGTATCGAAAGAGAGGGGCGAGGCACGAGCGTCAGTTTTTGCTGTAGATTTGGCCGCCCCACTGTGGCACGGCGCAAAAACAGAGCTGCCAAGTGGCGGCTTGTGGATTTGCTATTTCGTCTCACCATGAGTGGCTGGCCGGTCACCCCATGTTGATGAATCTTGGCCATCCATTTGTTTCTCGGGTGCGAGCGGCTCGGCAGAAACTTGCATTCTCAAGCCAAGGGCAGTGAAAATGTCGGCGACGGTGCGCAATGTGAGATTCTTCTCGCCATCCAAATATTGCGAGATACGCCCCTTGGTCTTGCCAAGGGCATGCGCCAAGTCGATTCTCTTAACGCCGTCCTGCTTCATGACTTTGCAGATCAATTCCGTGACCGCAACAATCAGCCTCTCCTGCTGAAAAAGCCGGAATTCTTCCGGGTTTTCATGCTGCTGTTCAAGGATTGTTTGAGTCATTCTTTTGCTCCCTCTTTTCTCTCAATAGCTGCTCGTTTCGTATTTCCGTGGCCTTTGTGAATTCCGATTCATCCCATTCCGATTGGGCCCCCTTAAAGAACCCGTGCGTCACGATCCACCTTCTGCCCAACTGAAAACATGGGAAGCGCGCCAATTGCTTGCTTTCCGTCTTGTGTTTGAAGGCGAAAAATGGGCCACGCTCATGCTTGAACTTCTTCTGGTTGCTGATTTCACCGTTATCTGCAAGGTGCTCCATGTAAGCCCGCAACTTGCGCCGATCGGCTGCACTCAACTCGTCCCTGAAGAAGTCTCGGGCGGGACTCGACTCGTCATCAAGGACAGCGAATTCGACGCTGCACCTGAGTCCATTCCAGATAAGAGGGAATTCGCCATGAGTAGCCATGAAGTTTAGCTTTTCCTAAACATTCGGTCAAGCTATGGGGCAAGCCATAATTTATTTAATGCTTACCGGCATTGAACTTACGGATGATACCCCATCCACCGGCGGGTGGCCAGCGTCCGTCAAAGCATTGCCGTCAGTCTGCCAGGGCGGGAGCGCCTGCCGCGATGAGATCAATCGCTCAGCCCGGCCAGTTCGCACAGCGCGGCGGCCATCACTGGCTGCGGGCAACTCCAGACGAGAAAGAACAGTGCTTCGCGGCACCAGCGGCCGGCCGGATGCCCGACGACATAGCCGGTTCCTTTGGCGGCGGTTAATGCCGCCTGGGAAGATCGCAAGGCAACGCTGTTGGCCCGCGAACGCAGTTCTTCCTGCGAACAGGCCGCGCGGCCGGCCACGGCGGCCAGCAACTCGCCTTGAAGCTCGGCATGCTCTCGTCGCAGGCTCTCGGCGGCCGCCGCCAGGTCGGACCGCTTGGCGGCCTCCTGCTCGAAGAACGTCAAGGCCGCATCGGCCAGCCCCAAGGCCAAGGCCGAAGTTTGCAACCCGCCGGTTCCGGCGCCTTTGCCTTGCGACAGGACGTTTTCCACCGGCCCGGCGAGCAGCCATTCGGCGCCCAGTTCGACGCCTTCGCAACGGACCTCGCCCGTGTGGGTCGAACTGAGGCCGACCAGTCGGGCCGGCTCGAGCGGTGTCACGCCGGGCAGAGCCGTCGGCAACACGGCCAGAATCTGCCGGCCATCGTCGCAAACGGCGCCGGTGACGATGTAATCGGCGTGGGCGCCGCCGGTGACCCAGGGAATCAGGCCGTCGAGGACGAAGCCCGTTGGCGTCTCGCGTGCGGCCAACATGGGGCGGGCCAAGTGGCGGCGGCTGGTCGTCAGTTGCGAAATGCCGACCGTGGCCAGCGTTTCGCCGCGCGCGAGCGACGGCAACAGCCGGCTCTTCAGCGCTTCGTTTTCGCTGGCCGCGATGCGGCGGCTGGCCCCTTGGGGCTGCGTCAGCACGAAGGCCGTCGCCAGACACGCCCCGCCCAGCCGCAAGAAGGCCCGAATCAGCCGCTCTTCGTCCCAGCCTTGCCCACCCCACTGCTGAGGTACGAACCAGCCAAAGGCGCCCTGTTCGCCGCAGCGAGCCAGTTGTGCTTGCGGCCAGGCGCCCGCGGCATCCAGGGCATCGGCGTCGGCGGCCAGCAGGCGGCACAGCTCTTCGAAGGCCGGTTCGTCGGGCGAGCGTATCGGCGACATGCGGGTTTACCGTGGGTTGTGATCGAGGATTGCCTATCCGTCGGGCAAACCTCACTTTATCGGCTGGAATGGCCCTTTGAAAACCCGACTACTCTCGCAATTCTTGGCAAACACTGGGGTCGCCCTGTTTTACCAAATCGATATAATGCCTAGTTCTGTTAGGCGGCCGATTTTAACCGCCCCGCTAGACGCGTAAGGAAGCATGGATGAGCCAGACCGATACCGCCCCGGCAAGCCCCCCCCTCAGACGGACCACGATGGCAGTCAGCTCGGCGACGCCTTACGACAAGTGCCTGGCTCTGGCGAACAACCTATGGTGGAGCTGGCAACCCGAGGTGGTCAACCTGTTCCGCGATCTCGATCCGATCCGCTGGCGGCAGCTCGACCATAACCCGATCGCCTTGCTCAGCGAGTTCACGCCCGAGCGGCTGGAAATGCGGGCGGCCGAACTGGTGCTCTACAGCCGCATCAACCATGCCTACCGGCTTTTAAAAGAATACCTGACCAGCAACCAGACCTGGGCCACCACGCACGCCGGCGTGCTCGGCTCGAAGCCGGTGGCCTATTTTTCGGCCGAGTTCGGCATGCACGAATCGGTGCCGATCTATTCGGGCGGTCTGGGCGTACTCTCGGGCGACCATGTGAAAACGGTCAGCGACCTGGGCGTGCCGTTCATCGCGATTGGGCTGTTTTACGACCAGGGCTATTTCAAGCAGCACTTGGACCACGACGGCTACCAGATGCAGGAATACCTCGACACGAAAGTCGAGAACGTGCCGATGGTGCCGGCCGTCGGGATCGACGGCAAGCCGATCCACGTGTCGATCGACACGCGCACGGGCCAGCTCGTCGCCAAGGTCTGGCTGATGCGCGTCGGCCGCGTGAACCTGTATCTGCTCGATAGCGACGTCGACGGCAACAGCCCGGAAGACCGCGAACTGACCAGCCGGCTGTACGGCGGCGACCATCGCACGCGCATCCGCCAAGAGCTGGTGTTGGGCGTCGGCGGCGTGCGGGCGCTGAAGGCGTTGGGCATTACGCCGGGCGTGTATCACCTCAACGAAGGGCATAGCGCGTTCGCCACGCTCGAAGCGATTCGCGACATGATGCACTCCGACGGCCTGAGCTTCGACGAGGCCCTGCGCGATATCGCCCAGCACACCGTGTTCACCACGCACACGCCGGTGCCGGCCGGCCACGACCGTTTCGACGGCGGGCTGATCGAAGAACACTTGGGCCCGCTGCGCGACCAATTGGGCATTTCGCACGACCAGTTGATGGGCCTGGGCCGCGTCGAACCGCACAACGGCGGCGAAACGTTCTGTATGACCGTCTTGGCGCTCAAGCTTTCGCGGCGGGCCAACGCGGTGAGCTCGTTGCACGGGTACGTCAGCCGCCGGATGTGGGCCCATTTGTGGCCCTGGCGCGTCGAAGAAGAAATCCCCATCGGCCACATCACCAACGGCGTTCACGTGCCGAGCTGGCTGGCCTGGCAGATGCAGCAGCTTTACGACCGCAACTTTCCGGTCAACTGGTTCAAGCGGATGTTCGAGGCGGAAGCCTGGCAGAACATCCATAGCGTCGATCCGGGCGAGTTGTGGGAAACGCACCACGCGCTGAAGAACCTGCTGCTGTCGTTCGTGCGGCGCCGAGTGAGCCGGCAGTGCCGCCGCCGGGGCGAAAGCGACGACGTGGTCGAAGCCGCGCGAAACATGCTCGACCCGAACGTGCTGACGATCGGCTTCGCGCGGCGGTTTGCCACCTACAAGCGGGCCGATTTGCTATTGGCCGATCTCGACCGCTTCCACGATTTGCTGACCGATCCGCAGCGGCCGATCCAGATCATCTTCGCCGGCAAAGCCCATCCGGCCGACGAGCCGGGCAAACAACTCATCAAGCGGATCGCCAACCTGCGGCACGATCCGCGCTTCGCCGGCCGCGTGGCCTTCGTCGAGGATTACGATATCAACGTCTGCCGCCACATGGTGCAAGGCGTCGACGTCTGGCTCAACAATCCGCGGCGGCCGCTGGAGGCCTCGGGCACCAGCGGCGAGAAGGTGGTGCTCAACGGCGGGCTGAATCTTTCGGTGCTCGACGGCTGGTGGGCCGAAGCCTACGACGGCACCAACGGCTTTGCCATCGGCCACGGCACGAGCCACGTCTCCGACGAAGTCAACGACCGCCGCGACGCCGCCGACTTGTATCGCGTGCTGGAGCAGGAAGTCATTCCGCTGTATTACGATCGCGACATCGACGGCCTGCCGCGGCACTGGATCAAGCGGATGATGAACTCCATCAGCTCGCTGGCCTGGCGGTTCAGCGCTCACCGCATGGTGATCGACTACGTTCGCACCACCTACCTGCCCGCCGCCGGCGGACTGAGCTGCGATATGAAGATTCGCTAACGTACGGGCGGAAAACGGTCCCTCTCCCTCTGGGAGAGGTTAGGTGAGGGCGGATTGTCGTCTTTCGATGCAGCGAAAAGCGGCATTTCCAGTATTTTTCTTCGCCGTCTCATTCGCGGGCGCCTGACTTCCGATCCGCGATTTCTTAGAATGTCGCGCTTCGCTGACGGGGCGAGGCGATCGCCCGGCGACCGACGGCCTGGAAGGCCGCCCTACGAGCGTTTGGTTCTGCCAACATTCCAAAATCCTTCAGCCCTGGTTCCGCCATGTCGATCTCGCAATTCATGGATCATCACTTCCGGCACTTCAACGCTCGGGAGACCGTCGACGCCGCCAAGGCTTGGAAACAGCACGTCGCCGGCGGCGGCAAGATGCTGCTGGCCATGGCCGGCGCCATGAGCACGGCCGAACTGGGCATCTCGCTGGCGAAGATGATTCGCGCCGGCAAGATTCACGCCGTCTCGTGTACGGCCGCCAACTTCGAGGAAGACGTCTTCAACCTCGTGGCCCACGACGAATACCGGATGGTCCCCCATTATCGCGATCTTTCGCCCGACGACGAGCAGCAGCTTCGCGACGACGGCTTCAACCGCGTGACCGACACCTGCATCCCCGAGACGGTCATTCGCCACATCGAAGGCAAGCTGCTCGAATACTGGATCGAAGCCGGCGAGCAGGGCGAATCGCACTTCTCCTGCGAGTATTTCTATCGGTTGTTCGAAGACGGCGTGATCGACCAGTACAAGCAGATTCCCAAGGAGCATTCCTGGGTCTGGGCGGCCTACGAGATGGGCATTCCCGTCTATGCGCCCGGCTACGAAGACTCGACGCTCGGCAACATTTTCGCCGCCCGCGTGATGGAAGGCGAAGTGAAGAGCCACTCCGTCATCAAGAGCGGCACCGCGCAGATGGAGCACCTGGTGAAGTGGTATCTGGCCAACGTCGAACAGCACCGGCCCGGCTTTTTCCAGATCGGCGGCGGCATCGCCGGCGACTTCGCCATCTGCGCCGTGCCGCTGATCATCCAGGATCTCGAGAAGAAAGTGCCGCTGTGGAGCTACTTCGCGCAGATTTCCGACTCGACGACTTCGTTCGGCTCCTACTCCGGCGCCGTGCCGAACGAGAAGATCACCTGGTACAAGCTCGACAAGCACGCGCCTAAGTTCATGATCAACTCCGACGCTTCGATCGTCGCGCCGTTGATTTTTGCCTACGTGCTGGGCGAGTGACGTGAAGGAGAGCACCTGATAGCTGGCGAGCCGGAGGCGTCAGCCTCCGGGTCTGTCGGAAGTCAACGTCTAGAATCAGGCGCCTGGCCGCTCTTACTACGGAGAACGGCAGGCGAGACAGGCGCCAACAACGTTTCTGATGCACTCCATCTCTCGAAGCTGGCGCACGATGCACGCGGAGGCTGACGCCTCCGGCTCGCCTAACTTTCGCTCCATCATTCCGGGTTCGGCACGAACGGCCCGCCGCGGCACTCTTTCAAATAGTTGAGCGCCCGCACTTGGCCGGTCATTTCCAAGTCGCCGCGATAGACCGGGTCGTGCCAGCCTTCGATGTCGATCGAACCGCGATAGCCGCCCAGCCGCAGGATCGTGATCACGTCGTTCCAGTTCGTGTCGCCGAAGCCGGGCGTGCGGTGATGAACGTACTGCCGGCCGCCGCGGATGCCGCAGGTGCGGATCACGTCCCACATCACGGTCGCGTCCTTGCCGTGGACGTGAAACACCTTGTCGATCCACTTACGCAGTTGCGGCAGCGGATCGACGAGGCTGACCATCTGATGGCATGGCTCCCACTCCAGGCCCAGCGCCGGACTGGGCGCCTCGTTGAACATCATCTCCCAGGCGGTCGGCGCGTGGGCGATGTTCCAGTCGCCGTAGTCCCACGTGCCTTTCATGTCGCAGTTTTCGAAGGCGATCCGCACGCCGCAATCTTCGGCCCGCTTGGCCAACGGCGTAAAGACGCGCTTGAACGCCGGCATCGACTCCGGGATCGGCCGATCGACGATCCGCCCGGTGAAGCCGCAGACCAGCTTGCAGCCAAAGGTTTCGGCCTTGTCGATGAGCGTGGCGAACCCGGCGGCGACGTGTTCGTGGACCAGCGCATTGCCGTAGATGCCGATCGAACTGATCACGGCCCCGCCGCCATGTTCGTCGAGCACGCGCCGCACGTCGGAGGCGATCCGCTCGAGATTCAGGCCCGCCAGGTCGGTTGGAAAGGTCAGCTCGAAGCTCTCGAAGCCATAGGGCAGAATCTGGCGGATATAGTTGGCCGGGTCACGGTCGGCTTTGACCAGCGTGCCGATGCGAATGTCGTCGTGCATGTTCAAAGGCGTCAGAGTCAGGCGAGCCGGAGGCGTCAGCCTCCGGATCCGTGAGGATTCAATTTCAGGCAACCGCGCAATGCAGCCAGTTCGATGCTGCGAGTTCCACGGCTGGCTTGCATTCTACTCAGCCCAGCTTTTTGCGCAAGGTGGCGCGGTGAATGCCGAGCAGATGGGCCGCGGCGACGCGGTTGTGGGCCGTGCGTTCGAGCACGGCGCTCAGGAGCGGCGGCTCGGCTTCGTCGAGAAATTGCTGATAGAGGTTTTCCGGCAGCGACGTGCCCGCCAACCGGTCGAGCGCCCAGTGGCGCACGGCCTCGCTCAGTTTGTTCTGGGATTCCTCGTCAGCCGCCGCGGCGAGGTTGCGCGGCGGCAGATGCTCGGGCGTGATCGCGCCGGCCCGGGCCACCAGCGCCGCGTGCTCGACCGCGTTGCGCAGCTCGCGCACGTTGCCGGGCCAGGGCCGGCGGCAAAGCTCGTCAAGCGCGGCCTGCGTGAAGCGCACCGGTTGGCCGCCGGCGGGCAGCACGTTTTGCAGGAAGCGTTCGGCCAACAGCGGAATGTCTTCGACCCGCTCGCCGAGCGGCGGCAGATGGATCTCGAACACCGCCAGGCGAAAGAACAGGTCCTCGCGAAACGTCCCCTTGCGCACCTCCTGCCGCAGATCGCGGTGCGTGGCGGCCAGCACGCGAAAGCTGCTCGGCCGCGGCGTCGCATCGCCGACCGGCGTCACCTCGCGCTGCTCCAAGGCTCGCAGCAGCTTCACCTGCACCGGCAGCGGGATATCGCCCGCCTCGTCGAAAAACACCGTGCCGCCGTCGGCCAATTCCAACAGGCCCTTCCGCGGCGCGTCGGCGCCGGTGAAGGCGCCGCGCACGTGGCCGAACAGTTCGCTTTCGACCAGCGCCGGATTGAGCGCGGCCAGGTTCACCGAAACCAGCGGCCCGGCGCTCTCGCGCGAGTGGCGATGGATCGCCCGGGCGACTAGTTCCTTGCCCGTGCCGCTTTCGCCGGTGATCAACACCGAAGCGCTGCTGGGCGCCACCAGCGCGATCCGTTTGAAGACCTCCTGCATCGCCGGACTGACGCCGAGCAGCTCTTCGTCGGCCGGCGGCGGCTCGACGACGGACATCGCGGGGCGCACCAGCTCGTCGCGCTGGGCCAGCGCCCGGCGAATCACTTCGCTCGCGCGGTCGAGATCGAACGGCTTGGTCAGGTAATCGAAGGCGCCGTTGCGGATCGCCTCGACGGCCGTGCCCAGGCTGCCGAAAGCGGTCATCACCACGATCGGCGCGGCGGGCGCCAATTGTTTCAACTGCGCCATCGCCGCCAGCCCATCGACGCCCGGCAAGCGGATGTCGAGCAAGATGCAATCAAACGCCGTCTGCCCAGCCAGTTCGAACGCCTCTTCGGCCGAAGACGCCACGCTCACGTCGCGCCCTTCTTCTTGGGCCAAACGCCGCAGCGCCCAGCAGATGCTCTCTTCGTCGTCGACGATCAGGAGGCGGGACATGGGATTGGGGATTTTCGATTTTGGATTTTGGATTGGAGAGGCACACAAACCCGAAGCGCTAGCGAGGTGAATCGAACTTGGTATCACCCCGGAGCATCGGCGAAGCGGTTCGGCCGGGAGGCCTCGCTGGCGCTTCGGGTTGGTGATGTTGGTTCCTCGCTAACGCTTCGGATTGGTATCTGCTGGTCCTCGCTAACGCTTCGGGTTCGTATCGGCAGCGTCAACTCGAAGCAGGTGGCGCCGTCCAAACGAGTATAGTCGAGCCGGCCGCCGTGCAGTTCGGTCACGCGACGGGCGACCGCCAGGCCGAGGCCGACCCCTTCGGGCTTGGTCGTCGAAAAGGGCTCGAACAGCCGCTCGACGAAATCGGCCGGCGGACCGGCGCCGCTGTCGAGCACCCGCACGCGGCAGGCGCCCTCGCTCGGCTCGCCGTACTCGATCCGCACCCAGCCGCTCGAGCCGGCCGCTTCGAGGGCGTTGAGCAGCAGGTTCATCAGCACGTGCCGCAATTGCTCGGGATCGGCTTCGAGCTGCGCGGGCGACGTTTCGCTTGGATTTTCAGTTGCCTTTTGCGGCGAGACCGTCAGTTCGACTTTGCGATGCCGGCAGGCGGGCTCGATCAACTTGACGGCCGTCTCGACGATCTCGCCGATGCGGCAAGGGACGGGCTTGAGTTGCTCCGGTTGACCGGCTGCCAGGAACCGTTGTAAGTGTTCTTCGGTCAAGGCGAGTTGCCGCAGCGCGACGTCGAGGCTTTCCACGTCGCCCTGGCGGCACGAGCGGCGATGAAGCTGCACGGCCATGCGGGCGCCGGTCACGTCGTTGCGCAGATCGTGCGCCAACCCGCCGCTGAGCTGCCCGAGCAAGGCCAGCCGCTCGCTACGGCCGATCGTGCGGCGCATCTCTTCCAGCCGTTCGGCCAGAGCATTGATCCCTTCGGCCAGGTCCTGCAGTTCGTCGTTGCGCTGCGGCAAGGGCCAGGTGCGAAAATCGCCCTGCGCCAGCCGGGCCACCTGGGCCCGCAATTGATGGATCGGCCGGCTGAGCCGGGCCGCAATCAGCGCGGCCAGCAGCGTGAACACCAGCAGAGCCACGGCGCCGATGGCCAGCGGCGGAAAGGCGGCCTCGCGGCGGCTGGCGCTGCGGTGCGTTTCCGGATAAAGGATATAGAGCACCAGCGGTTCCGCCTGGGCGCCGCGGCCGCGCATCTTCAAGGCGGCGGTGAAGTAACGCGGCTCGTCGCTTTCGGCCGGCCGGACCAACTGCAAGTCTTGCCAGCGCTCGACCGGCGTCGCCGCGAGCGGCAGCGGCAGCGATCGCTGGCTGGCTGCCAGCACGCGCCCTTGGTCGTCGGCCAGGGCGAACTCGGCGCCGCTCAACCCGTGCATTTGCCGCAGCACGCTATCGTTGAGCGGAAAGCTCGAATCGAGCAGCGTGCGGGCGACCTGCTGCAGTTGCTCGTCGATCTGCCGCTCGGCCCGTTCGGCCGCCAGATAGGCGCTCAGCATGCTCACGCCCAGCACGGCCGCCAGCATGATGCCGGCCAGCGGCAGCAGAATTTGATAGCGAATCGGCCAGCGCATGGAGTGGCTTTGCGTCTCCTCTAAAAGCATCCCCAGCGAAAGGGGAGGCGGAACCTTTCGTTTCCATCCTAGGCTCGGCTGGCGGCCGGTTCAATCCGCCGTGCAGGCGGCCGACCCGCATGTGGCCGGGATTTTCGTTCCCACGAGCGCAAGCTCGTCGCTCCCTCTCCCAAAGGGAGAGGGAGCAGCTTATGACGGCACGGAGCGATGAAAGTGTACGTGCTGCCAGCGTCCGTCTCGACGCTGCCAGACGCGGGTCTCTTCGGTGACGGTGGTCACGGGCGAGCCTTGAGCGTCGAGCTTCTGCACCAGCCGCGCGTAGCTGATCACGGCCGCGTCGTCGCCAAGCATTCGCACGTGCGGCGAAGCCATCGTGACTTGCTTCGGGCCCGAGCCGCCGCCCAGGTCGAAATAATAGCGATGAAACGGCATCCCTTCGATCAACTGCCCGCGGCCTTCGGGCTCGAAGGCGGAAAGCGACGGGTCGCAGAGATCTGCGTAGGTTTTCCAGTCGCCGGCTTGAATGCTTTCCAGCAGCCGCTGGTTCAAGGCCAGTAGTTCGCGCGTGGCGGCCTCGTTCGTCGGTTTCGTCATGGCAATCGATTCCTTGTCAGTTCGATGTTTCGTTGTTCGCCTCGGCCGGCTGCGCTTCGAGAATGCCCAGTCGGATCAGCTTGTCGCGGCATTCGTCGCGCTCGCGCGAGCGTTTCATCGCGGCCCAGTCGGCGGGCTGCACGGCGAGAAAATCTTCGAGCGTGGCCCGGGCGCGGCCGGCGGCGGTTGCTCGCTCCAGCAGCCGCACGATGAGCTCGCGATCGAGCCGCGTCAGAAACATCCCGTCGATGCGATAATCGACGAACGCCTCCCAGACCAGCGGAAACAAGGGCGCCACGATCGCGTCGCCCATCGTCGTGGCGTACTGCCGAATCTCCCACTGCGCGTGGCTGTCCATCCGCAGCGCGAGAAAGTGCAGCAGGTTGTGCAGGTCGATCTTCCAATAGGCTTCGGTGTAGGTCGAGAGGGGCAAATCTTTGCGGGCTTGCTCGCGGGCGACGCCCCGTTCGATCCGCCGTTCGTAGACCTGCCGCGCCTTATCGAGCAGTTCGGCCTCTTCGGCCGAAAGATCGGCGCCCAGGTCGGCCGGCAGCCAGCCGCCGCTGCCTTGGCGGTTCGTCTCGGCTTGCGTTCGCCACTCGTTCGCCGGGGTGCGCTGCGCGGCGTCGATGGCCAGCGAATACCGCGTGCTGTATTCGTTCACGTTCGCCGTGCGGTGGCGAATCCACTGCCGCCAGGTATCCATCGGTACGCGGACCAGGAATTTCAGCTCGACCATCTCGAACGGCGTCGTATGCCGGCGCCGCAGCAAGTAGCGGATCAGCCCGCGATCGTCGGAGACTTTTCGCGTGCCTTCGCCATAGCTCACGCGGGCCGCCTGCACGACGGCCTGGTCGTCGCCCATCACATCGACGAGGCACACGAAGCCATCGTCGAGGACCGGCAGTTTCTTCCAGCGAAGTTGTTCGACTTGTTCGGCGTTGGTTGGCATGGCGGCGTTTCGGGCGGCAGGGAAAACCGGCAGTATACCGCTTGGCGAGCGGGGGGCGTCAGCCCCCTGGTTGAAGTGCGCGCAACGCAAACGCCAGTTAGGACACCGGTAGCGCGTCGGAGTTTATTCTCGTAGCGCGGGACTCCGGCGCCGTTTCCATCAATCGTGTTTATTGGAAACGCGCTCCAAAAGAATTTCTAGCGTAGAGCGCGCCGGCGACTCTCACCGCGTCTCAACCAGGGGGCTGACGCCCCCCGCTCGCCAGATTACTTCTCCATCCCGAAGATCCGCTCGACGTTGCCGCGCAACACTTGCCGGCCGAAGTCGAGGGCCCGCTCTTCGGTCCAGCCGCGATCGATCACGCAACGCTCGGCCAAGATCTTGGCCAAGATGCGTTTGTACATGGCGAACTTCGGCAGGCCGAATTCGAGCTTGTACATGTCGCTGTAATAGCCGATCTGCTTGGTCCGCGGCACGGCTTCGAGCCGGGCCGAGGCGTCGTGCTCGATGTACGCCGGCGTGTTCGAATACCACCAGTGGCCGTTGGTCGCGACGTTCGGAAAAATCCAACTGTAGCTGGTCAGCTCCTGGTTCGTCACGCTGGCCAGCACCGAGATCGGGAACGTCACCTGCGGGAAGGCGTTGAACAGCTCGCGGTATTGAACGAGCGAAACGCGACTGTCGTAGAGATCTTGCCCTTGGTAAACGCCGGCGGCGTAGACGGCCCGGTTGACGCCGATCATCAAGTCGAACGGCAAGCGGTGTTCGGCGCAAAACTCGGCCAGCGTCCAGAACACGAAGTTCGACAACTCGCGGCGCCGCTCGGCTGAGGCCGAAAGTCCGGCGGAAAACACCGCCTCGAGCGCGGTCTCGGCCGCCGCCGGTTCGACGCGCTCGGGCGCGAAATCGGGCGGCAGCGAAATCGCGCAGGCCTTGGCCCCGTGCGAAGTGAAATGCTCGAACAACTGGCCGATCGCCTGCCGCAAGTTGACGGTGTTGCCGATCGAGATGCCCGACGCTTTTTCCAGTCGCTGGCGAACCTCGGGCTTGGCCAGGTGGAACACCAGATCGTCGGTGCGCAGGCACGGCACGTACAGCTTCGTATCGAAGCCTTCCAGCGGATCGTCGAAATCGTTGGTCAGAAACACGGCTTCGAGCTTGCTCTTGCGCAGCACTTCGGCGGCCCAGCCGGGCTGCTGCATGCGGGCCGCCGAGGCGTCGTAGACCGCCTCCCAATTGCCGGGCGTGAGGAACAGCCCTTCGAAGTCGAAAAAGACTTCGAGCATCTCGATCAGCCAACTGTACTGGATCGTGTTATCCAGCGGGCCCAGGGCTTCGACCAGCCGGCCGACTTTTTCTTTGGGGTCGAGCCCGGCCGCTTCGATGCGGTCCTTCGGCAAGCCGGCCGAGTGGGCCAACTCGGTGTAATAGTGGTAGCCCAGGATGTCGGCCAGCGTGTGCGAGGCCGGGGCGTGCGGGTTGATGTGCGAATGAGGATCGACGAGCGCGAGCGCGTCGAGTTCCTCGAACAGCCGGGTGCGCAAAGCCTGGGACATAAAAATCGCCTGCGAATGGGTGGGCCGTGGTCGGGAAAACTTCGTATTGAAAGAGACCGCCAGTTGTAGCGAAATCGGGCTGCCGCCGCAGGGGCTTGAATACGCTCAGCCAAGGAAAAGCGGGGAAAGTTCACCACGGAGACACGGAGAGCACGGAGAACTCAGACGATATAAGAGGTCTGGCGGCAACGGTTTTGCAAAGGAAAACCTGCAAAAGTGTTTCCCTTTCCGCTCCGTGCCCTCCGTGTCTCCGTGGTGAGATCCCCACCTTGCGAATCGCAATTTGTCGCAAGTCGCTTGCGCGTAAGAGATTGTGTCGACAAACTGGCTCCCGGAGAATTTTTCTTGAGGATCAGTAGTCAAATTTTGCCGATCATGCTCGAATTAAGCATCAGGCCGGCGATGTGCGGCCGGGCTGTTTTCCTTTTGTGCCAACGGTTATGACCGCCGCGAGCCCCGTAGAACTCGATGCCGCCAGCGAAGACCGGCTGATTCTCGGTCTCTGGGCGGCCGGCCAGCGGAACGAAGGCATGCGGCGGCTGCTGGAGGTCCACGGCGGCCGGGTGCGGGCGGCGCTGCGCAAGCGCTATCCTTCGGTGCGAGACGAGCACGCCTTGCTCGAAGCGATTCACGATGCCGCGCGCAACGTGTTTCAGGCTTACGATGCGGCCAAGGGATGCAGCCTGGGCGGCTGGTTTTTGTTCATCGCCGGGCGAAGGCTGTGCGATCTGCTGAGAGCCGAACGCCTGCGGCGCACGAAAACCGTCCCGCTCGAAGGGGGCCACTGCCGCGACGATCGCTCGTCGCCGAGCGACCATTTGCTCCGGCTCGAATTCCATGCGGCCGTCGATCAGGCCCTGAGCCAACTCTCGGAGTTGGAGCGGGCGGTGATCGAAGCCGATATCGACGCCGGCAAACAGGCCCGAGCCGATCGGCTGGCCCGCCGGCTGAACACAAGCGAACATTCGATTTACGCCGCTCGCGCTCGGGCGCGCAGGAAGCTGCTCCGTTCGCCGCAATTGAAGTCACACTATCGCAGTACGGGATGACATCGATGGAACTTCGCGTTCGTTACGGCAACTTCGATTCGGACCACGATGCCAGCGGCTTGGCGGCCGACGCGGTGCTCGCATTCGACTTGCTGGCCCGAGACATTCCTTGGGAGAGCTTGCAGGCCGCCGAGCGGGCTTTCGACGAGGCGCCGCGCGAAGCGTTGAACGCGGACGAAATCGAAACGCTGTTGCGCTGGCGCGAGTCGGCCGAGCGAGCGCCGCAGCGCGGCCGACGCGCTTGCTCGCCGCGAATCGGCGGTTATCGGCTGCGCGCCGAACCGCTGGAGCGGCGCGACGTTCCGACTCCCTTATTCGCCGTTCACTTTCTGATCGCCGGCCTGGCGCCGCCGATCACGGCTTGGGAGAACGAGCGCTCGCCGGCCGCCTTGCTGCGGCAGCCGGTTTATATTGCAGACGATCGTACCGGGGCCGCGGAATTTCCGCCTGTCGGCGAGCTTTCTGCTAAAGTTCGTCCGGCCGACGACCGGCGAAGCGCGGCGAACGATTGGGCGATCGTCGAATTGCTGGCCGCCTCGGCGCCCAACAGCCGTTTTCTCGAACCGCTCGGCTGCTGCGCCTAGGGTAGGGTGGGGCGCCGCCCCGCGCGCATCGAAGCCGAACCGGCGAAGCGCGGCAGAGCGTAGCAATGCGCGCCGAAAAGCGCGTGGGGCTGCGCGAAATTTACGATGTGGGGGTCCGATGCGGGGCCAAGTCTACGTCGATTTCGTTCCGCGCCATGACCGCCGCAGGCGCTCTTTTACTTAGCCCAGGCATTTATGCCTGGGATCTGGGAAGATTTTACCCCCGATTCCGATCGGCGTCTCGCGGCCCGCGAGACGCCGATCGTGGGGAGGGTCGTGTGTGCCCCGCGAATTCCCAGGCGTAAACGCCTGGGCTACATAAAAGTTTTCCGCGTTTGAGCCGTTGAACGAAAGACGCCCCGTCGTGGCCGAACAAAAACAGGACAAACGATCTCTTTACGGAACCACGATCTTGCGCAGCCCAGGCTGCGCCCCCACCTTACGTTTTCCGGCCTACAATTGAGCACAAAGGCGAGCCCTACCGCGGAGTGGCCGAACTCCGCCCATCGTCCTTGAGCCTCACTCGCGAAAATCGCATGAACCAGACCGTCAACGAACAGCGCACGGGCATTCAGGAAAACCTGTTTCGCATGCTGGGGCGGTTTCCGGAAATCGCCACCCAGCACGATTATTTTCTGGCCGCCGCCTTCACGGTGCGCGATCAGATCCTGCGCAACTGGGTGCGCACCGCCTCGACCTACTTCGAACACGCCAGCCGCACCGTGTGTTACCTGTCGGCCGAGTTCCTGATCGGCCCGCAGTTGGGCAAGAACCTGCTCAATCTGGGCATCTTCGAACAAGCTCGCCAGGCGGCCCACGAACTCGGTCAGGATCCCGACGCCTTGCTGGCGCAGGAAGAAGAACCGGGCTTGGGCAACGGCGGCCTGGGCCGGCTGGCCGCCTGCTACATGGACTCGTTGGCCACGCTCGAAATTCCGGCGATCGGCTATGGAATTCGCTACGAGTTCGGCATCTTCGACCAGGAGATCCACGACGGCTGGCAAGTCGAAAAGAGCGATCGCTGGCTCCGCTTGGGCTATCCCTGGGAGATCACCCGGCCCGAGATCAGCTTCGAAGTGAAGCTCGGCGGGCATATCGAGCCGTACGTCGACGAGTCGGGGCGCTACTGCGTGCGCTGGAAGCCGGAACGCGTGGTGCTGGGCACGCCGTGCGATACGCTGATGCAGGGCTACGGCGCGGGCACGGTCAACATGCTGCGGCTGTGGAAAGCCGAGGCGCACGAGTCGTTCGACTTCCAGGCGTTCAACGTGGGCGATTACTATCGCGCGGTGAACGAGAAGATCGTTTCGGAGAACATCACCAAGGTGCTCTACCCGAACGACGAGCCGGCCGCCGGCAAGCAGTTGCGGCTCGAGCAGCAGTATTTTTTCGTCTCCTGTTCGCTGCAAGACATGATTCGCATCTACAAGCAGCGCGAAGACGACCTGAGCAACTTTCACCGCAAGTACGCGATCCAGCTCAACGACACGCACCCGGCCATCGCCGTGGCCGAACTGATGCGGCTGTTGGTCGACGAGCACGGCATGGATTGGGAGCAGGCCTGGCACGTGACCAGCAACGCCTTCGGCTACACCAACCACACGCTGCTGCCCGAGGCGCTGGAAAAGTGGGCCTGGCCGCTGTTCGAGCGCGTGCTGCCGCGGCACTTGGAGATCATCTGCGAGATCAACCGGCGATTCCTGGATGAAGTCGCGGCCAAGTATCCGGGCGATACGGAGAAGGCGCGGCGGATGTCGCTGATCGGCGAAGGAGAGGAAAAGCAGGTCCGCATGGCGCACCTGGCTTGCGTCGGCAGCCGCGCCGTCAACGGCGTCGCCGCGCTGCACAGCGAACTGCTGAAAGAAACCGTGCTCAAGGACTTTTACGAGCTGTGGCCCGAGAAGTTCTCCAACAAGACCAACGGCGTCTCGCTGCGCCGCTTCTTGTTGCTCTCGAACCCGGGGCTGACCAAGCTGATCAGCGACGCCATCGGCGAACGCTGGCTCAAAGATATCAACGAGCTGCGCGAATTAGAGAAGTTCGCCGAAGATCCGCACTTCCGCGACCGCTGGCGGGCGGTGAAGCTGGCCAACAAATCGCGGCTGGCCGGCGTGGCGGAAAAGACGACCGGCATGAAGCTCGATCCGCGCGCGATGTTCGACATCCACGTCAAGCGGATTCACGAGTACAAGCGCCAGCACCTGAACGTGCTGCGGCTGATCAGTCTCTATCGGCGGCTGAAGGCGAATCCGCACCTGGAGATCACGCCGCGGATCTCGATCTTCGGCGGCAAGGCGGCGCCCGGCTACTTCATGGCCAAGCTGATCATCAAGCTGATCAACTCGGTGGGCGAGACGATCAATTCCGACCCCGACGTACACGGCCGGCTCAAGGTCGTGTTCTTCCCGAACTTCAACGTGCAAAGCGCCGAGGTGATCTACCCGGCCGCCGACTTGTCGGAGCAGATTTCGCTGGCCGGCACGGAGGCTTCGGGCACGGGCAACATGAAGTTCTCGTTCAACGGCGCGCTGACCATCGGCACGATCGACGGCGCGAACATCGAGATTCGCGAAGAGGTCGGGGCCCAGAACTTCTTCGAGTTCGGCCTGACCGCCGGGGAAGTCGAGCGCCGCAAGGCGGCCGGCTACCGGCCGCGCGAAATCTACGAACAAAACGCCGAGCTGCGCGAAACGATCGACATGATCGCCTCGGGCGCCTTCTCGCGCGGCGACAAGCAGCTCTTCGAGCCGCTGGTGCAATCGCTGCTCGAGCGCGACGACTTTCTCGTGCTGGCCGACTTCGCTTCGTACCTGGAGTGCCAGGACCGCGTGGCGCACGCCTATCGCGACTCGGAAAGCTGGACGCGAAAGTCGATTCTCAACGTCGCGCGGATGGGCAAATTCTCCTCCGATCGCGCCATCCGCGAGTATTGCCAAGACATCTGGCACGTGGCCCCGGTCCACGTGCCGCTGGCGTAGGGTCGCAGCCCCACGCGCGACACTGCTGGAGTTCCGAGTCGTTGTATACAGGGGAGTTGTTTATTCCTCGGTGCGTAGAAGGCGGCCGGCAAAGAGATACGAGGACCGCGAGCGGATTTGCACCGGCAACGCTTGCCACCAGCTTTAGAGATCGTCCTGCTTTTT
>DATKRK010000312.1:0-71112 GCA_035532215.1 Pirellulales bacterium | reverse complement strand
TTTCCAAGAATTCCAAGCGGCCATTGATGGTTGCTTGGCAAAGATTCCCACCGAGCACCGAGAGCAACTGCAATCCCTGATGACCCATAATTTCCAGACCTTCAACCCGGCCTCATTCTTGGCCGCGTGACGTATAAATTGAGAGGCATGGGCAAAAACCGATAAGCGGCCATTCATCGCCTGATCCAGGCCCTTCCTTTCGTGCGTTCGCGTTTTCGTGATTAATTGACAGTCGGCGCCACGAATCTTCTAGCCGCAACTCGGCGGTTCTTTCATAAGCCGCGAGCCATGCGCTCCGCGGCTTGCTCGCCGCTGTGGATGCATTGGGGCACGCCGACGCCGTGATAGGCGTTGCCGGCCAGCGCGAAATCAGGCAGCGCGCGGGCGCGCTCTTCAATACAGCGCACCAACTCGACGTGCCCGACGTGGTATTGGGGCATCTTCGCGCCCCAGCGGCAAACTTGGAACAACTCCGGCTCGCACTTCGCCCCGAGCAATTCGGCCAGTTCGCGGCCGACGATTTTTTTCAGTTCGTCGTCGGGCAAATCGACCATCTCCGGATGCCCGGCGCCCCCGAAAAATACGCGAATCAACACTCGTCCTTCCGGGGCGCGGCCGTCGAATTTGATGCTGCTGAAACTCGCCGCGAGAATCTTGCGATGCTCGAGCTCCGGCACGACGAAGCCAAAACCGTCCAAGGCGTGGGCAATCTGCTCGCGGCGATAGCCCGCCAATGCGATCGCCGAGCCAGCGTAAGGAATCTCGGCTAAATCGGCGGCCAATTCGTCGTCGACGCCTTTTAACAACTTCGCAGCCGCCGGCGCCGGCGCGGCGACAATGACGGCCGAGAATCGCTCGGGCTCGTGCTGGCCAGCGACGGTCACGTCCCAGCCGCCTTCGGGCCGTTGCCTCAATCGCTCGACCGGCGAGTTGAGCCGCACGCAGCCGGCCGGCAAGCGCCGGGCGATCGCATCCACCAGGCTCGCCAAACCTTCTCGCGGGGCGACGAACAGGCTGTATCGCGCCCCGCTGGCCTGAGCATCGGCCTTGGCGCCGCGCTTGGCCTCGAAATGCGCGGCGCGGATCAGGCTGCCGTGTTGGCGCTCCATCTCGCGGAAGCGGGGCAAGGCGGCGGCCAGGCTCAGCCGTTCGGCGTCGGCCGTATAGATGCCCGCCACCAGCGGCTGCACCAACCGCTCGAAGACCTGCTTGCCCAGCCGCCGCCGGGCAAACGAAGCCAGGCTTTCATCGCTCTCGTCGGTCCGCCGCGAAACGAAATACTCCAGCGCCAGCCGCAGCTTGCCCCAAGGCCCAAGAATCGGCGTCGCCAGCACCGGCCAAATCTTGGCCGCGGCCATCAGCGAAAAGCCCTCGGGCACCTGGTACAGCTTGCCGCCGCGCACGACGAACGCCCGGCGGCTCGTCGCGCGAGTCGGCACAAGCTCGTTCTCCAGCCCGATCCGCCGGCACAGATCGAGCGCCCAAGGGACGTTGGTTATAAAGTTATCGGCGCTATGGTCGAGCAGGTATCCGTCGCAGCGCGACGTTTGCAGCACGCCGCCCAGCTTTTCCCCGGCTTCGAACAGCGCGATTTCGGCCGCCGGATCGAGCTCCGTCAATCGATGCGCAGCCGCAAGGCCGGAAATGCCGCCGCCAATGACGGCGAAGCGGCGAGGGGAACTTGGAGGCGGAGAGGTCGAGAGTGAGTCGGTCACGGCGGGGCGGGAGGCAAGGTTGAATCGGGCGCTGGTCGGTCTTTTTCAATCCATAGGATAATGCCTTCGCCGAGCTTTTGTGCAGTAGATTTCCCGACTTGCAAATCCTGTTGAAATGGGAGAGGCCGCAGCAGCTCGACAGGACCGTCATCGGGATTCAAACTGTTCGACGTGTGACTAATCGACAGACGGCCGCCTCGGTCCAACGAATCAGCGAGCGACTTGGGAATTTCAATGCTGCTTTCAACCGAATCGAACGCGGGGGATCGCGAGTCGACACTTATGCATACGGCATGAAGCCGCCACTCGCCCGGACGAATGCGCCGCAGCGTGGCCTCGATCGAACACTCGCCCGTGGGCAGCCGCGGAACCAACACTTCCGCGTTATGAAAGGGTACGCCTTCTTCTGGAATATCCTTAAAGGCTACACACAGCCGGTAATTCGAATCTGGAGCGACGACTTGCCAGCGCCATCTTTGATTCCCAAAGCCGATAAATGGGGACACAACGACACGAAGCTGATTCGCGTCGCCGATCACCTTCCCGAGCCGGACTTGGATTTCCTCATATTCGGATGTCATTCGTCCTAACTCATCTTTTACGCTATCTAACTCTTCGTGTGAATCGGCCAATTCGGTATCGACCTGTTTCAGCCGCCAAGACGTGACGATGTGCGAGAAAGTCACTCCTGCGACGAGCACGAAGAAGAACAGCGCTCGCAACGAAAAGCGGAATCGGCCGGAGTGCGGCGCTACAGGCAATTGCCCCGACTCGGTCATGGAGTGGCTCGAAGCTGAGTTGCTAACCGAACGCGGCAGGATGCCGCATCTACACGGCACGGCATGCGACAAACCACGATTTTATTGCCCTGGGAACAGCAACGCCACCGGCAAGGCAAGCTCGGGGAACGCCAGCGGGCGGACCTCGGCGCCGGCGGCGAAGCTTTCGACGCTTTGGTAACGCCCGTCGCGCGGCTCGCGCCGCACTTCGACGCACTGATCGACAAGGTTGACGATCCAGTAATCCTTGATGCCCGCCGCGGCGTAAAGGTCGGCCTTTTCGCCGCGGTCAAAGGATAAGCTGCCCAGCGCGACTTCAATAAGCAAAAACACGTCGCTGGCGACCGGACGCCGTATCGGGCCATCTTGCTTGGCGATCCAAGTCATGTTCGGCTCGGGCATGCTCTGTTGATCTGGCATCGCCACGGGCGACTTGACTTGAATCCAAACATTCGTCGGCAGCGATAAAGTTCGGAGCCAACGGTTGTACAGGCAGCAAATCGCATTTTCCACTTCCAACTCGACGCAGCCGGTGGCGAGCATCTGCCCATAAATCAACTCGACCCTCGCCGTGCTGCGTGGATGGAAGGCGTAGGCTTCGATAAGCTGCTCGTATCGTTCGAGCGTCAGCGGAACGGTCGAGCTCATGACAGGTCCAGGCGCATCTGCAAGGGAATATCGGCGGCTTTCATTTTAGCAGAAGCTCCGACACCTTTCGTCCACGCGGCATTGGCTATTGGGCATGCCCCAGCAGCAACTCCACCGCCTCTTCGACCCAGCCGCTGTGCCAGTCGTGCTTGCGCTGGGGGCCGTCGCGGTATTCGTGGGGAATCTTCAGATCAAGCAGCAACCGATGCGCCTGCTGGTGATGCTCGCGAAAATTGCCGTAACCGGTGAGGATCAATCGCGGGCGATCGCGCAGCTTGTCGGCCGCTTCGGGCAACGAGCGGTCGATGCGATATTCGTCGAAGCGCTCTTGCGTGGCGAAAATCGGCGTCGTGCCATAGAGGCCCAAGCGGTCCATCAGCAGCGGCGCATCCCAGGCTGCGGCTTTGGAAAACATCTCGGGGCGCCGCAGCAGCAAACTCCAGGCGCCCCAGCCCGACTTGCTGAAGCCGAGCAGGTAACGCCCCTCGCTCCGGTCGACCACCGGATAGTTTTTGTCGACGAACGGGACGACGACTTCGAGAAAATAGCTTTCCTGGCGGATCGCCGGATCGGTCGGATGGTCGGCGTACCAGGGCAGGCGAGAAAATATCGCCGCGACGAAGATCGCCTGATGCTTGTTATGCAGATCTTGCTGCAGGATCTCCGCGAGGCCGTCGCCATAGCGATGTTCGAGGCCCGCTTCGACCGGCAGCACATAAACGGCCGGATAGGTTCGCCCCACTTCGAGCTTGTCCGGCGCGAGCACGCGGATTTGCGTTTCGCCCGCTTGGAACTCCGACTTCACCACATGCACGAGAAAGCCATGCTCGTCTTTCTCTGCGGCAGAAACCATGACGCCAGTTTCCGCAGCTTGCGATGCAATCGCGAACCACAACGCGACCAGACAACTACAAACAGAGCCAATCGGATTCGTTCTCATAAGCCCGTGGAATTCACCGCTTTCGGCGCTCACTTTCCCCGTTTCTTCTCTGTACACTCCGTGCCTCCGTGGTGAACTCCTTCCGTAGCACACGAGCCCCAGGCTCCTAATCTCCCTTCTGCGGACCGAACTCATGCACCGCCTCGACCAAGGCGATGGCGTTTTCGACCGGCGTTTGCTGCAACACGCCGTGGCCGAGATTGAAGATATGCCCCGGTCGCCCGGCGGCTTGCGCCAGAATCTCTTTCGCGCGGCGGCGGATTTCGTCGCGATCGGCCAGCAGCACCAGCGGATCGAGATTGCCTTGCACGCCCTTGTCGTAGCCGATCGTGCGCCAAGCATCGTCGAGACGAATTCGCCAATCGACGCCGATCACCGCCCCGCCCGCTTCGGCCAACAGCGGCAACAGCGCCGGGTTGCCGGTGGCGAAATTGATCGCCGGGGCGCCGGGCGAAAGCCCCTCGATGATCGCACGCGTGTGGGGCAGCACGTAACGGCGATAGTCGTCGGGCCCCAGGCAGCCGACCCAACTATCGAACAGTTGCACGGCCTGCGCCCCGGCGGCGAGCTGCGCGTTGAGATACCGCGTGACCGAACGAGCCAACCGGCCCATCAGTTCGTGCCAGGCCGCCTCGTCGCGGTACATCAGCGTCTTGGTGTGCAGGTAACTGCGGCTGGCGCCGCCTTCGATCACGTAGCTGACCAGCGTGAACGGCGCCCCGGCGAAGCCGATGAGCGGGATCGCTTCATCAAGCCCGGCCCGCGTTTGCCGCACGGTTTCCATCACGAAATGGAGCGCATCGAGGCCTTCCAGTTCCAGCACGCGATCGACGTCGGCCGCCTCGCGCACCGGGTTGTGGATCACCGGGCCTTCGCCGTGCGCGAATTCAAGGTCGATGCCCATCGGTTCGAGCATCGGCAGCAGATCGGAAAAAATGATCGCCGCATCGACGCCCAGCCGGTTGACCGCCGTAATCATCACCTCGGCGCAGAGCGCCGGGTTCTTGCACAGTTCGAGAAACGTCGTCTGCGAGCGGACCTGGCGATACTCGGCCATATAGCGCCCGGCTTGCCGCATCAGCCAGATCGGCGTGCGGTCGCACGGCTCGCGCCGGCAGGCCTTCATGAAGGGGCCGTCGTGCCAGGCCGGTTGCTGTTCATTTGCGGCGCCGCTCGATACTGGCGCAATCCGCGCTGCTCCCGAAGTCGGATTGCCGCGCTTTCGCGCGACCAGCATCCCGCTGGCGGCGGCCGTTTCGCTCACCAAGTGGCCCATTTTCGGATGCTCGGGCTCCAGGTCGATCGGCAACTCGCACTCCTGCAACATCTCGGAAGTCGTCGGTCCGATCGAGGCCACGACCGTCTTACGAAAACCCTGCCGCAACTCGTCGAGCAGACCGAGTTGCCGGGCCATCCGCAACAGGTTGGTCGCCTGATGGGCCGAGGTGAACATCGCCACGTCGATTTTGCCGGCAGCGATCGCGCGGATGTTGGCCTCCAGCGGCGCGGCGTTTTCCGGCAGGTCGTAGCTGTAAACCTTGACGGAGAGCAGGCGGGCGCCGCGGGCTTCGAGCCCGGCCACCAGGCTGACGTTCGCCTTGCCGTATTCCTGCACGGCGACCGTCAGGTTGGCCACCGGCACGTAGAGATCGATCGTCTGCAACACTTCGCGCCAAGTATTTGGCTCGGGCGCCACATAACTTGGCCGGATATCGAGCTCCTTCAGCGCCGCGACCGGCTTGGGACCGCGGGCGATGGTCGTGGCATCGGTCAAGGCGGTCAGGAAGCGGGCCTTGTCGACGTGCCGCTCGAGTTGGGCGACCAATTGCCGAGTGCCGACGCCGGTTTGCAGAATCACCACGTCGATCTGGCCGCTGATTAGCCGGTTGGCGAAATCGATCGCCTCGCGCGGGTCGTCGAGCGGCGCCTCGCGCATCGAAGGGCTAACGGCCGGGATGCCATTGAATCGCTCGATCAGCCGCACCATGTCGGCGGCCCGACGGCTTTCGAACGCTGCCACGCGAAGGCCGTGGAAATCGGGGGCGGCGGCTTCAGTCGACAAGGCTAGAACCCCCTTGAATTTGCCGGGCGACTTTTAAGTAGCCAGGCATTTATGCCTGGGACCGCTGAGTTACGCAGACGGCCGAAAATCATTGCACCCCTCTCGGGGACGGGTACGGCGTGTCGTTCTTTGCATTCGCCATACGGTTCAATGCTACCCCGCCCTCGCCGGACTGCAAAGCCGCCCCGACCTATCAACGCATCAGCAAATTTTGATATTTATTATTGACTCGTTTCCGCGAAAGACAGATGATGACCGGGAGTCAGACATTCAACGTCCGATCAGCCATCAGCCCGATTCAAGGAGTACACCCATGTTGAACTTGTGGGGTCGAGGGTGCGGCAGCGATTGCGAGGGCGTCCATCGGCGGAGTTTTCTGAAGGTCGGGTCGCTGGCCCTCTCGGGGCTGACCCTGCCGGGGCTGATGCAGGCTCGGGCCCATGCGGCCGCCGCCGGGCATACCGTCAAAGATACTTCTGTGGTCTGGCTCTGGCTGGCGGGCGGGCCGACCCACATTGAGACATTCGACCCCAAAATGGACGCGCCGGTCGAGTTCCGCAGCGCCGTCGGCGAGGTGGAAACAGCCATCCCCGGCGTGCGGATTGGCGGGCTGCTGCCCGAAATGGCCAAGTCGGCCCAGCGGATGGCCTTCGTCCGCTCGTTCGCTCACGGCAATTCGGGCCACGCCGGCGGCACGCACTATGTCATGACCGGAACCGACTATCCGCCAGCCGATGCCGGCATGCCGCCGATCAAGCCTTCGTTCGGTTCGGTCGTGGCCCGGTTGCGCGGCACGAACAACCCGGTCTCGGGCATGCCGAACTACGTGCGGCTCTCGGGCGTGTACGCCGATGGCCCGGCCTGGCTGGGCGCCACTTTCGCCCCGTTCGACACCGGCGGACAGGCGCGCAACAACATGAACCTGAGCGTCGACCTCAACCGGGTCGGCGACCGCCGGCAGTTGCTCACCGGACTCGACCGGCTCAATCGCCAGGTCGACCGCAGCGGGCTGATGGCCGGGCTCGACCAGTTCGAAGGCCAGGCCTTCGACCTGATTTTGGGCAAGGCCAAGGCCGCCTTCGACCTGAACCTGGAAGATCCGCGCGTGCGCGATTGGTACAAGTCGGCCGGCACGTCGCTGGGCGATCAGTTGCTCCTGGCTCGCCGGCTGTGCGAGGCGGGCGCCGGCTTCGTGACCTTGAACTACACGAACTCCTACCAGTCCTGGGACATGCACGAGAAGATCGTGCCGCAGATGCAACAGGCCTGCCCGCCGTTGGATCGGGCGATCTCCGTGTTCCTCGAAGACCTGGCCGAGCGCGGGCTGTCGGAAAAAATCTTGCTGGTCATCACCGGCGAGTTCGGCCGCACGCCGAGGATCAACGGCAACGCCGGCCGCGACCATTGGGGCCCGCTCTGCACGCTGGCCCTGGCCGGCGGCGGGTTGAAGATGGGCCAAGTCGTCGGCGAATCTTCGGCCAAGGCCGAAGTGCCCAAAAGCACGCCGATTTTGCCCAAAAACCTGATGGCCACCGTCTTCCACGTGCTCGGCATCGACCCCCGCGTGCAGATCCTCGACCAGGCCGGCCGCCCGCAATACCTGCTGCCCGACGAAGCCCAGCCGATCGCGGAGTTGGTTTAGTCCCCTGGAGGTCCGGGCGCCCTCGCCCGATATCCATATAGCTCCGGGCGCCCTCGCCAGGAATTTGGTCGCCATGTAGTTCCGGGCGCCCTCGCCCGGCGCGGCTGCACTATCGTCGAAACGGTCGCGATCGATTCTTGCGTGGCATGCCAGCCACCCATGCCACCCAACGCCAAACTTTGCCCCCTCGCGCTCGAGAATCGCGGACGGCGATATAGCCTGACGGGCGTCAGGCTGGAATGCCAGCCCTACGGGTGGTTACGTGAGGGCTGCTCACAACATTCCGGGTCCGTCGCGTCGAATAGTTGAGATCGCCCGGCCTCGGAAGTAGACTGCTTCGCGGCGGCCGGACGACCGAGTGAAGTCGCGCGGCGGCGCCAACCAAGGAGAATTGCCCGATGACAAGTCGTTGGATGTTCGCCGGCTGGCGAGCGGCCGGTTTTGCGTTGTGCATTGCGTGGCTGGTCTGCCGGACACAAGCGGCGGCGGCCGGTTCGGCCGATGGGCAGTTGGAGATCTACTGGATCGACGTCGAAGGAGGCGCGGCGACGTTGATGGTCACGCCGCGGGGCGAGTCGGTGCTGG
This sequence comes from Pirellulales bacterium, assembly GCA_035532215.1. Lineage (GTDB taxonomy): Bacteria > Planctomycetota > Planctomycetia > Pirellulales > JAICIG01 > JAICIG01. Next base: position 62,741 of record DATKRK010000312.1, on the reverse strand, counting down.
TCGACACGGGCAATCCCGGCCGCCGCGATCCGCAGCGCATTTTCGACGTGGCGGCCAAAGTCGCCGGCTTGCGCAAGATCGACTATCTCGTCACCACGCACTTTCATCGCGATCACTTCGGCGGCGCGGCGACGCTGGCCGCCCTGCTGCCGATCGGCGTGGTCTACGACAATGGCGAATTCGAAGGAGGCGTGGAACGCCCCGATCAGGATTATCTGAGCTTTGCGGCCCAGCGTCGCGCGGTGATCGAGCCAGGCCAGGAGATTCCGCTCAAGCAATCGCCCGACAAGTCGGCGCCGAGGCTGTCGCTGCGTTGCCTGGCGGCGCGGCAGCAATTCGCGGCGGCGCCCGACGATGCGGACGAGAACGCGGCGATTTGCCAAGACGCTCGCGCCAAGGCCCGCGACGGTTCGGACAACGCCAACAGTATCGTGCTGTTGTTGTCGCTGGGCGAGTTTCAATTCTTCGACGGCGGCGACTTGACCTGGAACATGGAGCAAAAGCTGGTCTGCCCCAAGAACCTGGTCGGCGAGGTCGACGTCTATCAAACCACGCACCACGGGCTCGACGCCAGCAACAACCCGCTGGTCATTCGCAGTCTGAAGCCGAAAGTGGCCGTGTTCAACAACGGCGTCACCAAGGGCTGCGAGCCCGACGTGTTTGCGGCCTTGCAGCGCGAGCCTTCGGTCGAGGCCGTTTATCAGATGCACCGCAACTTGCGGTCCGATTCGCAAAATAACGTGGCCGACGAATACATTGCCAACCTGGAAAAAGAGTGCCAGGCCAATTACATCAGGCTCGCCGTCGATCCTGCGGCCGGCAGCTACACGGTTTCGATCCCGGCCCGCGGGCACGAGCGCACGTTCGCCGTGAAATAGCGAGTTGAAGTTCGCGCGCAACGTGCGATAGAATGGAAGCCTCGCAAGCACACATCTGGGGCGGTCGGCGAGTTGCACTTGCAACACGAGCCTCGGGCGTCGCGGCAATCATGTGAAGAGAGCGGCAGCATGACGACGATCCTGATTGTAGACGACTCGGCCGTCGATCGGCGGCTGGCCCAAGGCCTGTTGGAGAAATGCCCTGGGCTGAGCTTCATGTACGCCGCCAACGGCAAGGAGGCGGTCGAACAGCTCAAAGTCTCGCCGCCCGATCTGGTGCTGACCGACCTGCAAATGCCCGAGATGAACGGCCTGGAGTTGGTCAAGGCCGTGCGGGAAAAGCACCCCTTGGTGCCCGTGATCTTGATGACGGCGCAGGGCAGCGAAGAGATCGCCGTACAGGCCCTGGCCAGCGGCGCCGCCAGTTACGTGCCGAAGGCCCGCTTGGCGCGAGAACTCGAATCGACCGTCCAGAGCGTGCTGGCCACGGCCCGAGCGCACCGGCGCCACGCCCGGCTGATGGATTGCATCTCGCGCACGCACTACTCGTTCGTGATCGACAACGACCCCAGTCTGATCGCGGCCGTCGTCGACCACTTGCAGGAACACGTCGTCCGGCTCGGCGTCTGCGACGAGACGGAGCGCATCCGCGTGGGAATCGCGTTGGAAGAAGCGTTGGTCAACGCCGTTTATCACGGCAATCTGGAACTCAGCTCGGAATTGCGCGAATCGGACATCGACGTTTATTACGCGCTCGCCGAAGAACGCAGGCAGGAAGAGCCCTATCGCAGCCGCGTCGTTCACATCGACGCCGCGATGTCTCGGCACGAGGCGACCTTCGTGGTGCGCGATTCCGGCTCGGGCTTCGATCCGTCGGCGCTGCCCAACCCCGCCGATCCGGAAAACCTGGAGAAACTGAGCGGTCGCGGCTTGCTCTTGATTCGCACGTTCATGGACGAGGTGCGCTACAATCCGAGCGGCAACGAGATTACGATGGTCAAGAAAAGCGGGCGCTAACCCGTTCCCAAAGCACGCCGACGAAAAGAGAACCCGATCATGCCCCACGTGTCGCAGGTCGATGGCGTAACGATTTTCAACGTCGATCCCCAATTCGATTCGCTCGACGATCGCAAAGTGAGCGAGTTCTCCGCTTTGCTGACCGGCGCCGTCGAGCGGGCCGATCCGCCGGTGCTCCTGCTCGACCTGAGCGATACGACTTTCATCGGTTCGAGCTTTTTGGGCGTCCTGGTTCGCGCCTGGAAGCGGCTTCGCGATCGAGAGGGCCGCATGGCGCTTTGTCACGTGAACGAACTTTGCGGCGAGGTGCTGCACGCCAGCAAGCTCGACACGATCTGGGACATCTACCCGACTCGCGACGAAGCGCAGCGCGCACTGGCCGCCCCTGGCGGCTAAATCAAACTGGCCGCTCCAGGCGGTTGAGACGCGCTGGCCGTTGCCGGCGGCTGCTCGCTCGGCGAAAGGAGCGGCTTCAACTGACCGTAAAAATAATAGGCGGCCAGCACGAAGCCGATGCTCACCACCGTGCGGCGGACCAGGTTGCGATCGAGCCGCCGGGCGAAATGGGCGCCGAAATAGCCGCCGACGATGGCCGCGGCCGCCATCACCAGGGCGTAGCGCCAATTCACTTTGCCCCCCGCGACGAACACGACGACGGCCACGCCGTTGATGCACGATCCCAAGAGCGTCTTCAGTGCGTTCATGCGGTGAATATCGCCCAAACCCATCATGGCCAGCGCGCTGAGCATCAAAATACCAATGCCCGCTCCAAAGTACCCGCCGTACACGGCCACCAGCAACTGAAAGACCATGGTGCCGGCGATCGAGCGGCGCGTGGCCGGAGCATGTTCGCGGCCGATGCCGAGCCGCTTGCCGATCTGCGGCTGCAGCCAAAACAACAGCGCCGCCACGAGAATCAGCCACGGCACGAGCGTCTTGAAGGTGGCCGACGGCAGCCAAATCACCAGCCGCGAGCCGCAGTAACCGCCCAGCAAACAAGGAAGGATCAGCCACAGCGACCAGCGGGGCGCCTCGGCCAGCTCGCGGCGATAGCCCGCCATGCTGGCCAGCGAGCCGGGAAACAGCGCTACGGTGCTGGTCGCGTTGGCGATCACCGATGCGTCGTCGGAGGCGCCTAAGGCGGCGAACAAGGCAGGAAAAGTCAGCAAGGTCCCGCCGCCTGCGATCGAATTGATCGCCCCCCCCGCTGCAGCGGCAGCGCACAAAGTCAGATAGTCAAGGTAGTTGTTCATGGATCTGGCAAAACTGTACCAGCCGCGAGCAGGCTTGCAAAGCCGCGATTCCGCTGCGCGGCGTTTGGGAAACTCATTGGCGCCGTTTGCTTTCCGGCCTCGCGCAGGGCAGGTTTTGTCCTCGTCGACTAACCCGGATTATTCATCAGCCCAGCTATTACTTGACAAAGCGCTCCATGCAAACCCGAAGCGCCAGCGAGGTAAGTGCGTTGCTCCGCCTCGCTTGCGCTTCGGGTTGGTGTGGGCTGATGAATAATCCGGGCTAATTGTCTTTCAGCGCCTGGCGCAAAGTTGGCCAGCGTTCGAGTCGGGCAGGCCCGCGAGGTCGCCATCTGCACAAGAACGGCGAAAAAGCGGGCTTGGCACGCGGTTTGAATGGTTGACGCCGCCCCAGGCAAATTCCTAAAGTAAACCATTGATCTGTTTGCGAAAGACAGGTTCATATCGGCTTGGAAAAAGCTTATTCGACGTTAGGCGCCGGCAAAGCCGCGATTCGCGTCATTTATGTCCCGACGCCTTTCGATAACAACCGCCCCTAAGATCGCATCAAGATCGAAGGTCGGCGCGCGAGGTCAGTGGCGGACTCATCCGTGAGTCCAAGGAGTCGTCAAGATGTCGAAAGTATCAAGGGAATTCGTCGTCGAAGAGGACGTGTTGCGAGAGCACCAGGAACTCGAGGCGTTGTTGATGCAAGTCTGCGAGATGTTTCACGAGCATCGGACGAAACGGGCGCTTGGCGCCGCGCGGCTGATGGACGCTCTCGACGAATTGCGAGAGCACCTGGGGATGATGTTCGCCTTGAAAGAGCACGACGGCTACTTGGACCACGCGGCGAAAACGGCGGCGCCCCTCGGCCGGCGAATCGGCGCGATCAAGGCGGAGCACAAGGTGCTGTTCGAAGAGCTCAGCCGCTTGATCGACCAGTGCGATCTCGACGTGGCGCGCGGCCGTTGGGAACAGACGTGGAAATTGGCGGAAATGACCTTCGAAAACTTTTGCGAGCAGTTTTACGACCAAGAGGCCGGCGAGGCCGAACTGGCGCAACAAGTTTTCAAGTTGGATTCGGCAACCGGCGACTAGCCGGTTTGTCGGCGGCAGGGCCCTTGGCCGCCGGCGCAGGGAGGAGTTCCAGGAGAGTTTTGCATGAGCGTCTCGACACACTACATTCAGCAGTGCCCCACCTGCGGCCGCGCATTGCGCGTGCGGGTCGAGTACCTGGGGCGCCAGGTGGCGTGCATGCACTGCCACGGGCGTTTCCTGGCCTACGACCCGGAAAGCCCTCGCGCATCGCTTTCCGATTCAGGACTCGATCTGCTGCGGCGCGCAGACGAATTGTTGAGCCGGGCCGACGACCGGGCGTTCTGAGCCGTATTCGGCGGCGAACGTCGCACCCTGCTGAAGAAACATTGAATATCGCCCTCCCGAGCGATACGCTGCCTGCATGGAAGCTTTCCAGCGTTCGATCAAGTTCCGCGAGCTTGCTTGATCGACTTCACGGTGGCGTTGGCCCGGAACTCGATGATTCTCTTGCCCCATTCGATCGTCTTGGGGGCTGGCGCCAGGTCGACGCCGTTGATGCTGAACTTGCCTGCCGCACCGCGCTCTTTCATCCGCACCGTGTTGGGATCGACCGTCATCATCATCGCCGTGATGGCGAAGTCGTCGTGCAATCCTTCGGGCGTTTGCTTGACGCCCTCTTCCTCTAGCCACTTGTTCACGCCCGCGTAGTCGTAATACTCGGGAATGTAGAGCAAGCGCACGCCGCTGTCGGCCCAGGCGGCGTTCAATTGCTCGGCCACGCGTTTCATCCCCGCCTGGTTGCCGCCGCTGTCGCCGATCAACACGATTTCTTCGAAGCCGCTCGTCTTCAGGCTGGCGCAAATGTCGGTCAACAGCGCTGCGTAGGTCTTTTCCGTGAGACTGATCGTGCCGGGATAGCGCATGTGGCCGGTGGGCGGCGAAATATCGCCCTCGGGCACGAACGGCACGATCGGCGCCACCAACGCATCGCCCAGCTTGCGGGCGATGGCCTGCGTCGTGGCCCGCAACACGTAGTTGTGTTTGCCGGTGGCCAGATAGGGGCCGTTCTGCTCGATTCCGCCCGTGGCCACGATCGCCGTCGTCTTTCCCGCGGCCAGAGCGTCGCGGATCTCCATCCAGGTCATTTCTTCGGTAAACACCGTGTCGAAGGCTTCGATCGGCCGGGGCGAATTCGGATCGGGGCTTTCCGGCGAAGGCAGTTCGCCCTGAACGGCGAGGACGAGCAGCACAGGCACAAAGATGCAAGCGCGGAGCATCGCGGTCCCTTTCACAGCAGAAAATCGATGAAGCAAGATAATTTGACGAGGGCGCTTCCCCCGGCGATCAAGCCCATATCCTAAGGCCAGACACGGCCCATGACAACATGAGGCAGGCGGCGATAACCTCGTCACGCCGCGGCGGGACTCTCTCGGCAACCGAGGTGGGTCAAGCGCCTCGCCCGCCCGATCGCCCGTCATGGAGGGACGGGCGCCCTCGCCCGTCACACCAACCTTGAGCAGCGGGCGCCCTCGCCCGCCATTCTGCGCCGCATAACGGTAGCATCTCCTTTCGCCGCGACGGTAGAATGTACGCACGATCAAAGGGACCAGCCGTTCGAGCGTTCAGCGGCGGCCAGGCCGGCTGCCCGAGGCCCTATGACGCCAACCTTTCAAGCTCCCGTTCGACCTCGCGTTATCTCGCCCGAGACCGGCGATTTGCTGCTGCTCGAAGACGAAGCCGCCGACTGGCTCGAAGCGAACGACCGCGGCGCCTTTGAAATCGTCGGCGGACCGGGCGCGGGCAAATCGACCTCGTTGGCCCTGTTGGCGGCCGCACTGGGGCGAGGCGGCGTGCAATTCCTCGACGAACCCTCGAGGGTCGAAACCTTGGCTGCCGGCTTACAGGGGCGATTGATCTACACGACGTCGCAACCTTTGGCAGGCGCTTCGGCGTCGCGGCAGTTGGCCTCGTGGTCCGACGACGAACTGCTGGAATATGTGCTGGCCGTACATCCGAGCGAGTGTGCGTCGGTTATGGCCCGCGTTCGCGCCATGCCGGAGCGGCGCCGCCTGCACGGCTCGCCGCAAGTTTGGCGACTGGTGCTCGACGAACTGGCGCGCGACGAGCGCCAGGACGACTTTCGCGAGATCATCACGCAGCAGCTCGCCGCAAGGTTGACGCCGCGTGAAGCGACGTACGCGCTGGCTGCCTTGCTCGGGTGGGAAGGTGCGGCGGTAAGTTTTCGCTCCGTATTGGCCGCAACGCGTTCGGGATGCGAAGCGCTTGGCTGGCTGCGGCATCGCATCGTGCAGACGCTGCTGGCGGCCTGGTATTTCCCGCAAGCGATCGAGGCGGACGACGAGCAGATGGGTTTTCTAGCCGGCCCTTGGCCCCACGATCTACTCGCTGAAACTGGGCGCCGGCTGGCCAAGCGGCCCGCAGCAAGACGCAGCTTAGAGAAAATCCTTGGCCGGCCGCTTGTACACTATCATCGAGTGGCGGCAAGTCTGCTCCACGCTGCCGACTGCGATTGGCGGCCACAACCAGGCACGAGCGCCCGCTTGGCGGGCGCCGTGTTCACCGGCGCGATTTGGCCCGGCATCGACTTGTCTGGCGGTAGTCTTAGGCTAACCGATTTTTCGGGCGCCGATCTGAGCCGCGCCTCGCTCAAAGGCGCCGGCGCCGAGCAGATTGTGCTCAGCGGGGCCAAGCTGGCCGGCGCGAATCTGGAATACGCCGATCTATATGAAGCCAATGCGGCGGGGGGCGATTTGTCGCAAGCGAAGGCCGCCCACAGCGTTTGGAAGCACGCCCATTTGCAGCGCGCGAACCTGTCGCACGCCGATTTCCGCAATGCCGATCTGACGCAGGCCGATTTCACGGGCGCCAACTTGACGGGCGCCTGGCTGAACGAGGCGCGGCTCGACGGCGCCATTCTCTCGCGGGCCAATCTTTCCTCGGCCGACCTCTCGGACTCACGACTGCACCGCGTGCGGCTTTCCGAGACCGTGCTCGACGACGCTTGCCTCGAAGGCGCCGACCTGACCGAAGCCGACCTGGAATTCCTCGCACTCGCCGACGCCCGTTTGGAGGATGCCAAGCTCATCCGAGCGAACTTGACTGGAAGTCACTTGCCCAGGGCCAAACTGCGCGGGGCCGACTTGCAGCAGGCGGGATTGGCCGACGTCCAGTGGGAATTCGCCGACTTGCGCGACGCCGATTTTACGAATGCGTCGTTTCATCTCGGCTCGTCGCGCAGCGGCCTCGTTGGCAGCCCGATCGCTTGCGAAGGCAGCCGCACCGGGTTTTACACCGACGACTTCGAGGAGCAGGGCTTCAAATCGCCCGAGGAGATTCGCAAAGCTAATCTACGCGGCGCCGATTTGCGCGGGGCGACTGTCGAAGGCGCCGACTTCTACCTGGTCGATCTTCGCGACGCCAAGTACGACGCACGGCAGGCCCAACACTTCGCCCGCTGCAAGGCGATTCTCTACGACCACATCAGCGGCTGAACCAGATGCTGCGCTGCGTCGCGAGCGAAACCGTGGCGGGCGCTAAGCTCCCTCGATAGGGCCGGTCGCAAGTGACCTTGTTCTGCCGGACGAAACTTGCGAAGTCGTGGCCCTAGCGCGGATTATTCATCAGCCCACACCAACCCGAAGCGCAAGCGAGGTTGAACAACGCACTTACCTCGCTTGCGCTTCGGGTTGGTATCGAGCGTTTTGTCAAGTAATAGCCGGGCTGTGAATAATCCGGGCTAGCGCGAGCGACGGCGAACTGCGAGTCGCGGCAGTTTGTGCAAAACGCGTAGCCGTCGGCGCCGCGTTAACGACCGGCTGTCGGGCCGCGCGCCAAAACTCGAGCAGGAGCGAAGGGACTCGCGAGCATGTTCAGGCCGCGACGAATACTTGCGATTTTGGGCTGCGCGGCTATTTGGGCCGCGTCGTTTTCATCGCCGGTTCGAGGCGAAACGCCCGGCGCCCGCGGGTCGACGGTTTGCGCAAGCTGCTGGGCTTCGCGCGCCAGTTCGTCAATTTCCGCTTCGCTGAATAGTTGGTCGACGAAGCGGAACCCGCGCTCGGGAAAGCCCTGCAACTCAGCGCAATCGCGCGGACCATCGGCCCCCGGCCACACGACCGGATCGGCTCGATCGATGAACGCCGGGGAGGGCGTTCCCGATAGGCGGCAGAACGGCGCGCAGTGCGGGCCGTTACGAGGGTTGCATGCTCTTGGTGCGACCAGCCGACCGGCAAACCTACGCGGACGCAGCGTGCGGGCCGTTACGAGGGTTGCATGCTCTTGGCGCAGGCGAAGCAGTATAAGGCGTAGGGAATCGCCGAGAGGCGTTGTTCGGAGATTTCCTCGCCGCACTGCTGGCAGCGGCCGAACGTGCCGTCGTCGATCCGCTCCAGCGCCGCGTGTACGGATGCCTGCAATTGCTGCTCGTTGCGAATCAAAAACACTTCCTTGTCGATGCCTTCGGTAGCCTGATCGGCCGGGTGCGTCGGCACGTGCGAGAGCGCGCCTGGGGCCCGCAGGTCGTCGGGAACCTTTTCCAGCAACTGTTCGACCTCGTCGACCAGTCGCGCCCGCATCTCGACCAGCCGCCGCTTGTAAAACTCCAATTGTTTCGCGTTCATCGATCGTCGTCCCTTGAGTCTTGGCATGGGTCAACTCCATGCGATTACTTGCCTCGCCGGCGCCGCGATTCGCGATCGAGCCGCTATACGTGATGATGGCGGCCGACGACTTTCACGGAGCTGGCTTGCGGCCCCTTTTCGCCTTGTTCTTCGGCGTACATGACTTCGGTTCCCGGTTCCAATTGGTCGAACTCGGAGCCCAGCAGGCTGTTGCGGTGGAAATAAACCTCGCGGCCTTCGAGTGTTTTCAGGAAGCCGTAGCCGGCTTCGGGGAAGATCTTGGCGACCCTCGCGTGGGCCTGGCCGCGGAGCGTTTTGACGTCTTGGCGATGCCGCCGCGCGTAGTCTTCCAGCAGTCGGGCCGCGGTGTTGAACGCATCGTCGATGGCGACCCGCAGGTCCTTGTAGGCCGTGTGCTGGCCGGCCTCGCGATTCACGGCGATTTCTTCGCCCGGCACAGTGATATCGATCCGCACCTGATAAAGATTGCCCTGCCTGCGGTGCAGGTGCGGCACGTCGACGACCACGCGGCAGCTCATGATCTGTTCGCAAAAGCTGTCGAGCCGCGCTGCGTTCTCGTAAACGATGTCTTCGATTTCGTCGGAATGGGGCAGGTTATGGAAGCTGATTTGCACGGGGAGTTTCATACAACGTTCCTTAATGGCTCGGGTGAGGCCCATCCTCCATTTCGCGGGGCTTGCTGCCCCGCAGGTTTAATAAATTGCAAAGGCTGTGCCGCCGCGTCGATTCGCTATCCGGAGACCCAAGTTGCGGGCGCCTTGCAGTTTGGCGAGTTCACGGATTGCAAAACCGATAAGGAGCGATCGAGCGAAAAGAGCACAGGTGTGCATGTCGGCACACATTGAAGGCTAGGCGCCTCTTCAAAGCCATTTTGACAGTTGGGTGGCTCGTGGCTGAGCCTTAGCGAAGCCCGGTTCGCTGGGGCATCGCTTCGCTCTGCCGCCAGGCGCCCCGCTGTCAAGCCAGACTTGATGAGGCACTAGCGCGACCGCGGCTGCGCGGCCGGTTCGAACGATGCCAGATAGGCGACGCAGCCGTCGAGCGTCGTCAGCTTGGGGTAATCCTTTTCGGGAATCTCGCGCTGCGTCTTTTCGTGCAGGGCGATCACGAATCGCAGGAAGTCCATCGAGTCGATGTCCAACTGCTGGCGAAAGCTGACGTCGGGGCGAAGTTGAGTCGGATCGGCCTCGGGCGCTACCTGGCACAAGGCCTCGATCACCGTCGAGCGGATTTCTTCGAGAGTCATAGTTTTTCCGGCTCCTGCAGCAAGCGGTCGACGGCCGCCAGAAAGATGGCGCCGCGATGACCGTCGCTGACGCGATGGTCGGCCGAGAGCGTCGCCGTCACGACCGGCCGCACCTTGATTTGACCGTCCACGGCCCACGGCCGCTCGACCACTTTGCCGAAACCGACCAGCGCCACCTGCGGCGGATAAATGACGCCGAACACCGCCTCCACGCCTTGTTCGCCCAGGCTGGTCACGGTGATCGTGGGATCGGACATCTCCGAGCCCCGCAACTTGCCTGCCCGAGCCCGGCTGACCAGATCGAGCAGCTTCGTCATCAACTCATCCAGGCTCAACTGATCGGTGTCGTGCAGCGCCGGCGCCACCAGGCCGCCCTGCCGCAACGAGATCGCCACGCCCAGATGAATGGCCGGCTTCCGCTCGGCGTGATCGCCTTCCCAGAGCGCATTGAGTTCCGGAGTCTCGTGCAGCGCCAAGGCCACGGCCTTCAGCAATAGCGCGCCATAAAGCAAGCGGTTGGTGATGGGGCGCTTGGCGTTTTCCTGTCCCAACCAGGTCATGGCGCGGTGCAAGTCGATGGTCGTGCTCAGGTAGTAGTGCGGTATCTCGCGCTTCGAGCGGCTCATGGCGGCGGCGATCGCCTGCCGCATCGCCGCGGCACGCTCGGCGAGCGTTGCGGCGGGCGCAGGCGTGGGCGGCGGCGGGGCCGGCTTCGGCGCCGTCCGGGCCGCTACGGCATGCTCGATGTCTTCGCTCATAATCGCGCCGCCGCGCCCGCTGCCGACGACGGTTGCAGGGTCGACGCCCAACTCGCGAGCCAACCGCCGCGCGGCTGGCGAAATCCGCAGCCGAGAGGCGCCGATTTTTGGTCGCTCGCGCACGGGCGCTGCAGCAACGGCGGTTGGTCTCGGCGCGGGCGGCTCGGCGACTGCTGCTGGTTTCGCGGCGGCCGGCTTCGCGGGCGCCGGCGCGGCCGAGGCCGTCGGCGGTGCGCCGTCCTCACGAATCAAAGCCAGCACGGCGCCGACCGGGTAGCGCTCGCCCGGCCGCGCGACGAACGTCTCCAGCGTGCCGCTGGCAAACGACTCGACCTCGATCACGCCCTTGGCCGTGTCGATATCGGCCATAATATCGCCGCGCGCGACCGTATCGCCCGGCTGCTTGTGCCATGCGACCAGCACGCCCGATTCCATATCGGCGCCGAGTTTAGGCATCACGAAGTCAGTCATGGCGATCGACGAGCTCCCTGACGGCGGCCGCGATCTTGTCGGCTTGCGGCAGCGCGGCCTGTTCCAAATGCGCGGCGTAAGGCATGGGCGTTTCGACGCTGCACACACGGGCCACCGGCGCATCGAGATCGAAAAAGCCCCGTTCCATGATTTGCGCGCTGACCTCGGCAGCCAGGCTGCACGTGCGCCAGCCCTCGTCGACGATCAACGCCCGGCGAGTGCGGGCCACGGAATCCAAAATGGTCGGCATATCGAGCGGCCGCAACGAACGCAGATCGATGACTTCCGCCTGGATGCCTTCGCTCGCCAATTGTTCGGCCGCGGCCAGCGTCTTGCCGAGCGAGCCGCCATAGGTAATGACCGTGGCGTCGCTTCCTGGCCGGCGGATAGCGGCCCGATCGAGCGTGACGGCGCCGTCGGTCTCGTCGAGTTCGCCTTCGACTCCATACAGCATGGCATGCTCGAAGATCACGACTGGGTCGGGCTCGTCGAGCGCGGCCAGCAACATCCCGCGGGCGTCGGGAACGGTGGCCGGCGCCACGACCTTGATGCCGGGAATGTGGGCGTAATAGACCTCCAGGCTGTGCGAGTGCTGCGCGGCAAGTTGGCGTCCTCCGCCGGTCGCCATCCGCACGACGACCGGCACGCTGAGCTGTCCGCCCGACATGTGGCGCAGCGCGGCGGCGTTGTTGACGATCTGGTCGAGGGCCAACAGGCTGAAGTTCACGGTCATGACTTCGACGATCGGCCGCATCCCGCCCAACGCCGCGCCGATGCCCGCGCCGACGAACGTCGATTCCGAAAGCGGTGTGTCGCGAATCCGCTCGGGGCCGAACTCTTCCAGTAAGCCGCGGCTACATGCATAGGCGCCGCCGTAGCGGCCGACGTCCTCGCCCATCAGAAACACGCGAGGATCGCGAGTGAGCGCCTCTCGCAGGCCGAGCCGCACGGCGTCGCGATAGGTCGTCTTCATGGCGTCACCGGGGTGTAAACGTCCTTGGTCAGATCTTCGACCGGCTCCCAGGAGCCAGCTTCGGCGAACTCCACTGCCGCCGCCACTTGCTCGGCGGCATGGACCTCGAGCTCTGCCAGATCGACGTCCGCCAGAAGGCCCTGCTCGCGCAGCCGGGCGGTGAACAGCGAGATCGGGTCGCGTTTTTTCCATTGTTCGACTTCGTCCCTGCCGCGGTACAGCTCGGCGTCGTACATGGAGTGTGCGCGGAAGCGGTAGGTGCGGGCTTCGAGCAGATACGGCCCGCCGCCTTCGCGCACCGCGGCCAGCGCCTTGTGCATCGCTCGTTCGACCGCCAGCAAGTCCATCCCATCGGCCGCATCGGAGGGCACGTTGTAGGCGGCCGCCTTAGCGCTGATGTCGATCTGCGACTGGTGCCGTTCGAGGGCCGTGCCCATCGCGTAGCGATTGTTTTCGCACAGGAACAACACCGGCAGTTTCCACAGCGCCGCCAGATTCAGCGATTCGTGAAACTCGCCTTCGGCCACGGCCCCATCGCCGAACAGGCACGCCGTCACGCGGTCGCGCTTCTGCAGCTTGTCGGCCAGGCCCAGGCCGACGGCCAACGGCAGGCCGCCGCCCACGATGGCGTTGCCGCCGTAAAAGCGGCGCGAAACGTCGAACAGGTGCATCGAACCGCCGCGGCCCCGGCTGCAGCCGTTGGCTTTGCCGTACATCTCGGCCATGATCGCGCCAGGCGGGATGCCGCGCACCAGCGCATGGCCGTGTTCCCGATAAGTCGAGACGATCGCGTCGTCCGGCCTCAAGGCTGGAATGGCGCCGACCGCCACGGCTTCCTCGCCGATATACAGGTGCAGGAAGCCGTGGATCTTGCCCAGGCTGTACAGCTCGGCCGCCTTTTCCTCGAACCTTCGGATGAGCAGCATTTGTGCCAGCCGCGAGAGCAGCTCGTCGCGCTCGGCCGCCCGTCGCGGAGCGGTCGTCGTTTGCACCGCCGTTTCGTCGGAGATTGCGCCGGACATTGCGTCACCTCAAAGGAGCTTCGGGAAAACGATTACATCTCTTTGCAGATCGCTTTGCACAACAATCGCCAGTGGGCGATCATCGTGTGATGATGCCGCTTGATGCGCTCGTGCGTTTTGCGGCGCTGCCGCTGCTTCTCGGCCTCGGCATTGTGTTTCTGCGCCATGACGACCAGATCTTCGCCGCTTTCGCCGCGTTCGTACTCGGCCAGCGAATGTTCGTGGCGGTCTTCCTCTTCGCGAAAGTCGCGGACCGCTTCGGCGTGCGACTCGAGCGAGCGGCGATGTTCGGCCAGGGCCGCTTCGATCTTCTTCATCTCGGCCGCAGTCTGGTCGAGTTCTCCTTGCCAGAGATGGACGTCGTCTTCCCACAGCGCATCCTCGCTGGCCCATTGACGATGATCGCTGTGCATTTCAGCGTGGTTCAATACGTTGGACATGACAAACCTCGTTTCCTGCTTGAGAGTGCTTACTCGGATGACCCTAACCTTCCTTCACGATCTCGCTGAAAAGCGACGCGAGCGCTTTGCCCGGCGCATCCGCCTACGACGCGGCGCTCGCCTCCAGCGTCGACGTGTCTCCTTCGGGCAGACCCAGTTCGCGCGCCTTGAGCAGCCGCCGCATGATTTTTCCGGCGCGGTTCTTCGGCACGGAGGCCACGAAACTCAATTCCTTCGGCGCCACCGCGGCGCCCAGCCGCACGCGGGCGAAGGCTAGCAATTCGCGAGCCAATGCGTCGCCCGCTTCGTAGCCGGGCTTGAGCGCCACGAACGCCTTGACGATCTCCAAGGCCACGGGATCGGGCTTGCCGATCACGCCCGCTTCGGCCACGGCCGGATGTTCCAGCAAGATGCTCTCGACCTCGAACGGACCGATCAAATGCCCGGACGTCTTGATCACGTCGTCCTTGCGGCCGACGAACCAAAAATAGCCGTCGGCGTCGCGCTTGGCCAAATCGCCGGTCAGGTAGTAGCCGCCGGCGAAGCACTTCTGGTATCGCTCGGGTTCGTTCAAGTAGCCGCGGAACATCGACGGCCAGCCGGGGCGCAAGGCCAACTCGCCTTGCTCGCCGGGCTGTTCGATTTCCTCGACGCGCCCGTCGTCGAGTTGGCGAACGACGGCCGCCTCGATGCCGGGCAGCGGCCGGCCCATCGAACCCGGCCGGACGTCCATCGAGGCGTAGTTGGCGACCATGATGCCGCCCGTTTCGGTCTGCCACCAGTTGTCGTGAAACGGCATGCCGAACGCCTCTTGGCCCCACACCACCGCCTCGGGATTGAGCGGCTCGCCGACGCTGGCCAGAAATCGCAGGCTCGCGAGATCGTAGTTGCGAACGACCTCGAGGCCGGCCCGCATCATCATGCGGATCGCCGTGGGCGCGGTGTACCAAACCGAAACCTGTTCTTTTTGCACGATCCCGTACCAGCGGTCGGCGTCGAAATCGCCTTCGTCGATGATGCTCGTTACGCCGATGGTCAGCGGGGCGATGATGCCGTACGAAGTTCCGGTCACCCAGCCCGGATCGGCCGTACACCAGAACACGTCGTCCGGGTGCAGGTCGAGCGCCAGTTTGCCCGTGATGTGGTGGGCGACGACCGCCTCGTGGACGTGGATCGCGCCTTTCGGCATGCCGGTCGTGCCGCTGGTGAAGTGCAACAGCGCCATGTCATCGGGGGCGGTCGGCTCGATCGTGAAGCGGTCGCTGGCCGCGTCCATCAGTTGGCGGTAGCTGTGCGCGCCGCGTACGTCGGCGGGCAGAGGCTCGTCGCCGATCAGGATCACATGTTCGAGAAACGGCAGTTCGGCTCGCAAGGAGGCCGCTTTCCGCCGGTAGAGCGAGGTCGTGGCGACCAGCACTTTGGCCTGGGCGATTGTTAGCCGCGCCCGGATCGGTTCCGGCCCGAAGGCGGAAAACAGCGGGCAAAACACGCTGCGGTTCTTCAGCGCGCCGAGCGCCGCCACGTACAGTTCCGGAATTCGCCCGGCCAGCACGCAGACGCGGTCGCCCTTGCCGACGCCGACCGATTTGAGCGCGCCAGCGAAGCGATTGGTCAACTCGCGCAGCCGGGCGTAGCTGAAATCTTCGAGCTTGCCGTCCAGGCTCATCCAGCGGATGGCGACCTTGTCGGCCAACGTCCCGGCCGCGTGGCGATCGATTGCTTCATGGGCAATGTTCAGGCCGCCGCCCGGCAAGCCGTCGAGTTCACGGCGCGCTTCATCCCAAGAGAAATCCTGGCGGGCCTGCGCGTAATCGCGCAGGTTCGGCGCGACCCTGCGGTCGTTGGGCGATTTGACGATCGTTGCGAAGGGCATCGCGGTCCGCCTTTCCTGGCTTTATTCCTCGGGCAATCCGCCGGCGTGGGCGGCTTCGCCCTTCGGCTCGGGCGCCTCGGTCAGCGTGGCTTCGGTCAACAACAGCACGCCGGCGACGGAGACGGCGTTTTCCAACGCCAGGCGAACGACTTTCGCCGGATCGATGATGCCGGCTTCGACCATGTCGACGTATTTGCCGCGCGCGGCGTCGAAGCCGTAATTGCCAGTTCCGCTGCGCATCTGCCCGACGACCACGCCGCCGTCGACCGACGAGTTCTCGGCGATCTGCCGGGTCGGCGCCTCCAAGGCCCGCTTGAGGATTCGCAGCCCCGTGCGTTCGTCGCCATCGCACGCCGCTTCTTCTCGCTCGACCGCGTCGATGGCCCGCAACAAGGTGAGCCCGCCGCCGGGCACGATGCCTTCGGCGATGGCCGCCTTGGTGGCGCTGATCGCGTCTTCCAGAGCTTCCTTGCGGCTCTTCATTTCCGCTTCGGACGGAGCGCCGACGCGAACTACGGCCACCCCGCCGGCCAGCTTGGCAAGCCGCTCTTCGAGCTTCTCGCGATCGTAGTCGGAGGTGGTCTTTTCGATTTGCTTGCGGATTTCCTGGCAACGGCCTTGGATGGCCTCTTTCTTGCCGGCGCCGCCGATGATCGTGGTGTTGTCTTTGTCGATCACCACGCGCTGCGCCTTGCCGAGATCGGCGACGGTGATTTTCTCCAGCTTCAGCCCGAGTTCTTCGGCGATGAACTGGCCGCAGGTCAGAATGGCCATGTCTTGCATCATGGCCTTGCGGCGATCGCCGTAGCCCGGCGCCTTGACCGCCACCGAGGCCAGCACGCCGCGCAGCTTGTTGACCACCAGCGTGGCGAGCGCCTCGCCGTCGACGTCTTCGGCCACGATCAACAGCGGCTTTCGCACCTGCACGAACTGCTCCAACAGCGGCAACAGATCTTTGACGCTGCTGATCTTTTTCTCGAACAGCAGAATCACCGGCTCGTCGAGCACGGCCTGCATCTTCTCGGGATCGGTGATGAAGTAAGGCGACAGGAAGCCGCGGTCGAACTGCATTCCTTCGACCACCTCCAGTGCGGTCTCGGCGCCTTTGCCCTCTTCGACCGAGACGACCCCTTCGGCGCCGACCTTTTCCATGGCATCGGCGACGAGCTCGCCGAGCGTGGCGTCGTTATGGGCGGAGATCGTGGCCACTTGCGACTTTTCCCGCCGGCTGGCCACCGGACGAGAGAGATTGCGAATGACCTCGACCGCTACGCGCAGGCCGCGGTCGAGCCCGCGTTTAAGATCGATGGCGCTGGCGCCGGCCGCGACGTTTCGCAACCCGTCGGCGAAAATGGCGTGCGCCAGAATGGTCGAAGTGCTCGTGCCGTCGCCGACGGCGTCGCTCGTGCGCTCCGCCGCTTCGCGAATCATGCGGGCGCCGAGGTTCTCTTCGGGGTCCTTCAGATCGATTTCCTTGGCGATCGTTACGCCGTCGTTGCAGACGATCGGCTTGCCCCACTTCTTCTCGATCAGCACGCACTTCGATTTCGGGCCCAACGTAACCCGCAGCGCGTCGACCAGCGCCGTCGCGCCTCGCAGCACCTTTTCCCGCGCTTCGGTGCGGAAGAGCAAGTGCTTGTGACTCATGACGAATACTCCTTTAGCTGCTTACAGGTTCGCCAACATGCTGAAAATCGCCTTGCGACTCGCTTCGCACGCTTGACCTTGTAAGGCACGTTTCATGCCAAGTCGCGACTGCGATAGAGGGCGGCGCGTTCTTACGAAGAAGGGAATATGAATGACCGAGCTATGCAAAGGCGCGCCGTGCGAAAATGCTCCCGCTGTGCGGCGACGCCCATAACAAATGAGAGCGCTCCTCACTGCGGGCTTTCGTTCATTTGGGCTTCTTGGGGAGCGGGGCTTGCGGCGACGCCGCTTCGGGCGCCAGATAGCGTTTGAACCAGCGCTCGGCGTGTTGCGCCGCCTGCTCCAACGCCCCGGGTTCCGGAAAGAGGTGCGTCGCGTCGGGTATGACGATCAATTCCTTCCGGCAGTGCAGCAGGCCGATCGCCTGTTTGTTCAGTTCCAGCACGACGTCGTCGGCGCCGCCGACGATCAACAGCGTGGGGGCCTGCAGGGCCGGGAGAAAATCGAACGCCAGATCGGGACGCCCGCCGCGCGAAACCACGGCGCCGACCTCGGCGGTTTGTCGCGCGGCGGCGATCAGCGCCGCCGCCGCGCCGGTGCTTGCTCCAAAATAGCCCAAGCGCAGGGTGCGCGCCTCGGGCTGCTCCTTGAGCCAATGGGCCGCGTGTTCCAAACGTCCGGCCAATAATTCGACGTCGAACACGTAGCGGCGATCGTCGGCCTCGTCCTCTTCGAGCAAGTCGATTAGTAAGGTCGCCAGGCCAGCCTGCTGCAACGTACGGGCCACGAATTGGTTGCGCAGACTGAGCCGGCCGCTGCCGCTGCCGTGGGCAAAGACCACGATTCCTTGCGCTTCGGTCGGAACGCCGAGGATTCCGCGGAGCTTTCTGCGGTCTGCACGCACTTCCACGTCTCGCTCTTGAAGCCCGCTGCCGGTTTTCGCTGTCATCGGATTTTCCTCTCGAAACGTTGTGAGATTAGGTCTGGCTCGCGAGCGTATTCGCGCGTCGGCGTGCGAATTGGCGTCTCATGCCATCCTGCTGCAAGGGGAGGCTTCCGATCGACGTCGGTCATCGGCCCGCATGGCTCTGGCAAATTAGCGCCACCATGCCAGCGTGCAAAATGCGAACCAGTCGGGCGGCGAGTCTCGACTCCGGACATTTTGCAAACGGCCCGGCAAGCGATCTTCAGCATAGGGGCCGCCCTGCCTCGATGCGGACGCGGCGCCCGGTTGCCGGCGCCCTCGCGCAGAGGGGGTGCGGGACGCGGATCTCGACGGTCTTCCCGCGGCGTTTGCCAATTTGGCTTGCTTTGCCCCAGGAACGCCGCGCGGCACGTGCCTTGCAAGGTTTGGCCCAGGCGTCCCGCCGCGGTGGCGGGGTGAGGGTGCTGACCTCCAGGATTCGTCGCTGCGTCGCGGCCAAGGACGTGCAGCAAGACAGCGCAACCGACCGGCGCCGGCCGCCTTGTTGGCAAGCCGGCGCCGCGAGTGATGCACGAACTAAAGCTTCACGATCAGAGAGGGTGTTATGATGAATCGACCGTTTTTGCTGGCTGTGGTTTTGTTCTCGGCGGTGGTGGGAATTGCCTTGATGTCCGACGGCAACGTGGCGCAAGCCGGCCATCGCGGCTGTTCTTGTGCGGGCTGTTACGGCTGCGACTGCGCAGGCTGCCATTGTTATGGCCGATTCTGCCACGGTCGGCGAAGGATGCGTCATGGTTGCTGTGGCAACTATGCCTGCTGCAATGACTGCTGCGATCCGTGCGACGCTTGCGAGAGCGGAAACGGCGGCGAAGTCGCACCGGCTCCGGAACCGCCCGCCGCTCCGGCCCCCGGCGCCAGCGCCGGCGCGCCCAAGGCGGGCGCCCACAGTCACTTTGCGTCGCATCGCGTCAAGGCGCGAGGCTAAGCCAGAAACCGCAGGCTCACCGCGGGGCCGCCGCGCGGCAGGCGCGGCGGCCCCGAGCCGCGGTTCGATCGACGAGCGGCGCCGGGCGGATTGCGGCCCAGGCCAGCGCGACCGTCCGTCGATCGCTTCCGGCGGATTACGATAGAGATTCGGCGCGATGCAAACCGCTCGTTGGGCTCGCAGCGCCTGCCCCCTCGTGTTCCGCGAGCACGGACCAACCGGTCTTCAAGCCGAGCACGAACCAGCCTAAACCCATAATGCCGATGGCAAAGATCGTATCGCCGATCACGCGCAGCCAGCGCAGGCGATCCATCAGGTCGGTCTGCAGGAACTCGGCGCTTCGGGCGTACCACATTCCGTGCGTCACGCTCGCCCAGGCTTGCATCATGCCGACTGGCAACAGGCTGATAAGCACCATCAACGCCAAGCCAACGTTAATCGCCCAGAAGCAGAAGCCGAGCAAACGGGTCTTCCAGACGTGATGCGTGGCCAGGCCCTTCAGGCAGAACAGCATCAATCCGATGCCCAGCATGCCATAGACGCCGAACAAGGCCGTATGGCCATGGACGGGCGTGGTGTTCAAACCTTGCATGTAGTAGAGCGCGATCGGTGGATTGATGAGGAAGCCGAACAAGCCGGCGCCGACCAGGTTCCAGAAGGCGACGGCCACGAAGAAGTAAATCGGCCATTTGTAGGCCGAGACCCAAGGCCGCACGCGGCTCAGGGTCAGGTTCTCGTAAGCCTCGAACCCCATCAGCACCAGCGGCACGACTTCCATCGCGCTGAAGGTCGCCCCCAAGGCCAGCACGGCGGTCGGAGTGCCGGTGAAGTACAGGTGGTGGAACGTGCCGATGATGCCGCCCGAAAGGAAGATCGTGGTCGAAAACAGCACGGCGGAGGTGGCGCTCGCGGCTCGCAGCAACCCCATGCGGGTGAACAGAAAGGCGATGACCACGGTGGCGAAGACTTCGAAAAAGCCTTCGACCCACAGGTGGACGACCCACCAGCGCCAGTATTCGGCGATGGCCAGGTTGGTGCGGCGTCCCCACATCAGCCCGGCGCCATAGAACAAAGCGATGGCCAGCGACGAGATCAAAAACAACCCGAGCAAATGCCGGCCTTCGTTCTTTTGGCGGAAGGCCGGCCACATGGCCCGCGCCATCAACAGCAGCCACAGCACGAGCCCGATGAACAGAAAGGCTTGCCAGAAGCGGCCCAGATCGACGTATTCATAGCCTTGGTGCCCGAACCAGAAATTCGCTTCCAGGCCCAGACGCTGCTGTACGCCAAGCCACTGGCCGGCCATCGACCCGGCCACGATGACCAGCAAACAGACAAACAAAAAATTGACGCCGAAGCGCTGGAACTTCGGTTCATAACCCGAAACGGCCGGCGCCATGAACAAGCCGGTAGCCAGCCAGGCGGTGGCGATCCAGAAGATGCCCAATTGCGTGTGCCATGTGCGCGTGACGGCGTAGGGCAGGTACTGGGCCAGGGGAATGCCGTAGAAGCCCGAACCCTCGACGCCGTAATGCGCCGTGACGGCGCCCAGGCCGACCTGCAAGACCATCAGCAGCGCGACGACCCAGAAATATTTGAGCGTGGCGCGCATCGAAGGAGTGGGCGAGAGAGCCAACAGGGGATCCTGTTCGGGCAGGCCGTTCGTGTCGTCTTGCTGTCCGCGACGCTGGACGGCAAAGTACCAGGCCAGCGCCCCGATGCCCGCCAGCAGAAACACGAAACTCAGCACCGACCAGACCACGATCGAACCGGTCGGCTGATTGCCCACCAGCGGTTCGGCCGGCCAGTTCTGCGTGTAACTGACATCGCTGCCGGGCCGATTCGTGACGCAGGCCCAGGAGGTCCAGAAGAAGAAGCTGTTGAGCATCTGCTGGCGTTCGGCGGTTTTGACGGCGCGGGGCGGAATGGCGTAGGCGTCGCGCAGCGAGTCCAATTCGGGCGCGTCGCCGAACAGTCCGGCGTAATGGCGGCCGACGGCTGCAAGGGCGTCCGCTCGCAGCGCGGAAACGGTCAAATCGCCGCTTTCGGGGTCGTAGGAGTTCCGGCGCAGTTGCTGCTGCAAGCGAGCGCGCAAGGCGGCTTGTGTTTCGACGTCGAGCTGGGCGTAGTCGGTCTGATGTTCGTCATGCGCCCAGCGATCGAGCATCCAGGTCGCTTCGCGGTGCAGAAAGTCGGCCGACCAGTCGGGTGCGACGTAGGCGCCGTGCCCCCAGACCGAACCGACCTCTTGCCCGCCGAGCGATTGCCAGACGTTCTGGCCGTCTTTGATCTGCTCGCCGGTGAACAGTACGCGGCCGTCTTCGGCGACAACCCGTTGGGGAATCGGCGGCGCTTGGCGGTAGATTTCGCGACCGAAATAACCCAATACCGCGAACGAACCGGCGATGACCGCGCCGAGACTCAGCCAGAGCTTTGCGTATTTCATGCCTAGTTTCCTTGTCTAGCCTTCCTTGCAAATGATTGGAGATAACCGATCTACTCTCAGGGGAAAGGAGTGCGTCCGGTCGAACGAATTCAGCGTCTCGGAGAAGGTGGCGGATTCGTTCGCAAAAAGCGTGCCCGCGACGCGCTGCAAGGGCAAGCCGAACGAAAGGCCGTTTGCCGTCTGGCGATTGAGTTTCGGCGCGTCGAGCGGCGGCGCCGGGAAACGGCATCGTCGGCCGCCAGCCCGGTGCAGCGGCGTCGGCGGTTAGTCGCTGTTGTCGTTGTGTGTTCGGGCAAGATCCTCTCTCGGTCTATATAACGATATATGGATATTCATATCCTGTAAAGGCGCGGCGGCGATTTCCTTGGCAGCGTTTGGGCCGGGCTCAGGCCATGCCGTATTTTTCCAGCAGCCGATAAAGGCTGCGGCGGTTGATGCCCAGCGCGCGAGCGGCGCGGGCCTTGTTGCCTTTTTCGCGTTCGAGCACGTCGATGACGTGGGCCCGCTCGATCTCTGCGAGCTTGTCGGTGTCGCCGTTGAGCCCGTGCTTTTCGTGGATCGGCATCCGCACTTCAGAGGGCAGGTCTTGCCAGCGCACGCGCATGTCTTCGGCGAGAATCTTGGCCCGATCGACCACGTTGATGAGCTGGCGGATATTGCCCGGCCACGCGTAGTTTTCCATGGCGTGCATCGCCTGCGGTTCGATCTCCCATTGCGGCCCCAGAAACTTGGCCACCAGCAACGGAATATCGCCCGTGCGCTGGCGCAAGGGGGGCAATTCCAACGACATCACGTTGATGCGGTAATACAGGTCTTCGCGGAACCGTCCGGACGAGACTTCCTGGGCCAGGTCGCGGTTGGTCGCCGCCAGCAGACGAACGTCGACGCGGCATTCCTTGAGCGAACCCACCCGGCGGAACGAGCCGTCTTCCAGCACGCGCAGCAGCTTGGCTTGCAACGCGCCCGGCATTTCGCCGATTTCGTCGATCATCAGCGTGCCGCCGTCGGCCAGTTCGAAGAGTCCTTGTTTGGCACTGACCGCGCCGGTGAACGAGCCTTTCTCGTGACCAAAGAGTTCGCTTTCCAACAGCGTCTCGGGCAGAGCCGCGCAATTGATCACCACCATCGGCTTGTCGGCCCGGCGGCTTGCGCGGTGCAGCGCCCGAGCCACCAGTTCCTTGCCCGTGCCGCTTTCGCCCTGAATCAGAATCGCCTTGTCGGTCGGCCCCGCGCGCTCGATGAGGCGAAAGACTTCTTTGATGGCCGCCGAGCGGCCTACCATTTCGGAGGAAGGCTGGCTGCGCTCGAGCACCGCCTTGAGCTGCCGGTTCTCCTGGCGCAACTGCCGCTGCTCGAAGGCCTTGTGAACCACCAATTCCAGTTCCGACAACGGAAAGGGCTTGGTGAGAAAGTCGAAAGCGCCGCGTTTCATCGCCTCGACGGCCGTTTCGATGGTTCCCTGCCCGGTGAGCATCACCACCTCGCAATCGGGACTGCCGGCCTTGAGTTTTGCCAGCAGTTCTAACCCGGACAGTCCGGGCATTACCAGGTCGACGACTGCCACGTGAAACTGGCGTCGCGCGGCAAGTTCAAGCGCTGTCTCGCCATCCGGGGCCTCCTGGATGCGATAGCCGCGTCGCGAAAAACGGCGCACGACGGTCGAGCGATATTCTTCGTCGTCGTCCACGATCAGCAGGTCGATGTTTTCCATGATCTGTTCGAATCCGAGGTCTGCACTTTCGCCGCCTTTTCCAATGCAACGCCCGTGCCGTGCGACGAAAGTCGCATTTTCAAGCGGAATTCAAGCGTCCACAGGCGGGAATGGCCCTGATTCGGCAGGCGAAGTGTGCAAAAGTGTGTAAGGCGTGCGTTCTCGCACACCGGCGAAGCTTGCCGGTTTCGATCGTTTCGTTCGAAAAGCCGAAATTATGGCAGCCCCGAGCGGAAATCATCGGCCGGAAAAGCGAGCGGCGCGTCAGTTGCTACAGAGAAAGCGCGCGAGAGGCGGCAACCCCCAACAGGAAGCGAAAATACGCCGTTATGTCTCACTTACGATTCGACGTCACGACCACCGATTGGGTCATCTTTTCTCCCTCGCGGGCCCTGCGACCGCATCATGTCCCGCCGGTCGCGCCCGTCCCGGCGACGCCTCATGCGCCGTGCCCTTTTTGCCCCGGCAACGAGGCGTTCACGCCGCCGGAGATCTACGTCGTCCGCGGTCCTGGGGCCTATTCACCCAGCAATTGGCGCGTGCGGGTCGTGCCTAATAAGTTTCCGGCCTTGCGAATCGAGG
Organism: Pirellulales bacterium; assembly: GCA_035532215.1. Taxonomy (GTDB): domain Bacteria; phylum Planctomycetota; class Planctomycetia; order Pirellulales; family JAICIG01; genus JAICIG01. Next base: position 38,833 of record DATKRK010000312.1, on the reverse strand, counting down.
AAGACACGCGCCGGATCGAAGAACGCCCGGCGTTCAGCTACATGGGCGGCTGCGGCGCGCACGAGGTGATCGTCGAGTCGCCCGACCACAAAACTTTTCTCGGCCAACAGCCGGTCGACCAGATCGAACTCGTGCTGCGAACCTTGCAGCTTCGGCATCAAGATCTGATGTGCGATCGCCGGTTTCAGGCGGTCATCGCCTTCAAGAACTACGGCTCGACGGCCGGCACTTCGCTGGAACATCCCCACTGGCAATTGATCGCCACGCCCGTCGTGCCGCGGCTGTTGCGCCAAAAGCTGGTGGTGGCCGAAGAGTATTTCGACCGCACGGGCGAGTGCCTGTACTGCGTCGATTTGCGCGAGGAGCTGGCCGATGGCCGGCGGATTCTGGCCAAAAACGAGCAATACGTGGCGCTTTTGCCCTATGCGTCGCACGTGCCGTTCGAGACGTGGATCGTACCGCTCGTACGGCAGGCGTCGTTCGCCACGGTCGACGCGGCGCTGTTGAGACCGCTGGCCGAAATCTTGCAGGTGATTCTGTTGAAGCTCCACACGGCGCTCGACAACCCGAGCTTCAACCTGACGATCGATAGCGTGTCTCGCGGCGACGAGAGCAAAGAATACTTTATGTGGCATCTCCGCATCCTGCCGCGATTGACGACGCCGGCCGGCTTCGAACTGGGCAGCGGGATGTCGATCAACACGGTCTTGCCGGAGGAGGCCAAGAACTTCCTGTCCGAAGTCGCGACCGTGCAGAACCATGCTCTGGCGCATTCTTCAGAACCAGCCGCCGCGGTTCCCTCGGGCGCGCCCGAGGCCGTAGCGAGATGATCTTGTTTCTCGATGAAGAACGGACCTACTTGCATTGGATCGCCCATCACCGTGCCGGGTTCGTGCTGGATTGCTATCGCAAGCCGACGAAGAGCCGGCTGGTGCTGCATCGAGCAACGTGCCCGGAGATCAAGGCGTCGGCCGGCAAACGAACGCACTGGACGACCGGCCGGCACATGAAGGCCTGCGCGCTCGAACGCGAGGCCTTGACCGCCTGGGCCGTCGAACAAGCTCAAGCCGAACCGAAGCTCTGCCCATCGTGTTGGGAGACAAGCGATTCGCAGGATGATTCGACGGATCATTCGAAAGGCGGGGAAGGCGCCGCACATCTGAGCCGGCTGGAAAGCGAAGTGCTGACCTTCGTATTGGAGGTGGCTGCGCTGCACCTCGACGATCGCGACGCCAGTTACCGTTTGACGGTGGGCAAAACGGCGCAATGTCTCTCGAAGACGCCGGGCCAGTTCAATGCCGCGCTCGGTCGGCTTGCCGAAGCCGGTCTGTTGAAGCTCGTCGGCAAGATCAAGCCCGGCGAACCTGCGCCGCCCGGCGGCCGGCTTTTGCCAACCGTCGCCGCGCTGAAAATGCTGCCCGCCTACGAAGGCTTCAACGACGAAGCTATCGAGGCTGAACTGGCCTCTTTGGCCGATGAACAGGAGCCGTAACGGCGAATTGCGGGGTCGAAGTCGCTGCTCGTTTCAGAAAAGAAAAGACATTGTTAGGCATCTGCCGAGCATCAACGCAAAACACCCGCTGGCAATTGCTGCCAACGGGCGTCTTGAAGTGGAGCGGAAGGGAGTCGAACCCTCGACCTTCGCATTGCGAACGCGACGCTCTCCCAACTGAGCTACCGCCCCGAAGTTATTAGGGACTTCGTTTAAGTCCCGTCGAGCAACACATTCTAGGAGCGCCGGGCCAACTTGTCAAAGCCGCTGCGAGTTCGGCTCGAACGACTCGATCTCCGCCTCGCAACCCCTGACGCTCGATGCGTAGAGGGCGTCGAGCATGGCGATCACGTTGGCCGATTGTTCCGGCGGAACGGGAACCGGCGTATCGTCGACAATCGCCCGAGCGAACTGGCGAATCACGTGATGATGGGCTTTCTCGCCCTTTGCCTCGGCGAGCTTGAGATCCCAGGGGATGAAATTGTCCTCGCCCACGACCACGCTCTCGGGCCAGGTGACGCCCGAACGCGTGCCGTACATTTGCAGCCGCCAGAACTCGCCTTCCGGCTGGAAACCGAGCCAGCTCACTTCAAGCGAGATGGCGGCGCCGCCCGCAAGCCGAACCAGCCCCGATGCGAAATCCTCCACGTCGATCGTGGTCGGCTCCCAGGTGCCCCATTCGCTGCCGATGTCGCGCCGCCGGCCTAAGCGATCGAACGTCACGCCCGAGACGCTGATCGGCCTGGGGCAGCCGATCAACCACCACGACAGATCGAGCAAGTGAACGCCCAGATCATACAAGGCGCCGCCGCCGCTGAGCCGCTTGTCGGTGAAGCCGGGCCGGGCCGGCAAGCGGCGGCGACGCAGCCATTGAGCGCGCGTGTAGTAAACGTCGCCCGGCGGATTGTGTTCGAGATACGTTCGCAATTGCATCACGCTGGGCTCGAACCGCATGTGCTGGGCGACCATCAGCTTTTTGCCGCTGGCGCGCCAGGCATCGAGCATGGCCGCGGCCTCGGCTCGCGAAGTCGCCATGGGCTTTTCGCAGAGCACGTGCTTGCCGGCCTCGAGCGCGGCGATGGCTACTTCGGCGTGCAGGGCGCTGGGCACGCAGATGTCGACGACGTCGATCGTCGGGTCGTCGAGCAGCTCGCGGTAATCGGCCACGCGCCGCTCGATTTGAAACTCGGCCGGCACGGCCGCCAGCGAAACCGGCGAGGCGTCGGCCAGGGCCGCGATCTGGAACTCGGGCAATTTCGACCAGGCGGGCAGGTGTTGACTGCGGGCGATGGCGCCCGTACCCAGCATGGCCACGCGCAGCGGCAGCGTCATCGCAGACCCAAATCCCTATGGTAAGCTTGGCGTTGGGCCTCCAGCCCAAGTTCGGCGGTGATCGTGCGCCACGTCTCGGCCGCCTGATCCAATGCCGCCTGGCTCTCCAACTCGCCCGACACGGCCTGGCGAACGGCCTGGTCGAGGGCCGCCATGTATCGCTGGCGAGCGGGAATGCGCAGCACGGTGAGCGATTCTTCCTGCGAAATCGAGCGCTGGACCGCCTCGGCGTATTGTAATGCGGCAGGCTCTTCCACGTTCAGGTCGAGCCATTCGGCCGGCGCGGCAAGCTGCGACTCGCGAAAGAGCGTTGTCGCTTTCGAGGCCGTGGCGACGCGCTGGCCCCATTGCGGCCCGGAGAGCCAAGCCAGCAAGTGCCCGGCGGCTTCGGACTTGGTCGAATTCCGAGAGATGGAGCCAAGACGGCCCGAGACGCCCAACAGCGGAACGTGCGGATTGTCTTCCGGGCGTCGCTTGTCCCAGGCTTGGGAACCGAGATTATAGACCTCGCCGGCGCCCGGCAGTTCGACGAAGCCGAGATCCAGAGGCGCTTCGACGCCACCCGCCGATTTGCCGTTTTGAGCGAGTTCCTGCGAACGGGCTGGAGCGGGCCAGGTCAGAGCCAAGGCGCACTGGCCGCGGGCGAGCGCCTGCCTCGCCTGTTCGGGGCCGAAATCGAGTTTGCTCGTCGCGCCGAACTTTGCAGCCGCAAGCAACTCGTCGAGCGCCTTGACAAAGGGCGGCTTGGCGATGAGCGGCTCCATGCTCTCCATGTCGAATAGCGTCGAGTAATGGTTGCGGTGCTTGGCATAAGGGGCCGCGCGGGCCAAAAGGGTCAAGCCGGCCCAGCCTTCGGCCAGAGGCTCGGCAGCCGCGAACCATGGCTCGCCATCCGCCGGCGCGGCATCGCCCAGGTTGCTGCGATCGGCCAAAAACTCCGCCAGCGCCTGGTATTCGGCCCAAGTTTCAGGCGGCTTGCGGTCGAGTTTCTTGAGCAAATCGGCTCGGTAGCAGCACGTCAGGACGGGCGATCCGAAGGGGATGGCGTAAGCCTCGGTTCCCCAAGTGGCCAGTCGCGATTTATCGGCTTCGAAAATCTCCGGCCAAGCCAACTGCGGGTCGTCGAGCGTGGCCTTGGGAATCGGCGCCAGCCAGTTTCGCTCGGCCAATTCGCCCAAGCATTCGGCCGGATAAATCAATGCGTCGGCCGTCAATTCAGCGGCGCCGAGCAATTCGCCTGACGTTTGTTCGACGATTTCCAACTTCGCCCCGGTGCTGCCTTGCCACTCGCCGCGGAGCAGGCGGACCGCTTCGGCCAGCCCAGGGTCGTCGACGACGACGAGCTTCAACTCGACTCCGCTCAGCGAAGCGGCTTCGCCGGTGGAAGCTTCCGGCGACGCCGAATCGTTGGCCGATGTGCAGCCGGCCGATGTGCAGCCGGCCGATGTGCAGCCGGCCGCGCTTGCGACCACAGCCAGCAGCCAAGCAGGGCGCCAAGATTTTGCCCGGCGGAACGCCGATTGCGGGGAACTCAAAGAACTCATAGATGTGATCGCTTCTCTCTCCCAACGGGAGAGGAACCTTTGGTCGTCGCTTTCCACCGGCCCGAGCTTCTATTGGATACTACGAACGAGCAATGGTAAAGCGCGCGGGCGTCGATCGTCAAATGAGAATTCCCTTGGTTGCCCGTCTAGAGATCGCGGGGTTACAATCCCGCCATTTGGCGCCAGAAGGGCCGGGCGCCCTCGCCCGGCAATCACGCCCAGTAGGAGGGCCGGGCGCCCGGTCCTCCAGACTATCCATTCCGCGAGCGAGCAACAGGAATTCGGACGACATGAGCGTTTTTCTAGGCATCGACGTCGGCACCTCGGGCACGAAGACGTTGGCGATCGACGAACAAGGCAGAATCTTGGCCGAAGCCACCGAGACCTATCCCTGTCATCATCCCCAACCGCTGTGGAGCGAGCAGGATCCGGAGGATTGGTGGAAGGCCACGGTCGCCACCGTGCGCGCGGTCGTGAAGAAAGCCCGGCTCAAGGCGGCCGATGTGAAGTCGATCGGGCTGTCGGGCCAAATGCACGGCTCGGTCTTTTTGGATGCCCGCAACCGGGTCATTCGCCGGGCCTTGCTCTGGAACGACCAGCGCACGGCCGCCGAGTGCGCCGAGATCGAACAGCGGGCCGGCGGCCGGCGAAAGCTCATTAAAATGGTCGCGAACCCCGCGCTCACCGGGTTCACGGCGCCGAAAATCCTTTGGCTGCGGAATCACGAACCGCGCCATTTCGAAGCCTTGCGGAAAGTGCTGCTGCCGAAAGACGAAATCCGCCGCCGCCTGACCGGCGAGTTCGCCACCGAGGTCAGCGACGCCAGCGGCATGTTGTTGCTGGACGTGGCCAAGCGCAATTGGTCGAAGCCGCTGTTGGCAAAGCTCGAACTCGACCCCAGTTTGTTGGCCCGCTGTTACGAATCGGAGGAGGTCACCGGCCAATTGACGCGCGAAGTCGCCGCGGAACTCGGCTTGTCGACCGATTGCGTCGTCGTCGGCGGCGCCGGCGATTGCGCAGCGGGCGCCGTGGGCAACGGCATCGTCAATCAAGGCGCATTGTCGACTTCGATCGGCACTTCGGGCGTGATGTTCGTCCACAGCGAGGAGGTCAAGTTCGACCCCGAAGGCCGGATTCATACGTTCTGCCACGCGGTTCGCGGCAAGTGGCACATGATGGGCGTGACGCTTTCGGCGGGCGGCTCGCTGCAATGGTTTCGCAATCAACTTTGCCAGGCGGAACTGGCCCAGGCCCTAAAGGCCAAACGCGAGCCCTATGAAATCCTCGGCGCCGAAGCCGAAGCCGTCCCGCCGGGCAGCGCGGGCTTGTTTTTTCTGCCGTACTTGTCGGGCGAGCGCACTCCGCACGCCAACCCGCATGCTCGCGGCTGCTTCATTGGCCTGACGTTGGCTCACGGCCGGGGCCACCTGGTGCGTTCGATCATGGAGGGCGTGACCTACTCGCTGCGCGACAGCTTGGAGATCATCCGCGGCCTGGGAATCCCCGTGAAACAAATCCGGGCCTCGGGCGGCGGCTCGCGGAGTCCGCTGTGGCGGCAAATTCAAGCCGCCGTGTTCGGGCAAAAGGTCGTCACGCTGAACGCGGAAGAAGGCCCGGGCTACGGAGTCGCCCTGCTGGCCGCGGTCGGCGCCGGCGCCTTTGAAGATATTCGCGAAGCCTGCCAGGCCACGATCAAAGTCGTGAAAGAAACGGCGCCCAACCGCGCTGCGCAGAAATGCTACGACCGGGCTTTTCCCGAGTATCAGCAACTCTACCGCTCGTTGGAGCGCGATTTCGAAACCATCGCCAACTTGGAAAAACAAAGATGACCGCGCGCTACTTGACCGAAGACGACGTCGCACGACTGCTCGATATGCCGACCGCGATCGATGCCGTCGAAGAAGCATTTCGCAAACTGGCCGCAGGCGAGGCGTGCAATGTGCCTCGACAGCGGGCGCAATCGCCGGGCATCGTGCTGCACACGATGAGCGCTACGGCGCCCTGGCTAGGCTTGGCCGGCTGGAAGTGCTATACGACCACGCAGCATGGCGCGCGTTTCTTGGTCGGGCTGTACGATGCCGCTACCGGCGCGCTCGTGGCGCTCGTCGAAGCCGATCGGCTGGGGCAGCTCCGCACCGGCGCAGCGACGGCCGTGGCCGCCCAGTGGATGGCCCCGCTCGAGGCCGCGGAACTCGGGCTGTTCGGCGCCGGGCATCAAGCCGAAACGCAATTGGAGGCCGTAGCCGCCGCTCGCCCGATCAAGCAAGCGTTCGTCTATAGTCGCAACGAGGAACAGCGGGTGGCATTTGCCGAGCGGATGTCGGCCCGGCTGGCGATCGACGTCGCGCCGGTCGATCGACCGCAAGAGGCCGCCGAAGAGCTGCCGATCGTCGTCACGGCCACGAACAGTCCCGAGCCGGTTTTCGACGGCAGTTGGCTGGCCGAAGGCGCCTTCGTGGCGGCCGTCGGCTCGAACTGGCTGAAGCGGGCGGAGATCGACATCAAAACCATACGCCGCGCCGACAATATTGTTTGCGACAGCATCGAGGCCTGTCGGCACGAGGCGGGGGATTTTGCCGAAGGCCTGGAGAAAGGCGTATTTGATTGGTCGCGAGCGGTCGAACTGGCTGACGTCGTTGCCGGCCGCTCAGTCGGCCGCAGCCGACCGGAAAGCATCACGCTGTTCAAAAGCGTCGGCTTGGCGATCGAAGACGTCGCTCTGGGGGGTAAGCTGCTGGAACTGGCCAAGCAGCAGGGCATCGGACAAGAATTGCCTTGGTGAACTCTTGCCCGACGCCACCCAATGAACTTCAGTATTGGCGCGGCGGGCGATCAGCCGCCGGAACCGGCCGCCTGGTCTTGTTGGGCGGTTTGTTTCGCCTCGCCGCCGGTCATGGGGCCGCCGGTCATGGGCTGGCTGACGGGAGTGACCGCCGGATTGGCGGGCTCGTCGGCGGCCAGTCCCTGGTTGATAAACGCCTCGATCTGCTCGGGGCTTTGCTTGCCGACGAGCAAATGACGCTTCCAGCCGTTGGCGCTGCGGCGATACATGATGAGTTGGGGAATCGAGCCGCCTTTCATCAGCTTTTGCGCCAGCGTCCGTTGCTGGTCGGTGTTGACCGTCGCATAGGCCACCTTCTGCAACAGGCCGCGGCGGGCGACTTGAGGAATCACCGAGTTCTTCATCTGCACGCAGGCCGGGCACCACTCGGCGCCCACCAGAATGACCATCGGACGCCCCGTTTCGGAATGAACCTTATGGGCTTCGGCGTAGGTATTGGCGCCGGGGGAAAGCAGCGAAAGTTGTAAAACGGCCGAGAGGGCAAAGCTCGTCATGGCTACAAGAATCTCCTTGTCAACAGAGGCTAAAGCGGCCCATCGCGTCGATGGACGGGCGAAGACTGCTGGAAAAGCGGCTGGATTCCGCATCGGGCGCAGACCGAATAAGCGCCCAAGGGTTGGTCATCCAAGCCTGGCAGAAACGGTTTTCCGACAAACCGTAGTCGCAGGCAGCAGCGGCGGCGGTGGTTGATATCCCTCCCTGATTCAGTAACCATCAAGCTGCACGGGGCAACCACCGGCAGACGCTGCTAGTGTAATCGGGCAAGATGTAGATGCAACCGTAAAATGCATAAACTTTGCCGTGCGAAAGCGTAAGTTCTAAAATTTCTTGCACTTCCACCCTGATAGGTTGAGACAAGACGCGTCGTAAGACTATAATTCTGCCGCGATCCACCATCACCGCCGGTCAGGGCCTCGGCTCGATCAAAGTCCATGAAGCTTCGCGTCGGCCTCATCGGCCTGGGACAGAACTGGGAACAGCGCCACCGCCCCGCCTTACGAGCCCTGGGCGACCGTTTCGAAGTGACCGCGGTCTGCGAGCAAATTGCGATGCGCGCAGAGCATGCCGCGCGCGATTTCGGCGCCCAGCCGGTCGACGGCTTCCGCGCGCTGGCTCAACGGCCCGACGTCGACGCGATCTTGATGCTGGCGCCGCAATGGTACGGCTACTTGCCAATCCTCGCCGCCTGCGATGCTGGCAAGGCCGTGTATTGCGCCACCAGCTTGGAGATCGATCTGGAGGAAGCGCGGCGAGTCAAGCAACGAGTAGAAGAAGCGGGCATCGCCTTCATGAGCGAGTTCCCGCGGCGCCAGTCGCCAGCCACGTTGCGGCTGAAAGAACTGATCGCCACGCGGCTCGGCGAACCTCGGCTGCTGTTTTGTCACATGCGGCGGCCGGCCGAAGACGCTCCCAGCACTCCTTCGCGACCCAGTGCAACCTCGCCGACGGGCGACTTGATTGAATTGGTCGACTGGTGCTGCTATGTGGTCGGCAGGCGACCGAGTTCCGTGCTTGGCCTGGAGCACGCCGGTCGGGACGACACGGACGATTATCAATGGATGAATCTCGATTTCTCGCAATCGGGCGAGATCGGCGACGGGCCTACCGCGCAGATTAGCTGCGGCCGCTATATGCCCGCCACTTGGCTCGAAGCCGTGGCTTATCGTCCGCCAGCGGCCTTGCAGGTGGCGTGCCAACGCGGCATCGCTTTCGTCGACTTGCCAACCACGCTGGTCTGGTTCGACGAAGCCGGTCGACATCAAGAATCGCTCGATAGCGAACGCCCAGTCGGCGAACAACTGCTCAGCCAATTTCATCGCGCGGTGACCAGCCTGGTCCACATTCCTTCCGGCCTCGACGACGCCTATCGCGCGTTGGCGATCGTGCTCGAGGCTCGCGGCAGCCACTGCCAAGGCCGCCGAATCAAGCTGGAACTGTAGCAAGTAGCTTGTGGATGACGGGCCGGGGAAGGGTGTGGCTTAATGCTGCTCCCTTTCACCTATTCTCCTGTCGCCTGCATCCTCTCCTAAACGCCTACCGCAAGCCGAGATACGAATAGTGTACATGCGCTATTGACTCTGTACACACGTATATTATATTATCATCAAGGCTGCGATCGCGGCGCCGAACGGCGGAGGCCGCCTCTCGCGGCGGCACGCCGCGCGGTTACGATCTCGCGAGCTTCACTCGAAGGACGAATCAGGCCATGGCCAACTTGGAACGACTTACGGAAAAGCAAAAGGCCGTCTACGAATTCATTCGCGAAAAGATTCGGCATCGCGGCTATGGTCCGACGGTGCGCGAAATCGGCGCGCACTTCGAGATCAGCTCGCCCAACGGCGTGATGTGCCATTTGAAGGCGCTGGAAAAGAAGGGGCTGATCACGCGCGAGCCGAATATGTCGCGGGCGATCATGCTGGCCACCGAAAACCCCGACGGCAGCGGCGGCTTGCCCCTGGCCGGACAGATCGCTGCGGGCGTGTTGCACGAGGCCGTGGCTCAAGACGAGCGGATCGACTTCGGCCAGATGTTTCAGGCCGACGATCTGTTCGTGTTGAAAGTCAAAGGCGACTCGATGATCGAAGATCAGATTGCCGACGGCGACTATGTCGTGATTCGCAAGCAAGCCACCGCGCAGCGCGGGCAAACCGTGGTCGCCTTGACCGACGAAAACGAGGCCACGCTGAAACGTTGGTTCCCCGAGGGGAAGCGCATCCGGCTGGAGCCGGCCAATTCCTCGATGGCTCCGATTTACGTGACCGACGCCCGCGTGCTAGGCGTGGTCGTGGGGGTCGTGCGGAAGCTCTAAGTCGTACTCTGCCAGGCGCCGCGGTATCGGCAGCTCGATGACGAAGTGCGTGCCGCGGCCCAGCTTGCTCTGCACGGCAATCCGGCCGCCGTGGGCTTCGACGATCTTGCGGGCCGTAGGCAGGCCCAGGCCCGAACCGCCGGGCTTGGTCGAATAAAACGCTTCGAAGATGTGCGACTGAGTCTCTTCGTCCATGCCGCAGCCGTTGTCGATCAGGTGCAACACCACGCTCAGCGCCGTGGCCTCGGTGGCGAGCACCAACTGCCCCCCCTCGGGCATCGCTTGCTGGGCGTTGAGCAGCAGGTTCAACAGCACGCCGCGAAACGCTTCGCGATCGAGCATCACGCTGGGCAGATCGGACTGCAGGTAGGGCAGCAGCTCGATGCCGGATTCGTCGGCCTTGGGAGCGAAGAACTCCAGCAGTTCGCGCACCTGCTGGTTCAAATCGCTCGGCTCGAGCCGCAACTGACGGACCTTGGCGAAGTTCAAGAATTCATCGAGCAAGTCTTGCAGCCGTTGGCATTCTCGCTGCACGACGGCGATCTTGGCCAGCGCCCGGCGATGTCGCGGAGATTCCTCCTGCTGCAAGTCTTCGGCCAGCAGCTCCATGTTCAGCTTGATGGTCGACAGCGGGTTTTTGATCTCGTGCGCCAAGCCGCCGGCCAGCCTCGCGATCTCGGTGTACTGGTCGACCAACCGCTTGTTTAGATCGTCGGCGGACGGCTTTGAGGAATCGCTCATGGTGTGACATGATAACCAACGCGGTTGAAATCCGCAGTGCCGGGCGTTGCGGAGACGCAGGGCTCTGCGCTGGCAGCGAAGCCTTGATCTGGCCGAGGTGAAACCCGGGGCCGGTTCAACGGGTATCATTGGTCGACAGGCTCGGCTTGTTTCCACTGGTAAGTCCGCGCCCGAAGCGGGGCGCCATAAAAGGCTCGAAATAAAGGAAGGGATTCGTGTTACGACGTTTTTTGGCCCCTCTACTGGTGATTTCATCGATCGCGGGCGGCTTGTCGGCCGGAGAAGCCACAGGCCCCGTCGGCCGCAAGGTCGAGAACTTTTCGCTCCGCGACTACCGCGGCAAAGTCCACGAACTGACGGACTTTGCGGAAAATGAGCTGGTGGTGGCGGCCTTCATTGGCTGCGAATGTCCGCTGGCAAAGCTCTACGCCCCGCGATTGGTCGAGCTGGCTGAAGAATTCGGCCCGCGAGGCATCGCGTTCGTAGCCATCGACGCCAACAGCCAGGATTCGCTCGCCGAATTGGCGGCCTACGCCCAGGCGCACAAGATGCCGTTTCCGGTGCTCAAAGACGCCGGCAACGCGGTGGCCGACCAAATGGGCGCCGTGCGGACGCCCGAAGTCTTCGTGCTCGACCGCGAGCGAACGGTTCGCTACTGGGGGCGGATCGACGATCAGTACGTAGTCGGCCGGCAGCGTCCGGCGCCGACACGCGAAGACTTGAAGCTGGTCCTGGAAGAATTGCTGGCCGGCAAGTCGCCCAGCGTAGCGGAGACGGCCGCCATCGGCTGTTATATCGGGCGAGTTCCGAAGCAAGCGCCGCACGGCGACGTGACTTATTCGAACCAGATTGCGCGGCTGCTCGAGAAGCGGTGCGTCGAGTGCCATCGAGCCGGCGAAATCGCGCCCTTTCCGCTGACCAGCTACGAGGAAGTGGTCGGCTGGGGAGAGACGATTCGCGAGGTGGTCGAGCAGGGGCGAATGCCGCCCTGGTTCGCCAACCCCGAGTTTGGCCACTTCGTCAACGACGCCCGGCTGAGCGACGCGGAAAAGCAATTGATCTGCAACTGGCTCGACGGCGGCTCGCCCGAAGGCGACCCGGCCGATCTGCCCGAACCGCGGAAGTTCGCCGTTGGCTGGCAAATCCCCGAACCCGACCAGGTAATCTACATTCGCGACGAACCTTACGAAGTGCCGGCCGAGGGCGTGGTGGCCTATCAGTATTTCAAGGTCGACCCCGGCTTCGAGGAAGATCGCTGGATCAAGGCGGCCGAAGCGCGGCCCGACAACCGCGGCGTCGTGCACCACATCGTGGCGTTCTTCGTTCCGCCCGGCGCCAAGTTAGGCGGAGGCCAGCGCGGGGCGATGATCGGCTACGCGCCGGGCATGCCTCCGACGCGGTTTCCGGAAGGCGTCGCGATGCTGGTTCCGGCCGGCTCGCAGCTCATTTTCCAGTTGCACTACACGCCCAACGGCTCTCCGCAAAAAGACCGCAGCAGCGTGGGACTAATTTTCGCCGACCCGGCGGAGGTCAAGCAGCGCGTGGGCGGGGGCATGGCGCCCAACCGGTTTTTCGAGATTCCGCCTGGCGACGACAATTACGAAGTCGCCTCGAAGCACCAGTTCAACAAAGACGTACTGCTATTGAACCTGACGCCGCACATGCACTTGCGCGGCAAGTCGTTCCGCTACGAGGCCGAATATCCCGACGGCCGGCGCGAAGTGCTGCTCGACATTCCGCATTACGACTTCAACTGGCAACTGCGTTATCAATTAGCCGTACCCAAAGTGCTGCCCAAGGGAACGACGCTTTTTTGCACGGCTCATTTCGACAACTCGGCCGACAACCTGGCCAATCCCGATCCGACCACGGCGGTGCGCTGGGGCGACCAGACTTGGGACGAGATGATGATCGGCTACTTCAGCACGTTGCCCGTGCCGGAACCCGAGGCTCAGTAGCAGGCATCCACCGCATACCGCAGCGACTATCCGGCAGCAAAGTAGGTCAGGCTTTCCAGTCTGACGCGGTGTCAGGCTGGAAAGCCTGACCTACTACGGTTTCCAGAGCTGCTCGCCGCGCGAGGCGCCGGCGCGCTGGCAGAGCTTCTGCACGACGGCCGAAAACTCCTTGCGCGCTTCGGCCAAACCGGCGGGCGTTTTGGGCCCCGATCCGTTGACGTAATCGAGCACGATCTTTTCGGACGCCACGAACTCGTCGGCGATGTCGACGATCTGATCGGCCAGGTGGATCGGCACGCTGGTCACGCCGTTGGCGTCGCCGTGCAACAAATCGCCCTGCCGCACGACCAGGCCCCCGACGCGGACCGGCAAGCCAATGTGCAGAATGTGGCAATAGGCGTGCGAACAGATCGTCGTACCGGTGAACACGGGATAATTGAGCGCCCGGACCTGCTCCAAATCGCGGCCGCCACCCGAGGTGATCAGCCCGACCGAGCCGAAGGCCTTGTAGACCGAGCACATCACCTCGCCGAACGTGGCCGCCACCGCAGGATCGTCGAGGTCCTGAAACACGACGACGGCCGGTCCGGGCAACTCGGCGAAGCCGGCGACTTGGTTGTCCATGCTGCCGTAGGCGTCGCCGGTCGACGGCGGAGCGTCGCTACGGAAGCAGGCCGTGCTGGCGAAGCCGACCATCGGCGGCAGGTGCGCGAAATTCGCCTTGATCCGGCCGTCCATGTAGCCGCGGTTGCGCGGGCAGTAGTCGAACAGTTCGATGATGTTGCAGATTGTCGGCGTGTCGTATTGAGCGAGCTTGGCGAGCGTGTCGGGAGTGAGCATGGGGCAGGTCGGAAGTCGGAGGTCGGAATAGAAAAAGCCGGGCTGGTAAACAAGCTACCAGCCCGGCTCGGGGTGTCAAGGTTTGGTGCGACTCAGCCTCAAGCCACGCTCGCACTTTGGTTCTGTAGGGCACGCCCTCTGTGGCGTGCCGCGAGACGCTAGCCGTGGCTCCAACGCACTTCACGCGGAACGCCACGGAGGCGTTCCCTACAGACGGCTCTTCCTCAAATGTCGTAGTACAAGCAGAACTCGTACGGATGCGGCCGCAGCCGCATGGCGTCGACCTCCTTCTCGCGCTTGTACTTGATCCAGGTCGAGATCACGTCGGCGGTGAACACGTCTCCGCGGAGCATGAACTCGTGGTTCTTTTCCAAAGCGTCGAGCGCTTCGTCGAGCGATCCGGGCGTCTTGGGCACCTCGGCCAATTCTTCCGGCGCCAGATCGTAGATGTCCTTGTCGAGCGGGTCGCCGGGATGGATCTTGTTCTGAATGCCGTCGATGACGGCCATCAGCAGCGCCGAGAACGCCAGATAGGGGTTGCAACTCGGGTCGGGGCAGCGGAATTCGACGCGCTTCGCCTTGGGGCTGGCGCTGTACATCGGAATGCGGCACGAGGCCGAACGGTTCCGCTGCGAGTAGGCCAGGTTCACCGGCGCTTCGTAGCCCGGCACCAAGCGTTTGTAGCTGTTGGTCGTCGGGTTGGAGAAGGCCAGAATCGAGGGCGCGTGCTTCAAGATGCCGCCGATCGCGTGCAAGGCCGTTTCGCTCAGCCCCGCATAACCGCTGCCGGCGAACAACGGTTCGCTCCCCTTCCACAGCGAGATGTGCGTGTGCATGCCCGAGCCGTTGTCGCCGTACAGCGGTTTGGGCATGAAGGTAACGGTCTTGTTGTACTTCCTGGCGACGTTCTTGATGATGTACTTGTACAAGCACATCGCGTCGGCCATCTTCACCAATTCCAAAAACTTCAGGTCGATTTCGCACTGACCGGCCGTCGCCACTTCGTGGTGCTGGGCTTCGACGTCCAGCCCGCTGTCGATCATCGTCTGCATCATCTCGTTGCGGAGATCCATCAACTGATCCGCCGGCGGCACCGGGAAGTAGCCTTCCTTGTGGCGCAGCTTGTAGCCGAGGTTTGGGCTCTCGACGCGGCCGCGGTTCCACTCGCCTTCGATGCTGTCGATGTGGTAGTAGCCTTCGTGCGCACGCTGATCGAAGCGAATATCGTCGAACACGAAAAACTCGGCCTCAGGGCCGATGTAGCATGTGTCGGCGATGCCGGTGCTCTTCAGATAATTGACGGCCTTGCGGGCCACGTTCCGCGGATCGCGGCTATAGTCCTCGCGCGTGATCGGGTCCTGGATGTTGCAGATCATCGTGATCGTCGGCAGCGTCGTGAACGGATCGAGCACCGCCGTATCGGGCTGCGGCACCAGGATCATGTCGCTTTCGTTGATCGCCTGCCAGCCGCGGATGCTCGAACCGTCGAAGCCCAGCCCGTCTTCGAACACGTCTTCATCCAATTTGTTCGCCGGAATCGTGAAGTGCTGCCAGATTCCAGGAAAATCCATGAATCGCAGGTCAACCGCCTTAACGTCCTTTTCTCGGCACAACGCCAAGACCTCTTTGGGTTTCACAGGTCCCTCTCCAATACAGTATTAGGCAATCTAGGTTTCCAGAAGGTGTCGCTACGCTTTGTCGTGACGTGAACTGCAGGCGCGTCGGCGCGCAAGACCGCCGTCAGACTTCCGCCAAAACAAGCCGGCAGTTGCTAGCAAGCCGAGTGCCATTCGGCTGAGCTGAAGCAGCATCATAGCGCAGAATTACCGATTTACAATGGACTTAGGCCGATTTTCAGAAAATGTCGCTCGCTCGCATTTGCCCGGTTTTTAGGCGCCGCGTGATTATCGGTCGTGCAGCGCCGCGTTCTCATGTCGGCTCGGACTAAATATCTTGCATCACTTGGCTCGTATGCGAGGCTAGGTTATCTTGCTTTGATCCGCGGTCGCGATCGGCGACGCATGCCACGCGCCGTCGCCAGCCGCGCAAACCCAGGGAGTACGAAGCATGTCTTGGGGATGGAGACCCTACGTTCCTGTCGCAACGCGCCGGGCTCAAGCCGCCGGCTTCGCTCAGCGCTTGGCGAAGAAAGAAGGCCGCCAACTGCAACCGGTAAAGATCGGCGGCCAGGCTATCGCCCGCACCTTCTGGGGAAAGGCCTGGTGCGACAACCTGGAAAGCTACAGCGATTTCGCCAATCGGCTCCCTCGCGGGCGGACCTACGTGCGCAACGGTTCGGTGGTCGATCTGCAAATCGAACCGGGCTGCGTCAAAGCCTACGTCAGCGGCTCGGAAATCTACGAGGTGAAAATCGAGATCGATCAGGTTCAGGCCGCCGCGTGGAAGCGGATCAAGTCCGAGTGCTCGGCTTCGATCGACTCATTGCTCGATCTGCTGGCCGGTCGATTTTCCGACGGCGTGATGCAGCGATTGACTCGCCCGGCGGACGGCTTGTTCCCCCAGCCGAAACAGATTCGCATGGCGTGCAGTTGCCCTGACTGGGCCGTGCTTTGCAAGCACGTCGCCGCCGTGCTTTATGGAGTTGGCGCCAGGCTCGACGAACAGCCGCAGTTATTGTTCCTACTGCGCAACGTGGATCACAACGAACTGGTCAGCCAGGCCGTGTCGGCCGAAAACCTCAGCGGCGCGCTCGGCGAATCGGGCGAGGCGCTGGCCGGAGAAGACCTCGGTGCGATGTTTGGCATCGATCTCGACTCCGCTTCGCCTGGCGACGGCAGTTCCGCCAATCCGCGCAAGCGAAAATCGGCGCGCGACAGCCGCTCGGCAACGAAAGCCGGAAAAGCGAGCGGTTCGTCTCGTCGCTCGGCGGCGACTTCGAAGAGAAAAGTTGCGGCCGGCAAGCCCGCGGCCAAACAGAGCGCGGGGCGAAAGAAACAAAGCGCCGCGGCCAAGCGGACAACCCGCAAGAAACGAGTCGAGACGTAATGGTCTCGAGCCGGCCAGCATCGCCGAACCGAGCATTTCCCAGCCGCGATTCAAGGCCGAACTGTCGACCGGCCAGCCGCGCAGATTGCGAAACGCGCACATGTACAGCCCGCAGGCCAACGGGCCCTGGGCCAGCAAGAACGGCAAGACGCAAGTCAGATAGCTAATGATCGCAATCAAACCGCACAACACAAGCGGCACAAGCCAGGCTGACTACTGCGCAAGGTAGCAATTGAACGCCCTGCTGATTTGGTTGCCGAAGCCGCTCGGGGCGGCGAACGGGCTGCCGACGCGGGCGTCGCCGATCACGTCTCCGGCGAGCGGCGGAGCGGGTGGTTGAAATGGATTGCCCGTATTAGGCGGCAGAGGCGTCGGTTCCATGTGGATTCGCTTAAGCATGGAGTGCAAAAGTTGGCTGCGCCAGCATAACCCGCAGTTTGATTCGCTTGAAAGAGAAATGTCTTGGTTGCGCGTACGTCGCTCCGCGGTGACTCTGGCCGCGGCGCCCGGCAGCGAAACACGGATGCGATTGATCGACGTTCGCATTGCACCTCGCATGGCGCATTGGCGAGCTGATTTGCGGCGGCGCGGAAGCGCGGCGCCGGCAAATTGGTAGGCGGCGCCTGTCCGCCGTGCTACAATGCGGCGGTTCGGGGCGTCTTCCGCAAGCTCGCGGAAACGTCACTTCGATCGCGTCTCCCAGAACTATTGCGAGGCGTATATGGGAACCTGGCGTCGCGTGCAAGTGGCCAGTTTCGCGGTTCTCTGGGCGTTGATCGCCGCCGCGGCAGCAGCCCAGCCGCCGGCAACCAGCGCCGAACCCGCCGTCTATCGGGCTGTTTTTACTGGCATCCTGTTCGGCGCGCAGAAGCCGGCCCTGCTCCAAACAGCAGCGGTTCAGCAAGAATTGCATCTGACCGAATCCCAAAAGCAGCGGCAAACGCAGATTGTTCAGCGGTTCGAAGAGAAACTGGCCGCCGCCCGCGAACAGCGCGATCAGAAAGCCTATCGAGCCGCCTGGCAGGCGGCGCGGCAGGAACTGGAAGCCGGGCTGACGGAGAATCTTGAACCGTCGCAGCAGACTCGACTCGATCAGATCCAGCTTCAGGCTCAAGGAGCGAGTGCATTTTTGTTGGACGATCTCCCAGAGCGTTTGCACCTCGCGGACGAGCAACTGACCAAAGTCCGTGCGATCGCCAAGGAGGGGCGAGAAGCCGCGATCGGGGCTACTTTGGTTGCGCTGCCCGCCGACGCGAAGGGGCTGGCGACATTGGAGTCGGTCCGTCAGTTCGTCAAATCGCAGGAGTTTCGAGCCGCGAAAGTCAAGGCGACAGCCGCGGTGCTGGAGCGCTGGCAAGCGGCGGTACAAGAGATCGAAAAGCAGTTAAACGACGAGCAGCGTGCCGACTACCTCAAGCTGCTTGGCGCTCCCTTCGAGTTAGAGAAGCTGCTAGGCGACGACGAAGAAGATAGCAATGTCGCCCGAGTGGCGGCTGGCCTGGGGCTCACCGGACAGCGGGCCGATCCCGACTTCGACGTCAGCGTCGCGCACCCGGCCTATTCCGAGCGGCATCCGTCGGCGCTGTTCGACGAAGCTCATCACAACTTCCATACGGCCGGCGGCCGGTACAAGGCGTTTGCCGACCTGATCGCCAACGACGGCTATCGGGTGACGCCCAACCGTCGGGCATTCAGCAAGGACGTGCTCGCCGGCCACGACGTGCTGATCATCGCCAATGCCACCGCGGAAAGGGCGCCCGGCGACGGTGCGAAGTCGGCCTTCACGGCAAGCGAATGCGACGCCGTCCAAGCCTGGGTCGAAAGCGGCGGCTCGCTGCTCTTGATTACCGATCACGAACCCTTCGGCTCGGCCTCGCAAGAGTTGGCGAGCCGATTTGGCGTCGAGATGAGCGCCAAAGTGGCGAACGATCCGGCCAACTCGACCAAAGACGGGCTGCTCTTCTCTCGCGACAAGGCGTTGATTGCCGACCATCCGATCACCAATGGGCGCGACGAGTCGGAGCGGGTCAACCGTGTGTTGACTTTTACAGGGCAGTGCTTGAAGGGCCCGCCCGGCAGCGTCGCGTTTCTCAAGCTTGCGGACACGGCGATCCAGTTCGACCGCGAAACGCAGACGTCGGCGGCCGGTTGGTCCCAAGGCATCGCATTCGGCTTTGGCAAAGGCCGCGTGGTCGTTTTTGGCGAGGCGGGCCAACTTTCGGCCCAAGTCTATGGACTGCCGCCGCACGCGATGGGCATGAACGTGCCCGGCTGCGACAATCGGCAGATGGCGTTGAACGTCATGCACTGGTTGACGCGGCTGATCAACTAGCGGCTCCGCCCTGCCCGATCAGATGTAATACATATTCTCGGCCTGCTTCCGCGAGCGTTCGATCAGCTCGGCGAAGGTGAGCGAGCGGAGCATCTCCTGCTCGACGTCGGCCACGTCCTGCCAGGCGGCGCGGAGCACTTTGCCGGCCGGAGAGTCGGGCGAGGCGCTGGAAAGAATCGGCTCTTCGGCGCCTTCGATGACCTGCATCACGTCGGCCAGCGAGATTTCTTCGGGCGGCTTGACCAGTTGGTAGCCGCCGGCGGCGCCGCGGGTGCTGGTGACGAAGCCGGCGCCTTTGAGTTGCAAGAGAATCTGCACCAGAAACCGCGAAGGGATGCCGTGCTCGTCGGCGATCGAGCGAATTCGCACTGGCTCGCCCGAGCCGTAGCTGGCGGCCAGTTCCAGCATCGCGATGCAGGCGTATTCGGTCTTGGCGGAGATTCTCACGCGTTATTTTTCTTCGAGCGAGTGCAAGCCGCATTCGACCTTGCCCGTGCCGCTCCAGCGGCCGGCGCGTTCGTCTTCGCCGAACATCAACGCCCGCGTGCAGGGCCAGCAGCCGATGCTCGTATAACCTTGATCGTGCAGCGGGTTGTAGGGAATGTTCTCGTCGACGATCAGCTTCCAGACCTGGTTTTTGGTCCAGTTGGCCAGCGGGCTGATTTTGACCAGGCCGAATTTCTTGTCCCAGCCGACGATCGGCGCCTTGGCCCGGTCGGGGCTCTGGTCGCGACGGATGCCGCTCATCCAGGCGTCCATTCCCACGGCGGCCTCGGCCAGCACCTTCAATTTCCGATCGCGGCAGCATTGGTCGGGGTTCGTCTTATAAAGCGGGCCGCCGTGCTTGGCTTCGTACTCTTCCACCGACAACTCGGGCCGTTTCAACTCGACCTCGATGCCGTACCGCTCGGCGATCCGGTCTCGCAATTCGAGCGTCTCCTTGAACTGATAGCCCGTGTCCAGGTTGAACACTGGCGTGCGGGGCTCGATCTCCGCCAGCCAGTGCAAAATCAAGCAACCTTCCGGGCCGAAGGCCGTGGCCATCGTCAGCTTGGGAAAGTAGTTCTCCACGGCCCAAGCGATGATCTGTTGCGGTGATGCAGTTTCCAGACGGCGGCTGTGCTCCGCCAACTGCTCCAGGTCGACTTCCTGTCGAACCGCCGGCGCAGGGGCAGGCGAGTTCCCGGCGGGAAGCATCCCCCTGGAAGGGGAGGTTTCAGAGGTTTGCGCGTTGGGCGGCATCGTGCGCAGCAGCATGGCGTGCTCGGCTTGTTGGTCCTGAAGTGAGCCAATCCTATGCATGTTACTTATCAAAGTCAACTATCAGGCATTTGCATTTGATATCGTCTCTCAACGGCTCAATTCTTCAACCTGTAGCGAATTTGCCGCTGGCGGATGCTGGCAGGAAACGGCGGCGCCGTCCGGGCCGGAGTTGCTGCAAGTCCGTGCCTGCCAAGCGGCTTGACGGTCGCCGCACGGTGCGTCACGATCTGGTTCCAGCCTCAAACATAGACCTAGCGTAGCGGAGCGGCGGGTCGGCAAGGCAAGGACTCAACCGGTGCATACTCATGGCGGATGAAGCCTATTTGGCGGTAGATTTGGGCGCCTCGGGGGGGCGAGTGCTCGCGGGCCGGTTCGATGGCCAGTTGCTCGGGCTCGAGGAACTGCACCGCTTCGAAAATGGACCGGTTCCGGCCGCTGGCAGCCTGTACTGGGACGTGCTCAGGTTGTGGAGCCAAATCACCGAAGGGCTGCGGATCGGCGCCTCGCGTTTGGGCTGCAGCGTTCGCAGCGTGGGGGTCGATGCTTGGGGGGTCGATTTCGCCCTGCTCGGCAAGGGGGACGTGCTGCTCGGCAATCCGCACTGCTACCGCGACCCTCGCAGCGAAGGCATGCTCCAGCGGGCCCTGACGACGGTCGGTCGCGAAGAAATCTTCGCCCAGACGGGCTTGCAGTTCATGCCGATCAACACCCTCTACCAGTTCTTATCGCTGCGGATCCATCAGTCGCCGTTGCTGGACATGGCCGAGTCGCTGCTGTTGATCCCAGATCTCTTCCATTGGCTGCTCACCGGCGAAAAGACCAACGAGTTCACTAATGCGACGACCACGCAGTTCTTCAATCCCACGCGCGGCCAGTGGGCGGTCGAACTGCTCGAAAAGCTCGGGCTGCCCGCGCGATTGCTGCGGCCGGTCGTTCCGCCGGGCACGAATCTGGGGCCGCTCCGCCGCGAGGTTGCCGCCGAGACAGGCCTGGCCGGGGCGAGCGTCGTGCTCCCTGGCACGCACGACACGGCCAGCGCCGTGCTCGCCGTTCCGGCCAAGTGTACGCCGGGTCAGCGGCCTGATTGGTGCTACCTCAGCTCGGGCACCTGGGCCTTAATGGGCGTGGAAATGCCCCGCCCGGTGATCAACGACGAGTGCCTGCGGTTGAACTTTACGAACGAGGGAGGCGTCGGCGGTACGATCCGGCTGTTGAAGAATATCACCGGGCTATGGCTGGTGCAGGAATGCCGCCGCATCTGGAGGAAGGCGGGCCGCGACTATAGCTGGGAGGGGCTGTTGGAACTTTCGGCCGCGGCGCCCCGCCTGGCCTCGCTCGTCAATCCTGACGACCCGGCGTTTCAGGCGCCAGGCGACATGCCCGAGGCCATCCGCGCCTACTGCCAGCGCACCGGGCAAACCGTTCCAAGCGACGAAGGCGCGGTGATTCGCGCGGCGCTGGAAGGCGTGGCGCTGAAAAGCCGCTGGGTGCTCGAAGGGCTGGAACGACTCGCCGGCGGCCGTTTGGAGACGATCCACGTCGTCGGCGGCGGCGCCCGCAATCGACAGCTTTGCCAGGCCACGGCCGACGCTTGCCAGCGCCGCGTCGTCGCCGGGCCCATCGAAGCGACGGCCATCGGCAACTGCATGGCCCAGGCCCTGGCCAGCGGCGCCATCGGCTCGATTGCCCAAGCCCGCGAGATCGTGCGTCTCAGTTTTCCCGTGGAAGAATTCGAGCCGCAACACGCCGCGGCCTGGGAAGATGCATACGGCAGGTTCTTGTCGCTCGTTGTTTGAAGCGCCGCGGAGAAAACATGAAGGCTGCGCTGGTCACGCGCCCTTTCCTCGGGCGGGAAAAATCTTTTCCCGGCCGCAAACGCCATCGGTGAGGTAGGGTTGACTCGACGTCGCGACTGCAATAATTCCGGCGGCGCGCTTGTGTCGGGGAAAACGGGGCTTCCGAGCTTGATTAGCGATAGGGAAAGCAGCCGACTCATGGCACGTTGGGGCTTTTTCGGCACGGTCGTTTTCCTGTTGGCGGCGTTGGCGATCCCTGCCGCATCGAACGATTCTCCCGCCGAGCATCCGCTGACCTTGATCGCCATCCTCTGCGCGATTGTCTGCTACGAATGCAGTTGCAGCAGACGTTAATTCGAGTTGCATCGCCGAGCGGGCGGCGCGGAGCGTCTTGCCGCGAGGCATTCCTTTCAGCAAAATGCCCGCCGAATCCAGCGGATTGCCTTTGCGGATGAACATGGCAACTCAAGTATATACCTCCAACTCGGTCGGCGGCGTCAATCAAATAAAGAATTCGCGGCACGAAATCGCGAGAGTTTCTGTCTAATAAACCGGCTTGTCGTGCGTTAAATAAGCGGGCTGCCTGTCGCGCGGTTTGAGAGACGGATGACCGAGAACTCGCCCGAAACGCCGAGAGATTGGCTGCGATCGGTCGTAGCTCGCTACGAAGGATCACTCGTGCGGTATGCCGCGCGCATCACCGGCGACGCCGAGCGGGCTCGCGACGTCGTGCAGGACACGTTCTTGCGGCTTTGCGAGCAGGACCGGGCCGAGCTCGACGGGCGGCTGGCCCAATGGCTCTATACCGTCTGCCGCCGCCGGGCGTTGGACGTGCGCAGAAAGGAACATCGCATGCAAGCCACCATCCCCGAGCGACTCGATCTAGCGAGCGACTCGCGAAACGGCCAGGCCGACGTCGCCGAACAGCAGGAACTGCACCAGGCGGTGCTGGCCCTGCTGGCCGGCCTGCCGGAAAACCAGCAAGAGGTCGTGCGGCTGAAATTCCAAAGCGGGCTGAGCTACCGCGAGATCAGCGGCGTCACCGGGCTGAGCGTCTCGAACGTCGGCTACCTGCTGCACGTCGCCTTGAAAACCGTTCGCCAACAACTCCACGTCAACTCCACGTCGGGCGCCAGCACGCCCGGCGCCTCTGCCGGAGATCACTCATGAATCGCGACCAGCACACTCAAATGCCCGCCGACGGCGCGGAACATTCTTCGCCGAACGGCCGCCAGGAAATCGACGAGGCTCGGCTGACGGCTTACGTATTGGGCGAGCTCAGCGGCGAAGAACACGCGGCGGAACGGGAAGGCATCGAGCGGGAATTGGCCGAATCGGAGGCCGCCCGAGCGACCGAGGCGGAAATCCGCCGTTCGGTCGAGTTGATGACGGCTGCGCTAGCGACCGAGCCGGCCGGAGCGTTGTCGGCGGCGAATCGCGAGCGGATCGAAGAGAAAATCGCTGCGAATGAAGTACCCGCCGCTACGTTGCCGCTTTCGCGGATGCGAAGATTCCGCCGTCCGCTCGCCGCCGCGATGGCTGCTTGCCTGGCGCTTGCCATCGTCAGCTCATTGTATTTGCCGCGTGGCAATAGAACTGTATCGACGTTAGAGGGCATCGCCCATTTTTCCGAGGCGGCCACTGATGAGAGCGATAACGTCGTAGGCGAGGCTAGCCAGTTCAAGTCGGACTTTCACAACGCGATGAAGGCTCATACGCCTCCCCAAAAGGCGTTTGCAACTGGCAAGAAATCGAAATCGAGCGGCTTGGATCTTCCATTGAGAACGATGCACGGCTCGGCCGCTGAACTCGCCGAATTTCCCCCCGGAATCCCGGCCGAGAAGAATTCACATCGCGTACCATACACGATAAATAAGCCGGTTTATGAAACCAAAAGCCGTGCGGCAGCCTACGGTCCAAGCGTCAATGGTTCGGTCGATGATCCTTACGAGTTGGATTTAGCCGCGAACGGCGGCCGCGTTGGCAATCGTCTTGGCGGCCGGCAAGGCGAGTTATCCGAGGGCCGCGATGGTCTGCTCGACCGCTCGAAAGCGCGCGGCTACATTGCCTTCAACACCGAAGGCTATTCCCGCATCGTCGAAAACCCGTTCCTCGAAGTCCGCCAGAACCCGCTCTCGACCTTTTCGATCGACGTCGATACCGCGTCGTATGCCAACGTGCGGCGATTCTTGAACCAGCATGCGTTGCCGCCGAAAGACGCGGTGCGGATCGAAGAACTGGTCAACTACTTCAAGTACGACTATGCCCCGCCGGCCGACGACGCCCCGTTCGCCGTGCATGCCGAGATCGCCGGCTGTCCGTGGGCGCCGAAACACCGGCTGCTGCGGGTGGCGCTGAAGGGTCGCGAGATCGATTTCAACAACCGCCCGGCCAGCAACCTGGTGTTTTTGATCGATGTCTCGGGCTCGATGGACCAGCCCAATAAGCTGCCGCTGTTGAAGGCGGCGCTGCGGCTACTCATCGACCGCCTGAGCGAGAACGACCGGATCGCGATGGTCGTCTACGCCGGCTCGTCGGGCCTGGTGTTGCCATCGACCACCGGCGACCGCCAGGCCGTGATCGCCGGGGCGCTCGAGCAGTTGCAGGCCGGCGGCTCGACCAACGGCGCGTCGGGCATCCAACTGGCCTACGAGACGGCCCGGCAGAATTTCATTCGCGGCGGCGTGAACCGCGTGATCCTTTGCACCGACGGCGATTTCAACGTCGGCGCCACCGACCAGGGCGCCCTGACGCGGCTGATCGAAACCGAGGCCAAAAGCGACGTCTTCTTGAGCGTGCTGGGCTTCGGCGACGGGAACTACAAAGACGCCGCGATGGAAAGCCTGGCCGATCGCGGCAACGGCAACTACGCCTATATCGACAATTTGAACGAGGCCCACAAGGTGCTCGTCGAGCAGGCCGGCGGCACGCTGGTGACGATCGCCAAGGACGTCAAGCTGCAACTGGAGTTCAATCCCCGCCGGGTCGCGGCGTATCGCCTGGTCGGCTACGAAAACCGCATGTTGCGAAACGAAGATTTCAACGACGACGCGAAAGACGCCGGCGAAATCGGCGCCGGGCACACGGTGACGGCTTTTTACGAGCTTGTGCCCGCCGGCGACGATTCGCCCGCGGCGCCGGTCGATCCGCTCAAGTACCAGCAGACGGTCGAGCCGTCCGAAGCCGCCGCCAGCGACGAAGTGCTGATCTTGAAGCTGCGTTACAAGGAGCCCGACGGCGCCGAGAGCAAGCTGATCGAGAGCGTCGTCAAGGACGCCGGCCGCAGCTTCGCCCAGGCCGACGCCGATTTCCAATTCGCCGCCTCGGTCGCTGGCTTCGGGCTCTTGCTTCGCGACAGCGAGTTCAAAGGTGATCTCACGTTCGCCGCCGTCCTTGAGTTGGCTTCGGCCAGCCGCGGCGCCGACGAAGAAGGTTATCGGGCCGAGTTCATCGGGCTGGTCAAGCAGGCCCTGGCGGTCGGGGGCGTTCGCTAATTGGACAGCGCCACTTTAGAAGCTAGGCAAACTGGCATCACGTTCGCCCAAGGACTTACGGCAAACGTCTTTACCCAGTGTGAAAAGTGTCGCTGTCCAACTAAGGAATCTCTTTTTAAAGGAGATAGGGGGATGATGAGGAGATGCTTAGGGATGGTTTTTGAATCGATTCTTCTACCCCCATATCTCCTCCGTATCCCCCTATCCCCTTTCTAAGAACGCCGCAAGTTCAGGCCTTTCACTGTTCCGCGGCCGGTTTTTGACCCATCGCGAAAAGTTCCGTTTGGAACATTTTCAGAAGCGCCTGCAAGAAGGCCACCACCATTGGGCCGACGAGGATGCCGATCGGCCCCATCGCCTTGACGCCGCCGAGCACGCTGAGCAAGGCCAATAGCGGGTGCAGGTTCGATTGCCCTTGCAGCACCCAAGGCTTGACGACGTTGTCCGACATCGCGACGAAGACCAGGCAATACAAGAATAGGGCGACCGCGGCCATCGTCCGCCCTTCGACGAACAGCCATAGGCAGCAGGGCAGCCAAACCACCGTGCCGCCGACGAAGGGAATCAAGGCGAAGAGCATCGTCAGCATCGTCAGCAAGGCGACCGATTCGAGGCCGGCGAAAAAGTAGCCGGCGCCCGCCAGCAAGCCTTGCACCACGGCCGAAAGCAAAGTGGCGACCACAACGGCGCGGCTGACCGTGGTGAATTCCTTGAGCAGTTCCTCCTCGTAGCGGTCGTCGAGCGGCGAGAGCCGCATGAAGGTCTTAAGCATCGCCGGACCGTCGGCCAGGAAGTAGTACAGCGAGATGATCAGCACGCCGACGCCGACCAGCAATTCGGGCAACACGCTGCCGGCATACTGGGCGCCGCCGCGGGCCAGCGAATCGGCGTATTCTTCGGCCTGGGCCCGCAGTGCCGCGAGCTGTTCTTCGCCCGGGTTGGCCTGCTGCTTGAGCCATTGCTTAAGAGAGTTTCCTAACAAATCATAGCGCAGCACGTCAAAATCGACGCGCGTTCGAGCGACGGCCGCCATGAATTCGCCGGCGCCGGGCGTCGGTTCGTTGAACGCATGGATATCCTCGTCCAGTCGGCGCAGATGGCTGCGCACCGCGTCGGCATCGCGATTCACAACCCAGTAGGCGGGTTGGGTCCGATCCAAGTCCCCCAGTTCTTCGACGTCGCGTTGGAGTTGGTGAACCTGCCGGTCCAGGTCGTCGCAGGTTTCGTGCACGGTCTCGGCTTTTGTATCGACGGCGCCCGACAATTGATCCAGGAGTTTTCCAACCTTGTCGAGTTCGTCGAGAATCTCCTGCGGCGGCAGCGCCAGGCCGATTTTCTCGCGCAGCAGCGTGAACTTCTGCTTCAGCGTTTGCGTGTTCCAGCTTCCGACCAACGATTTGGCTTCGCTGCCGGCCTGGATGAGCACCCAAAACATCGGCAAGAGCACGATCGCCAGGATCGCCAGCGTCGTCAGCCCGGCGGCGATCCGCTCGCGACCGCGGCAGCGGCCCAGGATCCACTGGTGAAGCGGTCGAAACATCACCACCAGCAGCACCGCCAGAAACAAGGGCAGCAGAAAGCTGGACATCACGCGCAGGAACAGCGCGGCGATCGCCAGTAGGATCACGAGCAGCGTGATGAACGACGCCAAGCGCGGCATAAAAGGCTCCGGCTGTGAAACTTTGGAAAACCGGCGAAGGCATTGTAAACCAGCGGGCCCTCGGCCGCAGCGCGGTTGTGCGAACTCGCGGCAACCGGCAGAATGGCGGCCGTTGACCGACGACTTCGCCCTTTGCCATTCGCCATGTCCGAGAAAACCTTGTCCATTGCATGGCGGAAATGGTTGATCGCGGGCTGTAAACTGGCCTTGCTCGCCGCAGTAGCCTGGGGACTGCACCGCACGGTGATGGCGGCCTGGGAGCAGCTCGAAGCGCGGCACTGGAGCCCTGCCTCGCTGCGGCCGGGCTGGCTGGCGGCGGCCGCCGTCTTGTATCTCATCGGCCAGTTCTTCCCGGGCTGGTTTTGGCGGCAGGTGATCGCCCGGCTCGGCCCGCGACCGCGGCTGGGCGAAGCGCTGCGGGCCTATTACATCGGCCATCTGGGAAAATACGTGCCGGGCAAGGCGACCGTGATTCTGATCCGCGCCGCCCTGATTCGCGGCAGCGGCGCCAGCGCTACGGCGGCCACCGTGGCCGTATTCTATGAAACGCTCTCGACGCTGGCCGTCGGCGCTGGCGTAGCGGCTTTGATTCTGCTCGTGCGGTTTACCAGCCACGACTGGCTGATCCTGTCGGCTCTCGGCCTGGCGGCGATTGTCGGCGGACCGACGCTGCCGCCGGTGTTCCGCCGGCTCGTGCGTCTGACGGGCGTCGGACGGCTCAACCCGAGCGTGGCCGAGGAAGCCGATCGCCTGGGCTACTGCACGCTCGGGCTCGCCTGGCTCACGCTGCCCGGCGCCTGGGTTTTCATGGGCGCCAGCCTATGGGCCACGCTCGCAGCCGGCGGCTACGGCAGTTTGCTCGGCGTCGTCGATCAGCTCCTGATTTGCATCGCGGCCAGCGCGATTGCGACGGTGGCGGGCTTTTTGTCGTTTCTGCCGGGCGGGCTCGGCGTCCGCGACGCCGCGCTGTTCGAGTTGCTGATTCCCTGGTTCGGAACCGAAGGCGCTTTCGTCTCGGCTATCCTCTCGCGGCTCGTGCTGCTAGTGGCCGAGCTGGCGATTTCGGGTATCCTATATCCTCTGCAATTGAAACGATTTAGGGGAATTGGCTGACACCCGTAAAACAGCGTATAAAATCTTTTTGCCAGTCTGGCTATGCTGGCCTAAATGCTGTTCAATGTCGGAAAATGTCACCGTCAATGACACCCAACAGCTTATCGAAGCAATTCCGATCAAGCCGCGGATACACCATATTTCGGTCCACAGGGGAGGGATGTGTCGTTTCATCAAAAAACGGCCTGGATCATGAAATGCGGTAGGTGTAGCGCCGAAACAGATATCGGCGTTAGACCAGGTCACATGACCCCTTATGGCTGCAAGTCCTGCGGTGAACAACAGGTTTTTTTGTATCCGGTCTCAGATTCCAACGAAGGCGGGCTGCCGCCTCTAGCGAACACAGGCGCGACAGTAACGCCGATTTACCGACGCGCTACGTTTTGGGAGGGTGTTCTAGCTAGCCTGTTTGCGACGGCGGTATTGTTGGCCGTGGCTTGGTTTGCTGGTTCCGAAGCCGTGCGTGGCCTAGTCAGAGACGAAATGCAAAAAGCTGACCAGAAGGGTGCCCAGAAAGGCGGAAAATGATGAGCAGCAGCGGTTCCCGCATAGCTCCGATGTGCCTTGGTCTCGTGCTGGCAGACGCTATATGGCACGATCCTTCCAGCGGAAAGCGAACAATTCTTGGCACCTTTTCAACGATTTTTGCAAAACAGTTCCCGGCCCAGCATGGAATCCTAGCGGTATACTGTATCCTGACCGACGGTTACGGAAAAACAAGGGTGAGATTAAGGGTCGTGGATATCGAGGAAGACGACGGCCCATTGATTGAGGCTGAGGGCGAAGTAGACTTTATAGATCCACGGATGATTGCTGAAATGGACTTCCACTTCACTGGCTTAGTCTTCCCGCATGCGGGAGAATATAGAGTACAGGTCTTTGGAGCCGATGAGTTTTTAATGGAGCGTCGCCTTTTAGTGTTAGATCCATCGCAGGCGGGAGAAGCGGAAAATGCCTGAGACTCAGACCAAGCCAGGGACGTCGTTCGCTATCACCAAGTCGGCGAATGCCGCCACTAAGTCGGCCACGCCGACAATGGGGAGCTATCTTGTCAACTTCTCTTCTGTGAGGCACACGCTGAGCGATGCGCCGCTTCGTCGGCCCAATCGCATCCGCCCGAGCGAGAGATAAGAACCAGTGGCTCGTCATCACAACCTCGCCGACCCGCGCGCGCCAGCCGGCGGGGCAAAAACTCTCTAACGCGGCCTCAGCAAGCGAGCGAGATTGACGCCTCCAAATTCGTCATTGGGTTTCTCCTGCGCGGTGAGTGCGCCGCATCTGACCGGCGGCCCGACGATCGGCCAGCGGATCGCTAATGCGTCTAGTCCAATCGGCTAGGGAAATCGAGATGCGGCAATAGCTCAGGCCGCGAACACTTCCAACCGGCCGTGGCGGCCTTCCTGCCTTTGCCAGCGCGCGGCTTTGGGGTAGACTTTTTCATGTTGTCTTCGAGGCAGGTCGAGAGCGTCGAGGCCGGCGTCAGACGCACGATTTCCGACCGCTAACCAAATTCAATTAAGCTGTGTTGCGCAAACAATTTAACATCGCGAGTTATTGGCTTTTTAGCAGCCCATATCCGCTCTGTGGACGACGCTCCTCCGAGAGCTGACGAGCCGCGGCTTCGTTCCTCCCGCCCTGCGAAAAACGCCCTTCATGCTCTCTACGGTCATTCCTGTTTACAACGAGGCGGAGAGCCTGGAGTGTTTGTACCGCGAGCTGGACGAGGTGGCCGCGGCCGAAGGCTACGAGCTGGATTTGATCTTTGTCGACGATGGTTCGACCGATGGCTCTTGGGACGTCATCGCCCGGCTGGCCGCCGCCGATCCGCGAGTGCGCGGGTTTCGCTTTCGCCGCAATTTCGGCAAGGCGGCCGCTTTGAGCGCGGGCTTTCAGGCGGCCCGCGGAGAATTGGTGATGACGCTCGACGCCGATCTGCAGGACGACCCGCACGAGATTCCACGATTTCTCGACGAAATGCAGCGGCAACTCGACGTGGTCAGCGGCTGGAAGCAGGTTCGCTATGATCCTTGGCACAAGGTCTGGCCCTCGCGCGTGTTCAATTGGATGGTCAGCCAGTTGACCGGCGTGCGGCTGCACGACCATAACTGCGGCATGAAGTGCTACCGCCGCGAGATCTTTCGCGAAGTGCGGCTGTACGGCGAACTGCACCGCTTCGTGCCGGTGCTGGCCGCCGCCCGCGGCTTTCGCGTCGGCGAGATCGCCATCGCGCACCGGCCGCGGCGGTTCGGTCACTCGAAATACGGCATCCGCCGCTTCATCAAAGGGTTTCTCGATCTGCTGACGGTCAAGTTTCTCACCGGCTTCGGCCAACGGCCGCAGCACGCGCTGGGGGCGTTCGGGCTGGGCTGCTTCGTGCTGGGCATTTCGGGGCTTCTCTACCTGGCCGTCTACTGGTTGATGGGGCAGATCAATCCCCAACCCGACCACAAACCGCTGCATCAGCGGCCGGCCTTGATTTATTCGCTCGGGGCGCTGCTCTTGGGCGGGCAATTGATGTCGATCGGCTTTCTCGCCGAATTGATCACCGCCTATACGGGCCGCGACAGCGATACTTACTCGGTAGCTGAAGAAACCCCGCCGCACGCCACTTCCCAAGACGCCGCTGGCTCGCACCATGAACCATCCGTCTGACGATCCACGCCGCCCGCTTCGCCAAAGCGTCTACCTGCTGCTGACCGTGATCGGCATCGGCGGCATCACGGGCCGCGTGTTGGCCGTCAACGCCGTCGATACGATCCGCCTGGAAAGTTATTTGAAGGGCCAAGGGCGCAAAGACTGGCAGAAGCAGCGGCCGTTCCTGAGCGGCAACGACCGCAGCCGCTGGTGTACGGTGCGGGCGCTGGTCGAGCACGGCACGTATGCCATCGACGAGATCGTGAACCAGCCGAATTGGGACACGATCGACATGGTCAAGCACGACGAATTCGGCGCCGCGGCGCCGGGGCCCGACGAAGGCCATCTCTATTCGAGCAAACCGCCGCTGTTGGCCACCTTGATGGCCGGCGAATATTGGCTGATCCATAAGTTCACCGGGGCCACGCTCGGCGAACATCCCTATACCATTGGCCGGGCGATCATCATTACGTTCAACGTCTTGCCCTTGATCGTCTACTTCCTGCTCGTGGCGAAGCTGGTGGAGCGGTTCGGAGCGACCGACTGGGGCCGGATGTTCGTGTTCGGCGCGGCGGCGTTCGGCACGTTTCTGGGCACGTTCGCCGTCGTCATCAACAACCACTTGACGGCGGCCGTCAGCGCGGCGATCTCGCTGCACGCGGCGCTTTTGATCTGGTACGGCGATGCCCCGAAAAGTCCTTCGAAAACTCGAATGGATCTGCAACCGCAGGGGGGGGTGTACATCGTACACGGCGGCGACCGGCGCCTGCGCTGGTTCGCCTTGGCGGGTTTTTTTGCGGCGTTCACGGCGGCCAACGAGTTGCCCGCCTTGGCGTTTTTCGCCGCCATGACCGTGGGGCTGCTGTGGAAGGCGCCGCGGGGGACGATGTTGGCCTATTTGCCGGCCGCGCTGCTGGTGGCCGCCGCCTCGGTGGGCACGAACTATCTGGCCCATCACTCGGTCTTGCCGGCCTATGCCCATCGCGGCAAAACCAATGCACTGGCCCAGCGGCTCGATCCTCACGCCGGCGACAACTGGTACGACTACCAGTACCGCCGCGGCGAAAAGCGAATCATCGACAGCTATTGGTCGAAACTCGAAACGCGCAGCCCGATCGACCAGGGCGAACCCGATCGCGCCGTCTATGCGTTCCACGTCCTCATCGGGCACCACGGCATTTTTTCGCTGACGCCGATCTGGCTGTTGAGCGTGCTGGGCGTCGGCATCCTCTGCTTTCGGCGCGAGCCTCACTGGATTGCCCTGGGAGTGCTGATCGGGTCCGTCTCGGCCGTGTGCATCGCGTTCTATCTGCTGCGGCCGCTGGAGGACCGCAACTACGGCGGCATGAACAGCGGCTTCCGCTGGGTGTTTTGGTTTGCGCCGTTGTGGTTGGTCGCTATGCTGCCGGCTGCCGACGCCGCCGCAACGCATCGCTGGTCGCGCGGCTTGGCCTGCCTGCTGCTTGCTTTTTCCGTGCTCTCGGTGACCTATCCCGCGTGGAACCCATGGGTCCATCCGTGGATTCTCGATTTTTTGTTGAGCCAGGACGCAGTCAAGCTGGGCATGCGCTAAAGAATTCCTCTTCCTTCATGCCAGCGCCGCTGCGACGTGCGAGCAGATCGAAGGCGATTCGAAGTCGGGCGGCATCGAGGCCGATTTCTTCAGGTTGAGCGTAAGCCAGGCCGGGCATGAGATTCTCCTGCGGAGGGGCGGCGGGGGCGAATGCTGAGCATAGCGTGCAGGACGACCGGCGCGAAACAAGTTTTTGGCGGAGTCGGAGCCGCCAATTTCTGAAAAGGCGAGCCGGAGGCGTCAGCCTCCGGGTTGAATTGCCGAACGTTTCGCAACAATTCGTTCCGCACCGGCAAGTCGCTACCACCCGGAGGTTGACGCCTCCGGCTCGCCGACATGTTGCAGCCTCCGGCGCGCCGAGCAAATGACGCTTGCGGCTCTCTTCCCGCGAGCGGCCGACCGACATAGGATAAAGGCCGGCGGTTTGCTCGGGGCGGCGAACCGACGCGACTTCGCGTACGTCGAGCAGAACAGCGAGGATGTTTGAAGATGTCCCACGAGTATCCCGGCCATCGCTTTCCCAACAACGGCGTTCACCGCCGCACTTTTTTGGCCGACGCGGGCATGGGGCTGACCGGGCTGGCGCTGGGTTCGATGTTCCAGCGCGACGGCATCGCACGGGCCGAGACTGCGGCGCCCGCCGGCGGCCCGATACGCGCCCCGCACTTCGCGCGCAAGGCCAAGAGCGTGATCTGGATGTTCATGGTGGGCGGCACGAGCCAGATGGAGTCGTTCGACCCCAAGCCCGCGCTGAACAAGTACGCCGGCAAGACGATCGCCGAAACTCCCTACGCCGCCGCGCTGGATTCGTCGTTTCTCAAGGAAAATCTGCGCGAGGTCGTGCCGGGGCTGCACAAGGTCCACCCGGCCCTGTTCCCGATGCAGATCGGCTACGGCAAGCGCGGCCAAAGCGGCATCGAGATCAGTGATTGGTGGCCGCACCTGGGCGAGTGCGTCGACGATCTGGCCATCATCCGCTCGATGTGGACCACCGACAACAACCACGGCGCGCAGTTGCAGTTCCACACCGGCCGACATTCGCTCGACGGGCAGTTTCCCACGATCGGCTCCTGGGTTCACTACGGACTGGGTTCGCTCAACGACGATCTGCCGCAGTTCGTCGTGATGGGCACGCCGATCGCCGATTGTTGCGGCGGCATGGGCGCCCACGGCGCCAGTTACCTGGGCCCCGAGCACAACGGCGTGCAACTGCAGGTCGATCCCAAGAACCCGCTGCCCTATGTGGCGCCGGGCCCCGACGTGTTCCGGGAAGAACAGCAAGGCGAGTTCGAGCTGCTTGGCCAGTTGAACCGCTTGTCGAGCGTGGAGTACCCGGCCGATCCTGCTCTGGCGGCCCGCATCAAAAGTTATGAACTGGCGTTCCGCATGCAGATGGCGGTGCCGGAGTTGTTGAAATTCTCCGATGAAACGGCCGCCACGCAGGCGCTTTACGGTCTCGACAAGCCGACGACCAAAACGTTTGGCGAGCAGTGCCTGGCCGCGCGGCGGCTGGTCGAGCGCGGCGTGCGGTTCGTGCAGATCTTTCACGGCAGCAACGGCGGCGCCGGCGCCTGGGACGCCCACGGCAATCTGAAGAAGGGCCACAGCGCGCTATGCGGCCAGGTGGATCAACCGATTGCGGCTTTGATCAAAGATCTCAAGCAGCGCGGGCTGTTCGACGAGACGCTGGTGGTCTGGGGCACTGAATTCGGCCGCACGCCCGGCGCTCAAGGCGCCGACGGCCGCGATCATCATCCCTACGGCTTTTCGGTATGGATGGCCGGCGGCGGCCTCAAGCGGGGCGTCGTCCACGGCGCCACCGACGAAGTGGGTTTCCACGCCGTCGAAGACCGGCACTACGTCACCGACCTGCACGCCACGGTGCTCGAGCAACTCGGGCTCGACAGCCGCCGGCTGGAAATTCCCGGCCGCAAGCGCCTCGATCTCGATCACGGCCGGGCGATTCGCGAAATTCTGGCGTAGCGATCGCTATTGCGTCGTCTCGCGGCGCATCACGCAATTGGCCGACAGCGTGGCGCTTCCCAGAAACCAGGGATGCGGTATCCAGGTCACGTTCATGTAAGGCACGCTGACCGTGACGGAAATGTTCTGCCCGGCCGCAACCGGTAAACCGGGGGAAATCGCGATCGTCGCGCCCGTGATGTTCGATCCGGAGAGAATCGAGTTGATATCGGACGTGACAGTGGAGGTCGGGCTCGAACTGTTGTTGGTGCTGTCGAGGCTGGCCAGGCGGGCGCCTTCGCGCGACGCGTTGGTCAAGACCTGTTGCACCATCATGGCGCGTCCGAATTCGACCATCCCGATCACGAGCATGAAAAACAGCGGAGCGATGAACGCAAATTCCACGGCGGACGTGCCCCGCCGGTCGCGCTGGCGTGTCATAGAAGGTTCCTCGTTAAGACGTGGACGGCCATCGCCGGTTATTTGATGAGCCATACCGGCGAGTATGCCGCGTAACTGGTCTGGCTGCCCGACGTAGCGGGCACGATGCCCTGTTGAATGAACACGTTGGCCGGCTGCACCATCAAGTACTTGGAGGTCATCGAGCCGGTCAAGTTGACGGCCATCACGCGGATGCCGAACCATTGAACGATCGTGAACTCGGCGTTGTTGCCGTTGCCGGAGACCGTGCTGAACACCGGGATCACGCGAGTCTGGCCGACGATCGAGGCCAGGGCGCTTTTGAAGCCCGCGCTGATGCCGGGGTTGCCGGGCAGCACCAACACGCCCTGATCGTTCAGCGCCAACTGACCGTTGGGATAGTAGGACAGGTCCGTGGCGCTGATGCCGTTGACGATCTGGTGTACGATCGTGCACGTGCTGTTGTTCGACGTGCCGATCTTGACCGTGCCGCGGTTGCCCGGCGAACCGGTGCCCTGCGGGAACAAGTTGAATTCCGCGATGCCGTCGGAGCCCTGAGACACCGTTTTCGTCGAGGCGTTATAGCTCCACTCGTCGGTCAGGCCGGACGCGGCGTAATCGCCGGCGAGCAGGTTGTCGACCGTCGAGGAGTCTTCGGCGAACGGCAGAATCGGCAGCATATAGCCCGACGAGCCCGAGGGAATCTGAAACCCGCCGATGTTATTGATCAGCGCGGCGGTGGCCTGGGCCGAGGCGGACTGGCCGCTGAGGCCGAAGATCTTGGCGAAGAAGTACGGCACTTTGCCGTTTTCGTTCTCGTTGCGGTTGACGGTCACCTGCACCGCGTTGAACTGGTTCTGGTTGGTGAAATCCATCGTCGCGCCGGGTTGCCGCGGGTTGGCGATGTAACCCACCACCACGTCCGATGAGCCAACCAGCGGCGATGCACTGCAGACGTAATTGCGCGAGGCATAGCTGACGGCGTCGGCTTGCGCCTGGGCGATATTCGTGGTCAAGTTGACCGGCGTGCCGGGCGTGCCTTGGTAGACCAGGTCTTCAGCCGCAGCCAAAGCAGCGGCGTCGGCCGTGCGTTGCAATTCAGCCATGCTGTTGGACAGATAGCCCAAGTCGACGGAAAAAGCCACGGCGGCCATGAACACAACCATCAACAGCGCCGCTAAAATGGTCAAGTTGCCGGCGCGGTCGCGGGCCCGCGGGTAAGAACGAGTTGACATGACTTGCTCCTGAGAAGGACGACGAAGATTGGATGGATTCGCCCGTCGCGAGTTCGGCTATTTGGGGTAGACGACTTGCGGGGTCGTGGTTTGGCCGAGCAACTGCCCGGAGGACGAATAATAACGAATGGCCTTCAGCGTCAGAGACGTGACGCGATTGCTGGCATAGGGAATTCCGGAGTTGGCGATCGAGACGCTGGGGCTGTAGCCGTCCAAGTTCGCCAACAGGGCTCCGACGGTCAATTGCAAGCTGCCGTTGTCGGTGAAGTCGCCCCACGTGGACGAACTGCCGTTGACGATCTGAAACGTCAGCGCGTTGCTCGCCACCGACATCCGCGTCGTCCAGGTAATCGTCTCGCTCGAAGTCTGCAACGTCGCCGTCGCGTCCGAATTGGCCACGAGCATCGGGGTGTCCGGGCTCCAGACGTGTATTTGCACGCCGCCGGCCGCGTAATCCGGTTGACTGTGGAAGTTCACGTCGAGCGCCGCGTAACCGCTGCCAAGATCGCTCGGCGCGATCACGCAGGTGACTTGCGGACTGTTGTCGTTGTCGTCGGGGGCGCCGACAACCAACTCCCAATCCTCTTCGACTCGCGTCGTGCCGACGGGCGTCGTTTGTGCATCCGAAACATTGAAGCCGGCAAACCAGACCATGGCGCCCAGACCAAACGCCAGCCGCCAGAATCGCGCCCGCTGCGAACGAATGGAAAAAAGGTTGAACTTCATTGCGGTTTCGCTCCTGTGTAGAGAAGAGTGTGATTGAAATGCCAACCGTCTGCTCGCAGCGCTTTGGCGCCTGCTTGAGTCATGCGATCCTCTGCCGCGATTTGTCAGGCCGTGCGGCTGCGTGCGTCGGGAATTGCTTCGAGCGACACTGAGAAGGGAATGCGGTTGTCGCCTATCGAAAAACGTAGGTCGGATTCGGCTCAGGTCAAATGCTCGGGTTGCGCGGCCTGAATGCGTTGGAAAACGCGGCGCCGTGCGGGAAGCGGCCGGTCCGTTTCCTCGCTGCATCTGCCGTTCGCAATGGCGGTTGCGTAAATAACGACCTGGCGAACCCAAAGATCGGAAAAATATGGCCCGGCACGCGGCGGCGGCAGACGTTAGAGTTCAAACGGCGTTCACAAGCGAATTTCCGGCCCGAGCGGCGCCACGGACTGCAGCGACATCCGCTTCGCGTCTACCCTGGGAGACTTCCGACATGGCTCATTACAAACGCAAAAAGTTTTTGGTCGATTACGACGTCCAAGGCGCCTTGGCGGCGCGGACGGCGTTTTACTGGTTTGGCTGCACGGTCATGACGATCGGCGTCGCCGCGCTGCTCAAGCTGGTCAGCGGACGCACGGGCCTGCAAACTCCGTACGCCGACTTGTGGGGCCTCTGCCGGCCGATCGCCATCGCGTCTTTGGTGCTGTTGCCTGTCATCGTTTACGATATGGTGCAACTGAGCAACCGGCTGGCGGGGCCGATCATGCGTCTGCGTCGCGCCATGCGTCAACTGGCCCAGGGCGAGCCGGTCGAAACGCTTTCCTTCCGAGACGACGATTTTTGGCGAGAAATGGCCGGAGAGTTCAACGCCTTGGCTGCGGAATTACAGGAGCGTCGCAAGCAAGCTTCAACGGCGTCGGATTTGGACCGGACGCAAGAGATTCTGCTGACGCTAGGCGCCGACGCCGCCCGCGAAACGGAGCCCGCCCTGGTTTGAGAGCCGAACGCGGCCTTCGCAAGCTATGAGCGTTAAGTAACGTCCCAAGCCAAGTCGGCGCCGCGCTCAGATTTGCAATGGGATGAAACGCTACCTCGCCGAGTTAGACTCGGGGTTGTTCAACGACCTTGAGTTCCAACTCGACGGAGGTAGCGATGATCTCGAAAGCATTGGGCTGGGATGTGCACCGCAAGTTCAGCCAGGTGAGTGTACAACGCCGCAACGAGGATGGGGAGATCCGCGTGATCGAACGCAAGCGATTGGAGCATGCCGATCGAGACGCCATGCGCGGCTGGCTGGCCCGGATCGAAGCGGGCACGCCGGTGGCGATGGAAGGCGCCTTTGGCTGGCAGTGGGTCGCCGATCTGCTCCAGGAACTCGGCCTCGATCCGCACTTGGGCCACCCGCCGGCCATCAAGGTGCTGGCCAAGAACGAAGCCAAAGGCGACCGCTGCGACGCCGATCGGCTGGGCCGTTTTTATCTGAAAGGGATCTTTCCCCATGTTTCGCGACGTCCGCAAGTAAATCAAAATCGATGGCGCTGCAGCGGGGGAAGGGACCATCAGGCCCCAAGTTCCCTTCCCCCGGACCCCCATCCCCCTTCCCCTCTTCTCTGTTCGCAGCGGAACGGAATCGAGGAAAACAACCCGTTCGCCAAAAAACCTGTTGACCAACCGTTGCGTTTCAGGGATAGGGTGGGCGCCGCCCACGATGCGCCGCCGCAACGCGGACCCGAGCCGTTGGAGCACGAACAACCAACACGCTTTCCACTCGCGATTGTGGCGTCATATACGCCGATTCCGCGAGGTGATCCGCGCCCGAGGTGAATTGGGCGCCAAGCCGCGTTCTGGTGGGCAGGGCCCGCCCTACGCGGCTTTTTCATGCGAAAAACTGGCCCAGTTTTTTTTCGGGATACGCTTGCTTTTCCGAAAGCGCCGGGCTAGCCTCAATACCGTTGAAATAGGCGCAAGTCACAGTCCTTGAGTACCTTGGGGTTTGGAAAAGAACCCACCAAGGCAGCAAGGAGGCTGTGACCGTGAGCGCACAAGGAATGTGTTTGTTGCCGGCCGATGAGGCGGGCC
>DATKRK010000311.1:0-21978 GCA_035532215.1 Pirellulales bacterium | reverse complement strand
GAAGGAGCCGAAAAGGCGAGCGTCTACGGGCTGGCGCTGGCTGGCGCCGTCGGCGTGGCGATGCTGCGATTCGTCGACTCGCCGTTCATCGCCTGGGGCTTGATGGCCTTGACCTGGTGGTGCGCCCACAAGCTGACCTGGGATTGCACGCTCGTGGACGACGACCAAGACGCGTCGGGTGAAGGCTTGCTGCAAATCGCCGGGCTCGACGACAGCGCGGCATCGGCCGGCGAGCCAGGCGCGTCAGTTGGCGAGCGGGGGGCGTCAGCCCCCTGGTACCCGGAGGCTAACGCCTCCGGCTCGCCAGGCTCGCCTGTAACCGCCGGCCAGGATCGTCCGGCTGTAAAGAATTTTTGGCAGCGGTTCTTGGAAAGCCCTGAAGAGCGGCGCCGCCGCCCGCACGCGCCGGGGCTGTGGGTGGTTTACTTTTCGCTGGCGGCGTTGCCCCTGTTCGGGCTGGGGCAAGCTTTCATTCCGGCGGGAGACGTCTTGCGCCACCGGTATGCATTCCTGCTGTTGGCGAGCTATGTAGCGAGCGGCCTCGGCTTGTTGCTCACGACCAGCTTTCTCGGCCTGCGGCGTTATCTGCGGCAGCGCCGCTTGCAGATGCCGCTGGCGATGACCGGCGTCTGGCTTTCGGTCGGCGCCGTGCTGATCGTGGCCTTGCTGCTCGCCGCTCAAATCATCCCTCGGCCCAATCCCGAGTATCCAGTCGAGGAAATGATCGCCGGCGCCCTCGGTTCGCCCACGCGCGAGGCTTCGCGACACGCGATCTTGAAAGACAGCGCGACGAAGGGCGCCAAGGACGGGGCGGGCGGTAATGAGAGCGCGGAACGCGGAACGCGGAACGCGGAGCAAGGCAAGCAAGATCAGGGGCAAAGTCAACAGGGGCAGGGTCAACAGGGGCAGGGCCAACAGGGGCAAGG
The DNA here is from genome assembly GCA_035532215.1 of Pirellulales bacterium. Lineage (GTDB taxonomy): Bacteria > Planctomycetota > Planctomycetia > Pirellulales > JAICIG01 > JAICIG01. Next base: position 21,052 of record DATKRK010000311.1, on the reverse strand, counting down.
GCAACAGGGGCAAGGACAACAGGGGCAAGGACAACAGGGGCAAGGGCAACAGGGGCAAGGGCAACAGGGGCAAGGGCAAAAGAGCGCGGAACGCGGAACGCGAAACGGGGAGCAGAGCCGGGAAGGGCAAGCGTCGCAGCAGCAGGAGGAGCAAACAACCAATCAGCGTTCGTCGCAATCGATGCCGTCTGAAGCGCCGTCGAATGACGCGCCGCCTGCTGAACCGCCGACGCCGTCGCGATTGCCCGATTTGAGCAGCGTGCCGTTGGCCTCGTGGATTCGCTGGGCCATGTATGCCGCAATGCTGGCGGCGGCGATCTATGGGTTTTTAAAGTACCGCCGGCAGGTGCTGGCGTTTTTGCGGCAGTTGCTAGAGGAATTGAAGAATATCCTCAGCGGTCTGTTCGGCCGGCGTCAGGCCGCCGCCAGCGAAGCCGCCGCTGAAGCGAAACCGCCGCCGAGGCCGTTTGCGGCTTTCGAAGATCCGTTTCTCAGCGGGGCGGCCAGTCGGACTTCGCCCGAGCAGTTGGTGCGTTACAGCTTCGACGCCTTGCAGGCCTGGGCCTTCGAGCGAGGTTCGCCGCGCCGGCCTGACGCAACGCCCTTGGAATTCTCGCAACAGTTGGCCGGCCAGGCGCCGCAGATTGCAGCCGAAGCGCGCGAACTGGCACAACTCTATTCGCAGATCACCTATGCCCGCCGCACGCTCTCGCCCGACTGCCTGCCCTCGCTACGACAGCTTTGGGAGCACTTGCGAGCGACCTCTCGCTCCACCGCGGCACGATCGCTTTGAGCGATCGAGTTTGGTTCACCACGAAGGCACAGAGGACACGGAGAAGAAGGCGACGGCCCATAGTATCCAATCACGACAGGATTGGATTGGGTTTGCCAAGAGCGACGGGTATTGGAACCACGAATGTACGGAAACACGAATTGGAATCCGATTCAACTTTTGCATGCGTCTCGAACAATCCAAAATTCGAAGAATCTGATTCGCCCGTCCTGTTCTTATCTCTGTGTTCTCCGTGCCTCCGTGTTGAACTCCCTCGCTTGCGACGCCGCTATCGCTTTTCTATCGCCGTCGCTTGCTGGGCCTTACCGGCGGGCTTGGCGCCGTCGGCCTTGGGCGATGCGTCGAGCTGAATGGCAGTCACCTCGCCCAGGTGCAGCCGCGAAAGATAGCCGCCCAGCGAAAAACGCTCGTTGCCGGCCAGCGGCTGCGGATCGCGGTATGCGAGCAGCGTCTTGCCGTCGACGGCGATTTCGATCTCGCCGCGTTGCTTGGTGATCGAGAGCCGGAAGGGCTTGCCCTGCTGGTTGCCTTGCGGCACGCTTTTGAGCAGTTTGTCGTCTTTGAACAAGGCCAGCGTCTTGTGGCCGAATTGCACCAGGTATCCTTTGCGCTCGAAAATCGGCGCCTCGACGGCCTTGGCGTCGAAACTGACGTACAGATTCCGCAGGCTGGCGTGATGGTCGATATCGATCTTCTGCGAGCCTTGCAGATATTCCAATGCGCACGAAATCACCAATTGAAAATCGCTGGGCAACGTTTGGCGGCTGTTGACCCAGAACGGTCCGCCCCGGTCGTCCAGAATCAGTTCGGCCTTTTTCTCCTGCGGACGCCCTTTGGCGAGTTCCCAGGCGGAAACGCGCGGCTGGATCGTCGTCGGCAAGCGCAGCTCGCGGAGATCGATCGGTCCGCGTTTCAACTTCAACTTCGTCAGCCGGTCTTCCGGCACGGCGGCGAAATTGCGGACTTCGCTGAGATAAATCGCGAAGCCGACGTTCTCGGCGTTGACTTCCTTCAGCGTCACGATGCCCGCCGCCTCACCGGCGAGATTCAACAGCGGGCCGCCCGAATTGCCGTGGTTCACTGCGGCGTCGGTCTGATAGTAGTTCAAGCCGCTGAAGCGAATTCGCGTGGCCGAAATATTGCCCTTGTTGAACGACAGCACGGCCTCGTTCTCGCGAACGTACGGATAGCCGATCACGGCCACGTCGGCGCCGAGTTGCAGCTTGTCGAACGACAGCGGCAGCGGGGGAAACGAGCCGTAGTCTTCGCGCGCGGTAATCTTTAGTATGGCGAAGTCGAGGTTCTTATCCGCCGGGGCGGAAGCCACGGCCGCAGGGAACCAATCCAAGTCGTCGGGATCGCCCTTCGACGGCACGCCGACCAGAATCAGCGTGCCTTTGGCGGTCGGATCGGCCGCTTCGATCACGTGGCGGCTGGTGTAAATCAGGCCGTCGGCCGAGACCAAAAACCCCGAGCCTAGGGCCGTCTCGCGGCCGGGCGTGATGCGGCGAATGAAGACCACGCTTTTGCGGGCCTCGGCCACGTTGAACGTAGACTCGGCCTGCGCCGCCGAACAGGCGGCAGCCAAGTACAGCCCGGCGACGATCGCCAGGCGAATTGCCGGAGAACGGTTCATCATCGACGGCCTGCAAAATGCTGAAAAAAGCGAAAGCCCGAGGCCACTCCTGCATTATAGGACGGGGATGCGAAAAACGCAGATCCGCGGTCCGCCCTGCTCGCCCAGTTCGAAAAACGGGGAATTCGGGTCCGTACAACCCGATAGGGTAAAGATAAATTTTTTAGCGGCCCGCACCTTGACGGACGAATACGCTCCAAGTAAGTTCATTCAGGCTAGTGTCGATCGATTTTCAGGCGGATCGGCCAGTAACCGTGCGGGGGCGCGGTGAAGCGTTGACAGGAGCCAGATAAAACGCCTGACATCTTTCTGGGCTTTTCAAGCCGCGCGTGGTCAGCGGCGATTTTGCGCTGACTGCGGAGAGCGCTAAACCAACGGCTGGTTTTGTGCCGCTCCTCTCGCCAACGGTTGTTGCAAGACGTTGCGCGGCCGGAAAAGCTACCGTCGTTTTTTCCGGAACAAAGGAACGATCAAGAGGCGAAGTTTGCGCATTTCCGCCGCCACGGCACTGCGAGCGATGAGGGAACCGCTCGGGATCAGGTGACACGCTGGCTGCAAGGGGGGAAAGCGCCTCGCCAACCGTCCTGATCATTTTCCACGGGGCGCGATCCCTCGAACTTTTCGCGTGGCGTATGGCAACGATCCTGTTTCCTCGGCGCAAATCGGCTCGGCCCCCCGCGCCCGCGTTTGCGCCTTCGACTCCCACATCGTCCGCGGCCCCGCCGACGATCGAAGGCAAGTTTCTCTGCACGCAAGGCCGGCGTTTTTGGGCCAAGGGCGTCACCTACGGCAGCTTCGGCGCGAACGACGAAGGCGAACCATTCCCGCCGTTTGCTCAACTGCGGGATGATTTCGCGCAGATGCGCGAGGCCGGCATCAACACCGTACGTCTTTACGCTCCGCCCTCCGACCGCATCGCCGACGCGGCGGCGGATGTCGGACTGTACCTGATTCCCGATATTTGCTGGGGACCGCGGTATTGCCAGATCGACGAGCCCGTAGTTCGCAAGTTGTACGCTTGGACTCGCGAGCACGCGCGCCGTTTGGCCGGCCACCCCGCGATGTTGATGTACAGCATCGGCAATGAGATTCCTCCGCTGATGGTCCGCTGGTACGGACGTTCGCGGATCGAACGTTTTTTGCGCACGTTGTACGAGATCGTCAAAGAGGAGTCGCCTCAGGCGCTCGTCACCTACGCCAATCATCCGCCGACCGAGCATTTGAACCTCTCGTTCCTGGATGTGGTTTCGTACAACATCTATTTGGAGCGAGAGGGCGACTTTCGCCGGTATCTGGCGCGGCTGCAGACGCTGGCCGGCGAGCGGCCGCTCTTTTTGGCGGAACTGGGACTCGACAGCCGGCAGCACGGCGCGGAGAAACAGGCCGAGTTCCTGCGCTGGCAGTTGCAAGCCGCCTTCGAGCAGGGCTTGTGCGGCGCCGCCGTCTACAGTTGGACCGACGAATGGACGATTTTCGGCGAACGCATCGATGGTTGGGCGTTCGGACTGACGGACGCCGACCGGCGCCCGAAACCGGCCTTGGAGACAGTGGAAGCCTCTTATCGTTCGACGCTCTACGAGTTGCGGGATCGCGCCTGGCCGCTGGTTTCAGTCGTCGTGTGCAGCTACAACGGAGGGGCCACGCTCGACGAGTGCCTGTCGTCGTTGGGCCGCTTGAATTATCCCGATTACGAGGTGATCGTCGTCGACGACGGCTCGACCGACAACACGCCCGAAATCGTCCGGCGTCATGCGTGCCGCTCGCTGCGCGTGGCCAACGGCGGACTGAGCCGGGCGCGGAACCTGGGCATCGAAGCGGCCACGGGCGAGATCGTGGCCTTCATCGACAGCGACGCCTATGCCGATGCGGATTGGCTGTATTACCTCGTGACCAAGCTGGAAAACAAGCAGGCGGCCGCGGTCGGCGGCCCCAACCTTTCTCCGCCGCAAGACGGCTTCATCGCCCAGTGCATCGACTATGCCCCCGGAAATCCCACGCACGTCTTGCTCGATGATGAGCGCGCCGAACACGTGCCCGGCTGCAACATGGCATATCGCAAAGATGCACTGACGGGAGTCGGCGCCTTCGACCCCACGCATCGCGCGGCGGGGGACGACGTCGACGCATGCTGGAAGTTGCTGGTCCACGGCGAAACGATCGCTTTCAGTCCCAGTGCGATCGTCTGGCACCATCGCCGGCCGACAATCAAGGCTTATTGGCGGCAGCAAGCGGGCTACGGCTACGCCGAGGCGCATCTCAAACAGCGATACCCTGGGCGTTTCAACGTCTATGGCGACGCCGTCTGGGCGGGCAGCATTTACGACGGAGTCCACACCAGCTTGCGGCGCGAAGGGCTCCCCTCGGTCTTCCGGCCTCGCGTTTACCAAGGACGTTTTTGCGGGGCGCAGTTTCAGTCGGTCTATCAGCCGTTTCTCACCTGGTGGTTTCAGATTTTCACGATGGCCGAATGGCAATTGCTGACCGCGTCGGTGCTCTGCTCGGCGGCGCTCGCCTTTGCCAGTTCGGTTGTCATGGCCGTGGCGCTGGCGATTTGCGGCGTCGCGATGGCCGGGGCGACGCTGGCCGCCGCGGCCGTGCCCGCGCTGCACGCCGGCCGAGCCAAGGGGTGGAAGGGGCGGCGACTGTGGATCGGCCGATTCTTAGTCGCCTGGCTGCACATCGTTCAACCGTTGGCCAGAGCGAAAGCGCGGATCCGCGGCTGGCGGGACGCGCGGCAGACGGAGTTCGGCTTTGGAGCGGAGGGGCTGATCTACGGCAACCTCGCCCAGCGAGCCAATTGGCTCGAAGCGCTCGACGACCATTTGCGGGCCTGCGGCTGGATTTGCGAACCGAGCAGCGGATGGAGCGAGGCCGATCTGGACATCAGCGGCCCCGGTCCTTATCGGCTGCAACTCTGCTCGGCGTACGAAGAGATCCTCGAACGCGGCGCGCACTACGTGCGCTATCGCATCACCGCCCGGCCTAAGCCGTTCGTGTGGCCGATGGCGGGCGTCATCGGCGTATCCTTGGTCGGGCTGGCCTTCGCGCCCTATCTGTTGCCGCTGGGTTTGCCCTTGGCGATCGTGTTGCGATACTTGTTGTCGGCGAAGCGGGCGATGGTCGAGGCCGTCTCGCAGTTGGCGGAAGAATGCGGCAAGCCGTTGGGGATGATTCGCGTCGAGGAGGCCGGTTCATGATTCGGCGACTGCTCGCCTATCGCCGCCTGGCCGGCCGCGACGCCGCATGCGGAGCGCTGCTCTTGCTGACGGCGTCGGCCTTTGAATTGCTGCAACCCTGGCCGATCAAGGGATTGGTCGACTACGTGTTTAGCAAGCGTCCGGCGCCCGATTGGCTGGCGCGGATTTGGCCGGCGTTCGCCCGCCACGACGCGTCGGGCGAGGTGCTCGGCATATGCCTGGCGATCCTGTTGCTCGCCGTGCTGCACCGCCTGGCCGCGACGGCAAGTCAGTTTCTCTTGGTCCGAGCCGGCTGGAGCGTCGTACACCAATTGCGCTGCGACGTCGGCGATCACGTCCATCGGTTGTCCTTGAGCTATCACGATCGCTCGAAGGTCGGCGATTCGCTTTACCGGATCGCCTACGATACGCACGCGGCGCAGTCGTTGTTGACCAATGCCTTGATTCCCATGGCAACGGCCGCCGCGACGCTGGCGGGCATCGTGCTGATCATGCTACGGCTCGACGTTTGGCTGGCCCTGGCGACCGTGGCGATCATGCCCGTGTTCTGGCGCCTGATCCACCGCTTCGGCCAAAGCATCGAACGGCATTCCCAGCGTTACCACGAACAGGAAACCCGGTTGGTCTCCGCGGTGCAGGAGTCGCTCTCCTCGATACGCATCGTGAAAGCGTTTACTCAAGAGCCGGCCGTCGCCGCCGCCTTCGACGAGTTGGGCCAAGGCAGCCGAGCGATGAATCAACGGCTGGCGGCGGTGCAATTACTGTTTTCCGCCAGCATCGGGCTGACGATGGCCGCCGGCACGGCCCTCGTGGTTTGGCTCGGCTCGCAGGCAGCGCTGGCCGGCCGGCTTTCCGTGGGCGACATCCTGGTGTTTTTGGCTTATCTGGGCATGATCTACCAGCCGCTGAATTCATTCAGCCAAGGCATGAACGTCTATCACCTGGCGAAAGCTCAATTGCAGCGCGTCTTCGAGCTGCTCGATACGCCCATCGACGTCGCCGATCGGCCGGGCGCCTTGCAGCCGGCCGAAGTCCGCGGGCGGCTGGAACTTCGCGACGTCGAATTCGGCTATTCTCCCGACCGCGCGGTGCTGCGCGGGATCAACCTGACAATCGAGCCGGGTCAGGTCGTCGGACTCGTGGGGCGCACGGGCGGGGGCAAATCGACGCTCGCGGCGCTGCTCTTGCGGTTCTTCGATCCGACCTCGGGCCAAGTGTTGCTCGATGGCCGCGATTTGCGCGACCTGAAGCTGGCCTGGCTGCGGCGTCAAGTCAGCGTGGTGTTGCAAGACGCCGTGCTGTTCTCGACGACCATCGCCGAAAACATCGCGGTCGGGCGGCCCGCAACGTCGCGCGAAGAGATCGAGGAGGCCGCCAGGCAGGCGCAAGCCGACGAATTCATTCGCGCTTTGCCCGACGGTTACGACACGCTCTTGGGCGAACGCGGAGTCAACTTGTCGGGCGGGCAGCGGCAACGGCTGGCGATTGCTCGGGCTTTTCTGAAGGACGCCCCGATCTTGGTCCTGGACGAACCGACTTCGGCCCTCGACTCCCAAACCGAGGCCTGCCTGCTCGAATCGTTGGAGCGCCTGATGCGCGGCCGAACCACGGTGATCATCGCGCATCGGATGTCCACGCTGGCAAGAGCGGACCTCGTGTTGGTGCTCGACGGCGGGCGGATCGTCGAGCAAGGCGGGCGCGAAGAATTGCTGTCGCGAGACTCCGCGTTTCGCCGCTTTTATCGCAGCCACGCGAACTCGCGGCGGCCCGACGCGGCGCTGGCGGAGACTTAGCGGATCCGGTCATTCGGTAGGAAACAACCGTCAAACCAGGTTTCGAAACGATCAGACGCCGAATCAAGGCGGGAGCGAATCATGGCCAGAAAACCCTTTCACGGCTTTACGTTGGTCGAACTGCTCGTGGTCATCGCCATCATCGGCGTGCTGGTGGCCTTGCTGCTGCCGGCCGTACAGGCGGCCCGCGAAGCCGCGCGCCGCGCGCAGTGCAACAGCAATCTCAAGCAGATCGGGTTGGCGTTGGCCAACTACGAACAAACCTTCAAGCAACTTCCGCCTGGGGCGTTTTGGCAGCCGTCGCTGGGAGTCTATCACGGGCCGATTCTCATTCAACTGCTGCCGTTTGTCGAGCAGAATCAGCTTTACCAGGTTTTCAACTTCACCTTGCCGAGCACCGATGGCGCCTTGATGCCCGGCACGGCGAACTTGCTCGCTTCGGCCCCCGTTCCCGTCTATCGCTGTCCCAGCGACGATAGCGCGGCGACGTACTACGGTCGCGCCGTCCATAACTATTCCGCGTCGCGCGGGCCGACGGACGTCTTCAACAACGTGAACTGCTCCTGCCCCAATCCTTGGCAATCGCTTTCAATGGCGCCGCTGGACGATCCGTTGAACTACGCCGGCCCATTTACGCGGGTCGCCGTTTCGACTCGACTGCAGGAGGTGACGGACGGCTTGTCCAATACGATTTTTTTTGGAGAGGTCCGCCCGCGTTGCTCCGAACACGCGCGCAACGGCTGGGCCTACACCAACGACGGCAACGGCTACTGCACCACGCTGGTTCCGATCAATTTCGACACCTGCGACGACAGTTCTCCCGACCCTTGCCATCGCTCCTGCAACTGGACGACGGAAGCGGGCTTCAAGTCGGCGCATCCCGACGGCTCGCAATTCCTGCTAGGCGACGGCAGCGCCCGATTCATTCGCCAGACGATCGACCACGTGGCGGTCTACCAGGCTCTGGGCGCCAAGCGCGACGGTCGAATGGTATCGGGAGAATATTGAAGCTCCCTCGATCGCGTGCGCTGACGAGTCATGTTGGTCATTCGATACGCCCAGAATCACCCTCAGGCAGAACTTGCCAGCGCCGGCCGTCGAAGGAGAGCAGATGGCCGTCCGCTGGGCGATACCACCTGGCGAATTCTTGCTCGCAGCTTTCTGCTCGGAGCAAACGAACGATTGTCGCCAGGGCCACGATCAAGGCGCCCGGCGCCATCAGCAGTAAGTAGAGCCGCGCGATGACAAACGCCCGATCGTCGAGCAGCCACTCGGCGGCGGCCACAATCGTCAGCGCGTTCATCACCACGTGAATTTCGCACGCTTTGCGAGCCGTGTACGCAGCCAGCTTCAACGGGCGCCGCGGAAGCGGCGGCGCGGGCGCCGGCCGGCCGCCCGCGCCGCCGACGACGCGCAGTTCCCCTTCGAGCGATTTCAACCGCTCGATGAAAGCCTTGTAACGCGTGTCGTTGACCAGGCCGATCGCCACGAGTCCAAGGCTGAAAACTAACCCGAGCACGAGCCACGTCGCGTCGAGCGGTCGGCCGGCCAGTCCAAAGCCGAGCCCCCACGGCACGATCAGGTTGACGACGTGGTGCATCAGATAATCGAGCTGCACGCCGTCGAGCGAAGCCGCGCCGTGGAACCGGGCAAGCTGGCCGTCGACGTGATCGAGCAGATACCAGACTTGCAACAGCGCGGCGCCCAGCAGCCAACTCGACAGGCTGCCATAACCGAAAGACACGGCCGAGGCCGCAGCCGCCAGCGCGGCCAGGCCGGTCGCGGCATGCGCCGACAATCCCCACGGCAGCACGAGCCAGGTCACCCTGAGCGCCAGAGGCCGGCTGACTCGGCGCGCCATCCAGTTGCCGATCAGCCGATAGTCGGGCTTCTGGCAGCGTCGTTCGAGTTCGGCCAAGGGCAGGCGCGTCATTGGCCTCGCTCCTCGCGGCAGATTTCGCGCCAGCCGCAATGCCATCCGATAGCGGCGGCGCTCAGCCAGGCCGCGAATACGAGACATGCTTTGAACGCGGCCGAGGCGAGATTCGCCTCATCGCCGGGCCAGGCGTATTCCAACCACGCCGCCAGGCCGAGCACGGGTCCTAGAATCAGCGACATTCCCAGCACGTATCGCATGCGGGCCGCCGCGTCGAGTTCAAGCCACAGCGAAATCGCAGCCAGCAACACAAAGTGAACGACGTACGCGCAAGACGTGCTGGCCGCCACCCCGACAAGCCCATAGCCGCCGGCCAACGCCGCGTAGCTGCCCAGCGCGGCCAGCACGACGCCCGAGAGCACGGCGGCCAATGCCCAGCGTTCGCGATAGACGGCCACCAGATATTGATTGGCCGGCAAGCCGAGGCCGAGCGCCACGGCGCCCGGCACGAGCCACACCGCGGGCGCCACGCCGGGGCGATACGCCGGAAATAGCCGCCCGAGCACCGGCACGGCCAAGACGATCGCCCAGCCGCCGGCCAGCGCCAGCAGACAAGCTTGTAACTCGCTGGCCCGAGCCGCCAGCAAGGCCACGCTACGGCGTTGGCCCGTGCTGCCGAAGAGTTCGCCGTACCGCGGTCCCATCACCAGCGACAGCATGTTGGCCAGGCCGCTGATTTGGCCGCCGACCAACAGCGACAACGAGTAACAGCCCAATTCGAATTCGCGGCTTTCGGAGCAGGCCAAGATCATCAATCGGTCGATCGATTGCAACAGCACGCTCGCGGCGCCGGCCAGTAGAATCGGCCCGCCGATGCCGATCAGCCGGGCGATCTCGCGCCGGTTCCACGCCCAGGCGAACGGCTCGGCGCCGCAGGCTTTGAGGTAAGCCAGCGAAGCCAACAACACCAGCAGCGTGCCGGCATATAAACCCTGGAGCCCCCACGAATATGCGCATCCGCCGACGACCAACAACGTCAGCGCGCCTTCGACGATCGCCAGCTTCGACGTCAAGGCGAACGCCTGGCGGCAACGCAGGATGGTCACGTGAAACGTAAGATGTCGCTGCACCACGACCAGTACCGCCAACGCGAGCAGGCCGAGCGTCCAAGCGTTACGCCCGATTCCGCCGCTGGAAAGGCCGATCCACAAGCCGGCCGCCGCCAACAAGGCGCCATAGAGCAAGCTGCTGAGCGTATTGACGGTGAACGCCAGGTTGAGCCCTTGCTCGGCCTCGGCGACGTCGCCTTTGCCGAGCGCGACGGTCAGCTCGCGAGCGGCGCCTTTGCTGATGCCGAGATTGGCATAGTTGGCGTAATTCAAAAAAAGTTTGAGCCCCTGCCAGACGCCCATCTGCGCCGGATCGAGCACAAATCGCAGCAACAGGCTGGTCGCGACCGCCAAACCCTGGCAAACGATGGTCGCCGCGCTGACCAACAGAGAATCCGCCAGCATCCGCCGCCAACCGCTGACCGGGGCCACGCGCTCGGGAGCCGCCGCAAACGGAGCGGGTTCGGAGCAAACGGACATCAGGCGATTCTTCCTATTTCAGTTTTTTGACTCTAAGGCGATTCGGGGGGAGTTCACCACGGAGTCATGGAGCTACGGAGAGCACAGAGAGCACCGAGAGAGACAAAGGTATGAGGAAATTGAAATTACGGATCAACGTTAAGAGATGCCATTTAGTACAATGGTCGCCAAACACAAGCACTTAATCACTACTGCTTCTCTGTCTTCTTTTTTCTCCTTCTCGGTGTTCTCTGTACTACAAACGTTCTATTTCTCCGTGTCTCGCGAAGATTCATGCGGCGCTTTTGGCGGAGGCGAGCCACGGATGAAACACGGATCGAACACGGATCGGACATGGTGTTTTCCAATTCGGCTCCTCACCGGCGTCTCACTTACTAACGCCACGTTTATTTGCCCGGCAATGCCTTGGTAAACGCAACCCCAACCATGCTAACCAGCGATAAAACCACTCATGGATCCTGCGAAAGAGCCTCATTCTGCATTTCATCCGTGTTTTATCCGTGTTCCATCCGTGGCTCAATTGGTTGCGGCCGAAGGGCCGCGCTGGGCTCTCCGTGGCTCCGTTCTCCGTGGCTCCGTGCCGCATCCCCTTCCTCAACACCCGCGTGAGTCTGCGTTTGCCGGCGCGGCCTCGACGAGATCCGTTTGGAGCAATGTGTCGACTATGCGGTCGACGGCCGAACGCCGAGGGTCGCGCGAGCAGATGCCGTCGAAGCTTTGCGCGAGGTCTTCCGGCTTCTGCCAGCCGCGCGCGAGCGCCTCGCTCAGCAATGCTTCCAATTCGCTTGGCTGACGCGCCGATCCCAACATGCCCCAGCGATCGGCGGGCAGAATTTCGCCCGATCCGACGGGCAGCAGTTGAACGACGGGCGCCCCGGCCAGCGCCGCTTCGATGCCCGAAGTCGACGCGCAACTGAGCACGCAATCGCTTTCGGCGATCAGCCGATCGAGCTTGCGCGAACGGACGACTTCGCCTTTCAGTCCCGGATGACGAGCGAGCGCCTCGAGAAAAACGGCGTCTTCGCCGCAGCGCGGATGGAGCTTGATCGTAAGCCTGGCTTGCGGCAGCCCGGCGACCGCCGCGCAAGCCATGTCGAGCATTTGCTCGTGCGTTCGCCGGGTGAGGTGAAACGAAACGGTATCGGGACGGGAGTCGTCAGGCGGCAAGGTGGCCAGCAAGAGAATTCTTTTGGAGGTGCGTTTAGACCGTTGCGGCGGCTTGTTGCGATACTCGCACAACCGCCTTTCGATCTGCGGCCAGCCGGTCACGCAAATGCGCTCCGCCGCGGCGCCAAAGTGCAACAACTGTTCGCGCGAAGAAGCCCCCCACGCGCAGAGCCGATCGGCCGCCTGCGGCGCAAAGCCGAACGGGCCGCACGGCGCTCCATGCTGCACGACGATCGAGCGCGCGTGGCAGCGTCTCGCCAGGGCCGTGGCTGCGCGCTTGAGCGGGGTGGCATCCTCGTCGAGCACGAGGCCCGTCGGTTGCACCGCGCGAAAGTGCTCGTCGATTTGCGCGACCAGCCGCGATTGCGCCGCGCCGCACTGCGCCGCCTGTCGACTTAGCCAACGTTCCACAGCGGGCGCGAGGTCGACGCCTCGAACCTCCAGCTTGCCGACCGGGCCGCCGTCGTTGAAGCGGCAAGGACGATCGAGAGCGCTTTCGCAAACCAATTGTCCGACGCCCGCTCGACGCCAGCGCCACCAGGAACGCACCGCGAACCGCTCGTACAACCACCAAACGCGGCAACCTCGCGCCAGCAGGGCGGCGCACACCGGATCGAGCAAGCGCGGGTTGCCGCAGAGCACGATGCGGTCGTCGCTATCGGCGGCGGCGACAGCCGGAAACAGATCGTCGGCCTGAGCCGCCCAGCGTCGCCAGGCTCGCATTTCGTCGGACGCGGGCGCCGTGTTCTCCGCAGCTTCGCGCCAAACGATCTGCCCCGCGAAGCCATGCGTGCGGGCAAGTTCGGAAAACAGATCGACGTAATCCTCATCGCGGCCGCCAGCGGCGTGCAAGCAGATTGGTTCCGACGCCGCCGGTCGCCGGATCTGATCGAAGAAAGCTACGACGCGGAGCAACTTGACGAAGTAATATCGCAACGCCAGGGCGTTCAGGTAGGCGAACGTGATTTCGCCGCCGGCGTCTCCTGCCGCCTTGTTTCTGCAAACTGGGGCTTCGCCTGGGCTCAACCCCGGGCGCCCGGCAGCTAAAGGATTGACGTGCGCCTTGCCGAGCCGCTCGGCGAGTTCCGCGGCGGTGCGGTCGATCCATCGGCAGCGATCGTCGATCGCTTCATCGAGCGACCAGCGTTCGGCGGCGAAAGTTGATTGGGGCCAGGCGCCTTCGAGCAACAACGCCGGCGCCGCGGCGTCGGCATGGCCAGCCGCCAACACATGGCGCGCAAAAACCTGCATCTCAGACTGCCCTCGTGTTCGCCATCGCAAGCCGCTCTCGCCGGTCGATGCACTGCAGCAATTCGTCGAATCGCACCAAATACCGATCGGCCACGGCATCCGCGTCGAAATTGAAGGCCCAGGCCCTCATGCCGACGGCGCGGGCGCCGGCCAACTCTTCGGCGTCGTGCCCGATAAAGGCGGTCGACTCCGCGGGCAACCCCATCGCGGCGACGGCTGCGCGGTAGCACACGGGGTCGGGCTTGGTGCGTTCCAGGTCGATCGAAGACACGACGGCGATAAAGCAATGCCCGATGCCGAGTTGGTTCAGTCGGAGTTGCAATTCCTCGGCCGTCGATTCTGAATCGCTCAGCACGCCCAGCGTCATGCCGGCCTCGTGCAGTCGATGGAGCACGCCGCGAATGCCGGGAAACGGTCGCACGCCGCGTTCCAATTCGCGCTTCCGGGCCTGGCTGGCCGCTTCGACCTCATCGATTTGGCCGCGAGTCAAGCCGGCGGCAAGCAAAAACGCCTGAAAGGCTTCGCCGTACTCGCGCCGCCCGCAATGAACGTCGTCGAGAAAGTCGCAATCCCAAAGCTTGAAGAAGCTGCGATATTGCGCGTGCAATCCCATGCGGTGCAACAATTGCAGCAGCCAGCGACGCCAGACCGTGGCGTCGTAGAGCACGTCGCCCATGTCGAACAGCAGCCCCTGGACCGCTCGCGTTCCGTTCTCGGCCATGTCGTCCGTCCTCAACAAGCAGGATTTCACGATCGTTCGGCCGCTTTGCCCCGCCCGTGCAGCGACCGCCCGCGGCGGCGCTCTTTGAAGCGGCAGTGGATCACAACGCCTCCGGGTGCTGTACGCAGAAAAGTTCGCGGGCGCCCGGATATCGCCCCCGGCGTTATGGACTTCGGTTTCATGACATATCGTCCCAAGTAAGCTTTTCATCAGCCCCCAGATCGCGTTTGAGCTGGCGACCGACGATCGTTTGCAAATCGAACCACGAGAGGCCGTCTCCGGGGCACTTCAGGGCCAGCATGGGCGCTTCGAGCCGCGTGCCGGCGGCCAGCGCGGTGCGCGTCACCAGGCTGCGGCCCAGCTTCGTTCGCACGACGTCCACGCCCGGCGCCAGCGGCTTGTCGGCGCGGCCCAAGGCCGCCTCGACGGCGCGCACGTCCCTCACCAATTGCCGCAATTCTTCGGGCTCGAGCGAGCAGGAATGATCGGTGCCTTTCATGCCGCGGTCGAGCGTCAGGTGCTTTTCGATCACCGTTGCGCCGAGCGCCACGGCCACCGGCGGCAACAACACGCCACGCGAGTGATCCGAGAATCCAACCGGCGCGTTGTACCGCGCGGCCAGCGTGGCCAGGCTGCGCAAATGGACCTGTTCATAAGGGGTCGGATAGAGCGACGTGCATTGAAACAGCACGAACTGCGAGTCCTCGCGGAGTAGCACGGCGACGGCCGCGTCGATCTCTTCGAATTGCGACATGCCGGTCGAAAGAAACACGGGCCGCAAGCGGCGCGCGACGTCTTCGATCAAGGGCAGGTTCGCCAGATCGCGCGAGGCGATCTTGAACGCGTCGACCCCGATCGAGTCGAGGATCGCGGCACTGGGCAGATCGCAGGCGGTCGCCAAGAATGCGAGTCCGTGGCGGCGGGCCCGGCGGGATAGCGCCAGGTGCTCGTCCGCCGAAAGTTCCAGCGCCTCGCGATGGGCGCCATAGGTGGCGCCGAACGAGTGCCGGCTCTCATACCGCCACTCGCGGGCCTCTCGCGAAAGCTCGCTGGCCAGATCGCGTTTGACAAGCTTGACGGCGTCGGCGCCGGCCCAAGCGGCCGCGTCGATCAGCGATTCGGCCAAGGAGAGGCTGCCGTTGTGGTTCTGGCCCAATTCGGCGACGATCAGCGCCGGTTGGCCCGGTCCGATGCGGCGATCGCCTCCGATACTGATCGAGTTGCCATCCATCCGCCGGAATCCTTTCCGTGGGCGCTCGCCGCCGGGCGCCTATTCGACCGCCCTCGACGATACGGCCTCGCCTTCGACGGCAGCGCCGTGGAATTCGGGCAACCCGCTGAGCAAACCGGCGATCCGCCGCCAGTCGACGTCTTCGTGCCCCAACGCGTCGTGAATCGTCAGAGCATGTTCCCAGGCTTCCTCGCTCCCGGAAGCCATCCGCAGACCCTCGCGTTCCAACTCGCTTGGCAAGGGAATAAACCGCAACGAGAAGTACTCGGGATGCGTCCAGAGAAATCGCGTGGGCTGCTCGCGATCGACGGCCAAGGTCGCCTCGCGGTCGGCCCGCCACAACGCTTCGGTGCGGCACCAATCTCCGAACCATCCCAAGGCGGCTCGTCCGGCGGAACCGCCGTGTTGCGAGCAAAAGCCGATGTAATCGCAGCGGGGATGCGCGGCGGCGGTCGTCGCCAGCCGATCGAGGAAAACCGGATCGACGAACGGATGCTCGGCGCCGATGCGGACCACGGCATCGGCCTGAAAGGCGTCCGCGGCCGAAGCAATCCGCCCGAGTGCGTCGGGCCGGTCGCTGATGTGCAGCGGAACGTTCGAAGGCGCCAGCTCGCCGAGTGCGGCGTCGGCGGCGCCCAGCACGACCACGACGCCGTCGAGCTGCTGGCAATCGGTCACACACCGCACGACCAACTCCAACCAGGAGTGGTTGCCCAAGCGGCGCGAAAGCTTGTCTTTCCAACACGCCGAGCCTGGGCCGGCATGCACTATTCCAATCGTAGTAGGCATCGAGCGTCCGTGCTGTGCTGGCAAATCGTCCGTAAAACTCCGCTTTCACGGCTCCGGCGCGCTTTCGAAGCACGCGTGCCGAGTCTAGCACCCTCTTCCGCCCAGCGTCAATATGAGGCGGCTTCCTCAAGCTGCCCAAACAGCTCTGCTAGCATGACGGGCTTGGAGAGCACGGCTGCGGCGCCCGCTGCTAGCAGCCGTTCATAGTGCTCGATACGGGGAAAGTCCAAGAGGGCGATCACTCGGGCGCCGGGAAAAACTCCTTGCAACGCCGTCAGATCGCTCGCGTTCGCCTCGCCGGCCAAGCCGGAATCCCACAGCACGGCCGCAACGCCCGACGTTTTGACGGCCAGCGAAACGGAAGTGCGAACCACGGCGAAGCCTTGCTCGCGGCAGGCGCCAGCCAGCCAATCGGCCATCTCGAAGTTTTCCGACGCGATCGCGACGAGACCTTGGCGCCGTGCAAAAGGTTCGCTCGCTGAACAAAGCAGCCGCTCTTCATCGCTGGCCGTGGCCGGCAAGCTCCAACTCGACGTGCGGCCTGCCCGCAGCGCGGCCAACTCGGGCAAGGCTCGCTGGCGCCACTGATGCCAATAGACGCGCGCCGCGCCTGGCCAGGGGCTGCCGCTGCGAGATTCGCCTTCGCACAAGCTACCGAGCAAGTTCACGAAAGGCGCCAACGGCGCCGCGCGGCGCAACGCGTCGAGCTGCGCTGCGGAATGCTCGCCCGGCCTCGTCTGGGCGATGACCATCAGCGACGCCGCCGACGCGGCGCGGCGCAACTCGTCCAGCGCCGTGGCAAGATCTCGAGCAATCGTCAACTCGCAATATCGCTCCAGCATTTCGATCGCCGAGCGAAACTCTCCATGCCCGGCATCGCCGACCAACATCACGGGAAGGCTGGCAGGCGGAGCCGTTTCGCGGCGCGAAGCGAGGATTGCCGCCGCGAACTCTCCCGCGTCCGATTTCCGACTTCCGACTTCCGACCTTTCCGTCATGTGGCCAGCGCCTGCTCGGCCTGTTCGATCGTTTCGCGAACGGCTCGCGCATCGGGCGCAGCGCGCAATCGAGCCAGAAAATCAGGGGTAGCGATCAGCCGGCTCAGGCGGGCCAGGGTTTGCAAGTGCCCGCGATCGTCGACCGAACAGATCAAAAAAAACAGATCGGTGAGCACGCCCCGGCTGCCGCCGAAGGGGACGCCTTTGTCGGTTCGTCCAAAGGCCAGAAACGCCTGCCCCAAAATGCTCGGCATCGGCCGCCGCGGGTGCAGCAAGGCGACGCCGCTCTCCAAGGCCGTCGGATGCATCTCTTCGCGGCTGCCGACGGCTTCGGCCATCTTGTGAGGATCCCAAAGCCAACCGGTGAGCGCCGCTAGTTCGACCATAGAATGGATCACTGAGTTCCGCGTCCGCGCCGCCAACGGAACGGCGATGGCTTCCTGCGGCAACTGTACGACGATCGACGCGTACTCCTCCCCGGCCGATTCGGCCGAGGCCTGCAAGAAACCCTCGACGCGCAGCAATTCGTCTTCGGCCGAGAGCCCGATCCGCTCTTCGAGCCAAAGATGAACCTCAGCGGGCGAAAAACGCCACTCGCCGGCCACGCGCCGCGCCGGCAGCTTGCCGCGCTCGACCAGCTTGCCGATCTGCGCGGGGTTGAGGTGCAGATACGCCGCCAGCGACTCGATGTCGAAATCTTCTTCGGCCATGACCTCTATTCTCGCGTGGCGGTCGCTGCATTGTCCAGGGGAAAACGTGCCTTGACACGACCGGGAAAATTGCGACAATCCCGCCCGCAATTCGCTTTCGAGAGATCGGCATGGATGCCGACCGCATGCCGGCGACCGTCGGCACGCGCCATCACAGCCAACGCATCGGACGCCGGGCGTCTTCAAGGCACGGAGGCCTTACGCCATGACCAATCGGGCCGCACCGCTCCGCGGCATCAGCTTGCAGCAAGTTCTGCCGGAGGCCGAGTTGATCGGCGCCGACGAACTATGCGTGACAAGCTGTTGCGCCGATTCGCGAGTCTGCCGGCCCGGCGACTTGTTCGTAGCGATCTCCGGCGCCTCGGTCGACGGCTACGCCCACATCTGCGAAGCCATCGAGCGCGGCGCTTCGGCGGTGCTCGCCGACCGTCCGTTGCCGGCCGAATGCCAAGCGCCAGCCTGCTACGTGGCCGACGTTCGCGAGGCTTACGGCAAGGTGTGTCAGGCTCTGGCCGGCCATCCCGGCCGCCGGATGCGAGTGATCGGCATCACCGGCACCAACGGCAAGACGACCACCAGTTATTTGACCGCCAGCGTGTTGGCCGCCGGAGGTTATCGGACCGGGATTCTCGGCACGTTGGGCTTTTTCGACGGCGACGAGTTCGAAACCGCCGACTGGACCACGCCGCCGGCGCCCGTGTTGGCCACGTGGTTGGCCCGCATGGCGGCCAATGGCTGCACGCACGCGGTGATGGAGGTTTCCAGCCACGCAATGAGCCAGTCGCGCGTGGCGGGCCTCGATTTCGACGTCGCTTGCTTCACCAACGTGCGGCGCGATCATCTCGACTACCACGGCACGACGCACAAGTATCGCGCCGCCAAGGCCCGGTTGCTCGAACATTTGTTGCCCGAAGGCTTCGCCGTCATCAACGCCGACGATCCGGTCGCGGCCGGCCTGTTAGCCAAGGTCGACGGTCCGGTGCTGTCGATCGGCATCGAAAACGCGGCGGAAGTCGCCGGGCAGCCGCTCGAACAGTTCGCCAGCGAGCAGACGTTCTTGCTCAGCGTCGAAAACGAAACCGTGCCGGTCCGCACGCCGCTGATCGGTCGACACAATATCTACAATTGCCTTTCGGCCGCCGCGGTCGGGCTGGCCTATGGCATCGACCTGGCGACGATCGTTCGCGGGCTCGAGTCGATTCGAAACATCCCCGGACGCCTGGAACGGCTGGAATGCGGCCAACCATTTTCGGTATTCGTCGATTACGCCCACACGCCCGATGCCTTGACCGCCTGCCTGGATTCGTTGAGGAAAGTCACCTCGGGACGGTTGATTTGCGTGTTCGGCGCCGGCGGCGACCGCGACGCGCTGAAGCGGCCGCTGATGGGCCGGGCCGTCGAAGCGGGCGCCGATCTGGCGGTGCTGACCAACGACAATCCGCGGAGCGAGCCGCCGCAGCGAATTCTCGGGCAGATTCTCGACGGCTTCCGCCGGACCTCCGAGGCCTGGGTGATCGCCGATCGGGGCCAAGCGATCCGCTGGGCGCTGTCGCAGGCGCGAGTCGGCGATTGCGTGTTGATCGCCGGCAAAGGGCACGAGCAGTTTCAAATCATCGGCAACGAACAGTTCGAGTTCGACGATCGGCAGGTCGCTCGCCAATGGCTCTACGAGTCCCCGGCGATCGACGAACTCTACCGGGCAAGTGCGTGAATGAACCAACTAGCGCTTGAACAACTCGTCGCAGCCACCGGAGGCCGCCTTTGCGGCGCGACGGGTTCGGCGCTGCTCGGGCTCGCGACGATCGATAGCCGCGAGGTGCAGCCAGGCGACGTGTTCTGGGCGCTGCCGGGCAAGCAACGTCATGGCGAGGAGTTCGTCGCGGATGCATTCCGACGCGGCGCAGCGGGCGCGGTCGTCGCGACGGCGGACGTTGAATCGCCCGCGGGGCGCTGGGTGCTGGCGGTCGACGACGTGCGGCAGGCTCTGCGGCGAACGGCGGTCTGGCAGCGCAAACGGTTCGCTGGCTCGGTAATCGCCGTCACGGGCAGCGTGGGTAAGACGACCGCGCGGCAGATGATTCACGCCGTGCTCGGCTCGCGCTGGCGCGGCACGGCGAGTCCGCGGAACTACAACAACGAGTTAGGCGTGCCGTTGAGCATGCTGGCTTGGAGCCCGGACGACGACTATGCGGTGCTGGAACTTGCCGCCAGCGGACCCGGTGAAATCGCCAATTTGGCCGCTCTATCTGGCCCGCAGATCGGCGTGATCACGCGCGTTGCCGACGCCCACCTGGGCGGCTTCGGTTCGCGGCAGGCGGTCGCCAAGGCCAAATCGGAATTGTTACAAGCGCTGCCCGAGGACGGTCTGGCCGTGCTCAACGGCGACGACGCCGAGTTGTTGCGGCTGTGCCGCCGATCGCGCTCGAAGACCGTCTCGATCGGCCGCGGCTCGCACTGCGATCTGTCGGCGGCGAATGTCCGCAGCCAAGCAGGATGGCTGAGCTTCGACGTTGACGGCGCTCGACTGAGCGTGCCCGTTTGGGGACGCCACTATCTCACTTGCGCTTTGGCGGCTTATGCGGTAGGCAAATCGTATGGTCTCGGCGCCGGCGAGATTGCCGAAGCGCTGGCCGAATTCAAGCCCTTGCCCATGCGTTGCGAAGTCAGCGATTTGGGCTCGGCGAAAATCATCGACGACAGTTACAACTCGAGCCCGGCCGCCATGCGCGCCGCGCTGGAGTTGCTGCGAGATTTCGACGCTCCGGGGCGGCGAATCGTGGTCTTCGGCGATATGCGCGAGCTGGGCGACGAAGCGACCGCCTTGCACCGCGAGCTGGGCGCCGAAGTGGTTACGCTTTGCGGCGCCGATCTGCTGCTGGCCTGCGGCGACTTCGCCGAGGACGTAGTGGCGGGCGCCCGAACGGCGGGCATGCCGAGCGAACGGACCATCGCTTGCCGCAATCCGCTCGACGCCGTGCCGCGCGTCCGGAATTCGCTTGGCGGCGGCGATGTGGTGCTCGTCAAGGGTTCGCGCGCGATCGCCTTGGAACGCGTCGTGACGGCTTTACAGAATCCAGTCAGACTGGCGGCATAGCTCACGGAACAAACAAACGGACAACACATGGAGGGCCGGGCGCCCTCGCCCGGCTGAACCTGGAGAGCCGGGCGCCCTCGCCCGGCGAAATGAAACAACGTGGAGGGCCGGGCGCCCTCGCCCGGCGAAATGAAGCGTCGGGCGCCCTCGCCCGGCGAAATGAAGCGTCGGGCGCCCTCGCCCGGCTGAACGAATGTCGGGCGAGGG
>DATKRK010000310.1:0-18733 GCA_035532215.1 Pirellulales bacterium | reverse complement strand
GGCCGCCGACGGCGGCCGCGAGGCGCCAATCGGGGGCGGGGGGCAAACGGCTCGCGGATCCCAGGCATAAATGCCTGGGCTATGTAAAAAGCACAGCATTCACGCCCTCTCACAACCTCCGAACGCTAACATGCGACTTGTGTAGAACAACGAGGGCGAAGCCCTGGGAACTCGTCCCGCCAACGGTGCGTCAGCCCTGAAAGGGCGTAACTCGCTGGCTCTCATCTCAATTTACAATGGCTCGTCGATGTCGCGGCCGGTTTCACCCCGTTGGGGTGAACAATGTTGCGTCGTTCGGATTCTTGCTGCCCCAAAGGATAGAGTCGCAACGAACGCGGCGGCTCAGCGCTGCCTCACATATTCCGTGATGGGTGGCAAGCGTGCCCACCAACGCTTCTGACTAACGATGTCGCCACGCATGGCTCGACTTTTCGACTCGCGGTGGTACTCGTCGTCGCGCCGAGCCAGATCGACGAATCGATCGTAAGTTGCAATTTCTGGGCCGCCCCAGAGATGCGCCGCTTTCGCCCGACGTTCTTGTTCATCGGCAGACAGCGTTGCTCGACGCCCGATGACGATGTGAAAACCAAAATCGATACAAACGCGTTGATCCAAGATTTCCGTTTCCGCCCGGCGGTGGATGCCAACGTTGGAGCAGTATGATGGCGCCTTGAGTTGCCGAAGATACCGAGAGAGTTTTTTCCGGAGGATGGTCTCGTTCTCATGGCACCAATTTTTCCAATCCTCGATTTGCCGTTGCGCGGTACGCAAGGTCCGCGATGGAGTTCCGTCTTTGAGATAAAGCTTGGCTCGGTGGGACTCAAGCTCAATAAACGATGCGTACCAGCATCCGGAATCTGCTGCGAGAACGAGAAAGTCGGCACGATACTCGTCACCCAGCTCGAACTCGGCAAAGCAATGGCAGAAATTGTTGCCCCGATTGAACGACCGAGCGACCAGAAAATAATGCCTCTTGAGAAAATCAGCGATTGCGCGCTCTCCTTTGGCTGAGTCGAGCGCTTTCAATGTTGCCTTTTCGAGGCTCTTCATAGGGTCGACAAGGGGGCTGAAACGGCCCGCACGCGGACACCATAATATAATGGTTTCGGTCGCGCAGACAAGAGAAGTCGCGACCCTGCATTTCCTGGCTTAACAGCTGTGGGGTGGCGCTGCCCGCCAGCGCTTTCTGCACGCGCAGCCAAGCCCTTGAATCATAACTAGCCAACACGCGTTCCGCCGCGCCTCTGCGCCGTCACGAGACGCAAATCAGCCTGGCACCTATTCGGGCACCAAGCCGAAATCGCACGTTGCGGCAGTTCTGGTGGGCAGTGCCCACCCTACGCCGGCTTCAGACCATCCCGGCGATCGTGAAGGGGTGTTTCTCGCTGAGCCGGATCTCGGGCGGCAATGCCTCCAATTGTTCGCGGCTAATCGGCGGTTGCGGCAGCGACATGCCAGATATGTCGCCGATTTTGAATCTGGCGCGAAGGTCAGTTTTTCACGTCCCGGCTACGCCGGGGCGTGAACGGTTACAGCCGCGCCTACGGCCCGATCTGGCTCTCGTCGATCGGTGCGGTGCGAAGGATTCCATAGTTGTTCTGACCGCTGGGATAGTAATACTGCACAAGGTTGGGAACGCTGCCCGTGCCGGCAGTGTCCATTGCGTTGCCCGGCATGCCCGGTGTGTTACACATCCGTCCGTTGGGGGACATCAGCTGGCAGAAGACCGTGTAGTCGATTTCCTGGCTGAGAAAGCGGATGTGGCTGTCGCAAAAGGCCACGTTGACTCCCGATGGATGATTGCTGGCAGGCGCCATGGTGTAGTTGATGTCGTAGCCGGTGGCTGCCACTCGGTTGGCGGAATTGATCTTCATGAGCGGGCTCGGCTGAGCGTCGGGCCACCAGACGAAGCCGTTCTGCGGCTCGGTGCCGGCGCCGTAAGGTTTTGCCAGGCCTGTTCCCGTGCTCCAGAAGGCTGTGCCGCCATACGGCGATTGGATGGCAGAAACGCAGGGCCCGATCGCGGCCTCGGCCCCGCTGCTGGTGGTAACCCTGAGGATTGCCCAGGGAGCGTAGTTGTTCTCCGAGAGCATCAGCGTCAGCGAGCTGCCATCGTTGACCGTTATGTAGTCCTGGCTCTGTTTGATAATCGGTCCCGGGTTGTAAATGATGCCCGCGGTGGTTACCGCTCCGCCCAGCACAGTTACCCCGGAAGGTTGCTGCGGGTTCCAGTGGTTGAAGAACACGCCGTTGGCCGGATAGTCGGCGGGAGTGGCGCCCGGAGTGACGCCGTTCGCCGAGCCGTTATAAGTGGCCGACTGGACGTCGATCATGCCGCTGTTGGCCACGTAGACACAGGGCGTGTCGCCGTAGGCCGACGTGGGTGGCGTGCTAGGGCAAATGAGAAGTTGGATATAGACGGGAGGCGGATCGGTCGCGTAGGTGGGAGGCACGGTCACGGTTGTCGAGACGCCCCAGGCGCCACTGTGGTAAATTCTGTAGGTATCGGTGCGCTCGATGTAGGGGAGGATCGGGACAATCCAGCTCACGGGATAAATCGCCGAGGTGTTGCCCAGCGCGAGCGGCTGGACGTAGCCGGGGTACGAATTCTGGGCAGTGAAGAAATTGGTCACTGCAAGCGCCAGTTGCCGCATGTTATTGGCACACGTGTTCCGCCGCCCCGCCTCACGCGCTTGCTGCACAGCGGGCAGGAGGAGGGCCATCAGCATGCCGATGATGCTGATCACCACCAACAATTCCACGAGCGTGAACGCTCGACGTCGACGCGCAAACGATTTTTCCCACTCCATAGCTCGACGACTCCCCGGTTCGGGCCCGCCCCGACGGCCACGTTGATGAAGACTTACCCAATAACTTGCCTCATCCCTGCCCCCCGGAAGTGTAACCAATAGATTTTTAAAGCCAAGCTTCTGGAGCCCAAATAAGAAGAATTGTTTTCACTAGCCTGCCGGAGTATCCGGCCCTCGCGTTGCTCGACCTCGGCCGGCTTCCACGGCAATTCTGTTCGGCTCAAGAATTGCTAGGAGGTCCGGTGTTTCTAGGTGGGCATTGCCCACCAGCGCTGTCTAGATGCGCTGCTGAGGGATGCTGTCTAGATGCGCTGCTGAGGGATAGGGATAATGTCATGAACAGCCAACACGTGGGCCAGCGCACCTCTGCGACTTCGAAGAAAAGAAACCAAGCCCGGCTTCCATTTGGGCGCCAACCCTAGAATCGCAGACTGCAGCAGTTCCGGTGGGCATGGCCCACCCTACGACGGCGCGCCCGCCGGCCTTTAGACCATGCCGGCGATCGTGAAGGGGTTTTTCTCGTTGAGCCGGATCTTGGCGCGGCGCTCGCCTTCAATGGCGAGGCCGAGCAAGGCCCGCGAGGCGGCGAGGCATTTTTGCAACTGCTCCAAGAAGCGCGGGTCGCCCGTTTGGCGCTTGATCGTCTGCCGGGTTTTCGAGGGCTCGCCGGCGCCGGCGCCAGCGATCACGGCCGTGTGGCCGGGCCCCTTCGAACGCTCCCAGGCCTCCCACGCCTCGCGCTGGATCAAACTCAGCATTTCGAGTTGCTCGGAAAACGACGCGTCGAAATCGCGCAAGCTCGCCTGGCGCCACGCCGCGCGGATCGCCTTCAGATCGTTCGATACCGTCGGCTGCGTCACGCCCAGCCGCCCGGCGATCTCGCTCTGCGTATGGCCCTTGAGCGTCAACTCGGCGACTTGTCGCTGACGCTGTTCGATCTCGATTTTGCGCTTGCGGCGGATGGACATGGCGTGCGGCCTTTCTGCGTTCGTCGGCCGGCAACGTTAACCGCCAAGCGGCTTGCCGCGTGAGACGAGCCGCAAAGCCGCAACCGCCCGAAGCGCTTGAGATTGCGAGCAAGCCGCCGGGGCGATAAGGTCGGTTCGCCCGGCGGTCTCTAGCGAATGAAAAGTCATTCGACGACTGGCGCGGCCGCACCGAGCGCAGCCGGGGGGAAAACACGCGTTCAGCGGCCCAAGAACCGCGGGGTGCAAGCGAAAAATCTTGATTTATATGCCACACCAATTGATAAACCGCCGCGCTGCAAGAAAACGGCGAAAACCTCGGCCCGCAGGCGAAAACGCCGATCGCGGCAATTTATCGATATGCGTCAAAACGAGCGCCAAATGGGCGCCGGTCGGGCATAAAACGCCCTGTTTGGCGCCGCCGCTTTGGCCCCGCACGGCGCGAACCCCTTGTTTTCTCGGAGAATCTTGCGATCCGGCGCCGAGAGCGCACGCACGGCGCGCGGCGATATAAATGAATCGGCCGAAATATAAATCACCGGGGTTACTTCGCGTCGTGCTCGCGGCACCAGGCGATCTTTTCGGCCGTGCTGGTTAGCTTGACGCCCGAAGATTTCAGAGCGGCGGGCTTTTCGACGGTGGCGACCGGCGCCGATTCGGGTTCGGAGGCCGCGGCTTCCTCGGCGATAGGCTCTTCGGCGGGCGCCTGCGCCGCAGGGGCCGGCGCGGGTGCGCTGGGAGCGGCTGCCTTGTTCGCCCGAGCGGCGGCGAGAATGTCGGCGGTGGAGAACTTGCCCTTGGGGGCGGCGGGGGCCGCGGCAGCCGGTTTCGGCGCGGCCGGTTTGGCCGCCGGAGCTTCGGCCTTGGCTTCGGCAGGCGCCCCTTTGTTGGCTCGAGCGGCGGCTAAAATGTCGGCCGTGCTGGGCTTTTTCTTGTCGGCGGCCGGCGTCGGCTTGGCGGCCGGCGCGGCGCCTGTGGCCTTGGCGCCTCGGGCGGCGGCCAGAACGTCGGCAGTCGATTTCTTCGGCGCCGCGCCGGCTGGCTTGGCGGCGCCTTGGGCCCGGGCCATTTCCAACGGCGAGAGCTTCTTTTCGCCGGCGGGCGCCGCGGCGGGCTTGGCCTTGGCGGCGGGGGCTTCTTTCTTGGCCGGCTTTTCGTGGCTTTCCGCCGGCTTGGGCTGCGGCTGGTCGACGACTTTCAGGAAATCGAGGGCGATGTCGTACCAACCGATGTTGTTGTTGACGTCGAACTCGACCAGGGCCCGGCCGCTCATGTTGACCGTCTTGATGCGGCCCGTCGCCCCGCGAAAGCGGGCCAAATCGGGCCGGCCGGCATCGACCACGACGTATTTATCGGTGTATTCTCGCTTCAACTTCTCGATCTGGTCGAACACCATTGCGCTCGCTGGCTCCCGTCGTTCCGGCCGCTGCTTGGCTGCGACCGGCTGTTCACCCTAGGCTGTAAACCGCTTGAGAATTTTGGATTCTGGCCGATATCGGCGACGAAATCAAGGTCCGCCCTCGGCTCGCGAATCGCCCGCCCATCAGCATGCCAACGGCAAACGGCAGTTTGACCCCGGCGGATCGTCGGCCCATATTGGGGACGAGCGAACGCCTGTGACGCGCCGCCGCCCTGCGAGACATTCCCTTTGCGATCTTCCCTTCCGAGACCTTCCGCCATGCTTGTCCGATACGAATCCGCGCCTTTCGCCCGCTCGTCGGCCGTGCGCCGCTGGCCATCGCTGCTCGTTGTCTGCCTGACACTGCTGGGCGGAGCCGCGCCATTCGCGCGCCCGATCGGCGCTCTCGCCACTGACGCCCAGCGGCCGAACATCGTGTTTATCTTCGCCGACGATCAAGGCTACGGCGACATGGGCTGCTTCGGCGCCAGCGATCTGAAAACGCCGAACATGGATCGGCTGGCCCGCGAAGGCACGCGGTTTACCAATTTCTACGTGGCGCAGCCGGTTTGCACGGCGTCGCGCGCGGCGCTGTTGAGCGGCTGTTATTCGAACCGCGTGGGCATGGCCGGGGCGCTGAATCACACCAGCACGGTCGGCCTCAACCCGCGGGAAACGCTGCTCAGCGAAATGTGCCGTGACCAAGGCTACGCCACGGCGATTTACGGCAAGTGGCACCTCGGCCATCAACCGGCGTTTCTGCCTACGCGGCAAGGTTTCGACGAGTTCTTCGGCATTCCCTATTCCAACGACAACGGCCCGCTGCACCCGGTGATCCGCGATATTCCGGCGCTGCCGCTGTACGAAAACGAAACCATCGTCGAGCGCGACCCCGATCAGTCGCAATTCACCCGGCGGTTGACAGAGCGGGCGGTCAAGTTCATTGAAAAGAACCGCGAGCGGCCCTTCTTCTTGTATTTGCCGCACATCATGCCCCACGTGCCGATCTTCGCCTCGGAGGGTTTTCGCGGCACGAGCGGTCGCGGGCTGTACGGCGACGTGATCCAGGAACTCGATTGGTCGGTCGGGCAGATCCTGGCCGCCCTGGAAAAGCACGGCCTCAGCGACCGGACGCTGCTGATCTACACATCGGATAACGGCCCGTTCCTGTCGTACGGCGAACATGCCGGCTCGGCCGGCCGATTGCGCGAGGGCAAACTGACAACGTTCGAAGGCGGCATGCGCGAGCCGTGCCTGGTGCGCTGGCCCGGCAAAGTGCCCGCGGGGCGCGTCTGCGACGAGATCGCCTCGACGATGGACTTTTGCGTGACGATCGCCGGGCTGGCCGGCGCCAAGCTGCCTGACGCGAAGCTCGACGGCATCGACCTGGCGCCGCTGTTGTTCGGCCAGCCGGGCGCCAAGGGGCGCGACGTGTTTTGGTACTACTCGGGCGACGAACTGCACGCCGTGCGGCAAGGCGACTGGAAGCTGCACCTGCCGCACGAGTATCTGACCGTCGCCGGCGAGCCCGGCAAAGGCGGCAAGCCGTCGAACTACGGCCAGCTCAAGCCGCAGTCGATCGAACTCTCAGGCATTCGCGGCATCGCCAGCCGGCACGGCTACCGCGTCGAAAAGATCGGCCTGTCGCTCCACGACCTCAAGGACGATCCCGGCGAGACGAAGAACGTCGCCGCCGCGCATCCCGACGTTGTCGAGCGTTTGCAACAAGTCGCCTCCGCCGCCCGCGCCGACCTGGGCGATTCGCTGACTGGCGTCGCGAGCAAGAACATTCGCCCGCGAGGGGAGGTACACGAAAGCAGAACAAAGTAGGAATCCGCGTAGGCGTCACGAGACAGGCGAGCGGGGGGCGTCAGCCCCCCGGTGACGCTGAATCGTGTTTCGGCGAGGCAAACCCAAACGCCCAAACTGTTCGCCGGGTCCGCCCAGTGTGAATGCGCGTTCACTTAACGGACGATGCGGATCGGGCCTTGGCCGCGCCGCTCACTCAAAGGCTGGGTGTCTGATTTTCCGCGTTGCGATGGACGGGCATGACTTGAAGCGAGCGTCTACCGATGAAACCACCGAACGTAAACATGAGAATCCTTGCGTCCGTTTGCTCGAAGCTCCGCCGGCCGCAATTCCGTCTGGCGACGCTATTTTGCGTCATAACTATCGCCTCGATCCCGCTGGCCGTGTGGGCCTCGCGCGAACACGCCTATCGGCAGCGTCTTGCCGCGGCGAATGTGCTTCGCAGTAGCACCGATGACCTCTGCGAGATCGCCGCGGGGACGCCTGACGATTACCGCGAGGCGTGGCAACTCGGCTCCGACAAGGACGTTCTGGAACGAGATGACGTCGTCACGTCCATTGATCTACTGGGCTACGATCGCGCTCCGCTCTCCGATGACCAGTTCAGAGCGATTCTTTGCTTTCCCACGCTGAGGCGCTTGGAGCTTAGGAAGGTTCAAATCGCTGACACGCAGCTTGCCGGGCTTGCGAAGCTGCCGCAACTCGAGCAGCTTGGACTCGACAAGACGCCGATCAGCGACGAGGGAGTTCGCCACGTTGCCGCTCTGCGCGCGTTGCGCGAGTTGGACCTCTCCGAGACGAATATCTCCGACGCGTCCTCCCTGGGGCGCCTCTCCTCCCTGCGCGACTTAGACCTCTCCGAGACGAACGTCTCCAACGCGGCGTTCCTGGAGCACCTCCCTTCCCTGCGCTCCTTGGGCCTCGATCGCACGAAGATCTCCGACGCAGCCTTGGAGTACGCCTCCTCCCTGCGCGAACTGGAAACCCTTGATCTGAGCGAAACCGGCGTCACGGAAAAAGGCATTCGTTGCCTTGCCCAGCTCAGCTCGCTCCACGTATTGTGCTTGGGCGGCACGAAGATCACCGACGCCGCGCTCGCGCATCTCTCGAATCTCTCGCGGATGACGCACCTCTACCTGGGCAAAACCGACATCGGCGACGAATCGATGCGTTACTTGGCGAAACTCCCGAAGTTATTCTACGTAGATCTCGAAGGGACGCGCGTGACCGACGAGGGCCTTCGAACGCTGCGGCGATCTGAGTCGTTGGAGGTTCTCCGTCTGGGCGGCTGTCGGATTTCCGATGCGGGCCTGGCGCACTTGGGTCGGATGAAGTCCCTGACGCTCGTCGACTTGGGGCGCATGAAGTCCGTGACCTCGGCAGGCGTGGAGCGGCTGAAGAAGCTCAAGCCGGATCTCCGCGTGGATTGGGATTAGCTATCGCGCAGGAACGGCCCAACGCGTCAGCCGCCGGTGAGCATCCCGAACGAACATATCGAGGAAAGCCAGGTAGGTTATGCTTCAGCATAACAATCGACGCCGTTCGACGGCTCGCTCGTAGGCTGTGGCGAAGAGAGCCGCGAGAGGCAAGACGTATGGCCGCGCGTCAAAGGATATGCTGAAGCATAACCTACGCAACTGAGCAACGAAGGCAAACAGTAGCAGCGCCCGACGACTCTGCGTTACTTCACCAAACTGAAGACGCCCGCGCCGAGCGAAGCGGCAAGGAGCAGCAGAAACAGCAACGGCACGAAGGGGTGTACGTTGTTCATCAAGCGGAACAAGTTGCACAGGGCGCCGACCGCGAACTGCAAGGGGTTGGCCGGGCTCTTTGAATATTCCATCGCGGCCTTGACGACGTAGAACACGCCGGTGTTCGCCGCTTCCACGGCCCGGACGAGCGTGCCGGCGCCAGCGGGCGCAATCAGGTAGTTGCACTTCAAGAGCATGCGCTCCTGGTCGGCCGGGTTGTACTCGCCTTCGACCCAGTGCAGTTCGCGGTAGAAATCCAAGAGGCCGAATTCATACGTCACGAACGCCTGCTCCACCTTGCTGTCGCCGAAGACGACCTTGTACGTCGCGTCGGACTGCAAGTAAATCAACGCGCGAATCACGGCGCCGAAGCGGTAAGCCAGCCAATACAGATAGTAGTGCCAGAAGCTCAGCGAGTAGACGGCCAGCGTCCAATCGCCGCCGGCCCACGACAGTCCCGCGATCGTGGAAACAAACAGCAGGCAACTCAGATTCGACGCGTTGTATCGCACCGGCATGAAGGTCCGATCGACGATTGTCGTGGCGAGCCTCGCGCGGAGAAGGCAAAAACCAGGGATGCGAACCCGATGCGATCAACAGTTTCACGCGGCGCGGAAGAATGTCAAGACAAGAACGTCGCAATTCGCAAGTCTTAACACGACCGAAACGCGATGTTTACAAACCGAGTGCGCCTATTGCGGCGAAGCTGCAGCGTTAGTAGCAGGCACGCGCCGCATGCCGTAAGCGGGGCTGTCGATCGGCGCCCTGCGTTCGTTGGCGACGGCACATGGCGGAGTTCATCGGAAACTAACGCACCGTTCATCCGCGGCACACAGCCGTTTGCGATACTTTGGCCGTGGTCGATTCGCTCGAGAGGGTGCAAGGATGCTGCGATTCGAGACGGTGGTGGTGAGCGACATTCATCTGGGGGCTCGTAATTCGCGGACCGACGAAGACAGCGTCGAGTCGGTCTTCGCCCGGCTGCCGCTGGCCGACAATTACTTCTGGAGAGTCTACCTGACCGGCAGCTACAGTCCGGGCTGTTGTCCGGAGTACTTGAAGCCGGAAAACTTCCAGCGGCTTCGCGCCGGTGTGCTCGATCGGCTTGGCATTCATACGACGTCGGCGTGCGCATTTCTCGAAGCGCAATCCGAGCCTTTCACGCGGTTCGTGCTGTTGGATCACATGGATTGGCTCGGGCATCACGATCAGTCGCTGTTGGCGCGGCAGTGGGAAGCGCTGTTGCGATGTGCGGCGCCCGGCGCCAGGGTACTGTGGCGCAGCGGCGGCACGCGGTGCGATTATGTGGATCGCCTGCCCGTCGAGTGGCGCGGCCGGCGCCGCGAGTTGGGCGACTTGCTCCATTATCACGCCGCCTGGGCCGGATGCCTGCACTCGCTGGACCGCGTCCACACCTACGGCAGCTTTTATATTGCCGATGTACAGAACAACTAGGTTCTCGTTCCTGAAAGCATGGCGCCATGTCGTTAGCCGCCGACTTGCGGACGCTGTATCACCTGACTTTGGCGCCCATTCGGGGCGCATCGCACGCCGAACGGCTCGAGAGCTTCTACGGCCCTCAAGCCGCCGCTTACGATCGCTTTCGCGACCGGCTGTTGCACGGCCGCCGGGAACTGTTCGGCTCGACCCCCTTTGCGGCCGGCGCCCGATGGGTCGATCTCGGCGGCGGGACCGCCGCTAATCTGGAATATCTCGGCGAGCGATTGGGCGAGCTCCAGCGAGTGTTCGTCGTCGATCTTTCGGCGTCGCTGCTCGAGGTGGCTCGGCGGCGGTCCGCCGAACGAGGCTGGCAAAACGTCGATCTGATCCGCGCCGATGCCAGCCGCTTCGAACCGTCCGCGGGCCCGGTCGACGTCGTGAGTTGTTCTTACTCGCTGACGATGATGCCCGACTGGTTCGCCGCGATCGACCGCGCCTGGGAAATGCTGCGGCCGGGCGGCATGATCGGCGTCGTCGATTTCTTCGTCTCGCGCAAGCACGCCCAGCGCGGCCTCGCGCAACACGGCTGGTGGTCGCGACATTTCTGGCCCGCCTGGTTCGGGCGCGACAACGTGCACCTCAGCCCAGATCATCCGTCCTATCTCCAGCGGAAGTTCGAAACCGTCTCGCTTCACGAGCGGCGCGCCCCGGTTCCCTACCTGCCGGGCTTGCGGGTTCCGTACTATCGCTTCGTCGGCCGGAAGACGGCAATGTAGCAGGCACATTCGATGTGCCGCCTGCTCGAGTAGCAGGCACATTCCATGTGCCGTCTGCGGCAGCGGGGTAGAGCTCCGTCCTAGGGTTGGCGACGGCACGCAGGCCGACGATCGACAAGCGGGCGGCAAGTTTGCCGCCCGCCGCACGCCAGGGACTCGCGCCGCATTTCCGGCAGCGCCGATCGCCAGCCAGATTTGCGATTTCGGCGTCTTGCCTTTCCGCTGTTGCAAGGGAATTGCATTGCATTTACGATCCACAATGATAAATTTCCTCATTGAAACAAATTTTTTCCGCGTACAACCTCGTCTATGGACGATGACCAGGTAGAAAAAGATCCCTCGAAACCGCCAAGTCGCATTCTGGGCATCTCCAAAGACACCTGGGTGCTGCTCGCGCAGTTGGCGGCGCTGCTCGCGTTGGCGGTGGCGCTGGTCGGCTTGCAGTCGCTGCAGTGAAGCCCTCGCCGTTGTCAGTCGAATTCGCCTATACTGGCCAATGAAGTTGCCGGCTTCGTCCCCGCAATTCCATGCCAGCAAAGCGCCCCTTGACCAATCCTCCTCAGCCTATGGCCGAATTGCTCGCTCCGGCGGGCGATTGGGAGGCGCTACGCGCGGCGGCGGCCAATGGGGCCGACGCCGTATATTTCGGACTGGCGAACTTCAACGCGCGGCATCGGGCCGCGAACTTCACGCTCGCTGAATTGCCCGAGGTCGTCGATTATTTGCACGGTCGCAACGTGCGGGGCTATGTCACGCTCAACACGCTGATCTTTTCCGACGAGTTGCCGGAAATTACGCGTACCGTCACGGCGATCGCCCGCTCGGGCGCCGATGCGGTGATCGTGCAGGATCTCGGCCTGGCCAGGCTGATCGCCCGGTTGGCGCCCGGCTTGCCGGTTCACGGCTCGACGCAAATGACGCTGACCGAGCCGCGCGGCATCGAGTTCGTCCGCCGCCTGGGCGTCGAGCGGGTGATTTTGGCTCGCGAACTGTCGCTGGCCGAGATCGCCAAGGTTCGCCAGGCGACCGATCTGCCGGTCGAGGTTTTCGTGCACGGCGCGCTGTGCGTGGCCTATAGCGGCCAGTGCTTGACGAGCGAGGCGCTCGGCGGCCGCAGCGCCAATCGCGGCCAATGCGCGCAAGCCTGCCGGCTGCCTTACGATCTGATCGTTGACGGGGCGCATCGCGAGCTGGGCGACAACGCCTACTTGCTCAGCCCGCAAGATCTGGCCGGGCACGAGCAGGTCGGCGAGTTGGTGCGGCTGGGGGTGTGCAGCCTGAAGATCGAGGGCCGGCTGAAAAGCGCTCAGTACGTCGCGGCGACGACCGGCGCCTACCGCGCCGCGCTCGACGCGGCCCGCGAGTCGCGCGCCTTTTCGCTCTCGCGGCAGGAGCAACTCGATTTGGCGCAGAGCTTTTCGCGCGGTTTCACGCCCGGCTTTTTGGAGGGCGTCAACCACCAGCGGCTCGTTCACGGCCGCTTTCCTAAAAGCCGCGGCGTGCGCGTCGGGACTGTCATCGAGCGGACCGGCCGCGGCGTGCTCGTGGAACTGGACGCAGAGCACCAGTCGGCCGACTCGCTGGCCTCGGTCGTCAAGCCGGGCGACGGCATCGTATTCGACGAAGGGCATCCGGAACAAGACGAGCAAGGCGGGCGCGTGTTCGAGGTCCATCCTCGCTTGACGGGCGGCGCCGGCCGCGCGGAATTGGTTTTCGGCCATGGCGCCTTGAACCTGGCGGCACTGGCGCCGGGCAGCCTGGTCTGGAAGACCGACGATCCCGAGTTCCGCAAGCGGATGGAACAGACCTACTCGCGCGATGCGAAGCCGCGGCGCGTCGGCGTCACGTTCGAAGTCAGCGGGCGGATCGGCGGTTCGCTGGAAGTCGCGGTGCGCGACGACGCGGGGCGCGAGGTGCGGGCCTCCTGGGCCGGGCCGTTGGAAGCGGCCCGCAAGCACCCGCTGTCGCTCGAACTTTTGCGAGAGCAATTCAGTCGCCTTGGCGACACGCCATTCGAGCTGGCAGGGATCGAACTCAACATCGCCGATTCCGTCATGGCGCCCAAGAGCGTGCTCAACGATTTGCGGCGGCAGGCGGTGGCGGCCTTGCTCGCAGTCCGCGCCGCCGACGTTTGCAATCGCACGATCAATCCCCTGGCTTTGCAAGAACTACGCGAGCAAGCCTCCGCGAACGAGCCGCCTGCGGTCGAACAGCCGCCGCACCTTTGCGTGCTGGCCCGCACGCTGGACCAACTTGCCGCCGTGCTCGATTGGTCTCGGCACGCGGCGTCGCCGCCGGCCATCGTCTACTGCGACTTCGAAGACGTCCGCCGTTATCGCGAGGCCGTGCCGTTGGCCCGCGACGCCGCCGTGCCGATCGGCCTGGCGACGCTGCGCATTCTCAAGCCGGGCGAAGAGGGCCTGCTCCACAAGATCGCCGCCGCCGAGCCCGATGCCGTGCTGGTCCGCAATCTGGCGGCCTTGACCTTCTTCCGCGAGCAACTGCCGCTGGCGCAGCGGATCGGCGATTTCTCGCTGAACGCGGCCAACGAATTGACGGCCGATCTGTTGCTCGCCGAGGGGCTGTCGCGGATCACGCCCAGTTACGATTTGAACTGGGACCAACTGACGGCCATGCTCGGCCGCATCTCGCCGCAATGGTTCGAAGCGGTGATCCACCAGCACATGCCGATGTTCCACATGGAGCATTGCGTGTTCGCCGCGACCCTGTCCAGCGGCAAGGACCACCGCGATTGCGGCCGGCCCTGCGACCGCCATCGCGTCGAGTTGCGCGACCGCGTCGGCGCCGCGTTTCCCTTGCTGGCCGACACCGGCTGCCGCAACACGGTGTTCAATTCCATTCCCCAGTCGGCCGCCGAGTACCTGCCGCGGCTCTTGTCGCTCGGCGTGCGGCATTTCCGCATCGAACTGCTCCGCGAAACCTCCGCCGAAACCTCCGCCTTGCTCGATCGCTACGCTCGCGTACTCGCCGGCCAGGAAGTCGGCCGCGCCGCCTGGCGCGGCTTGCAGGTCTTGAATCAGCTCGGCGTCACCCGCGGCACGCTGGCTTGAGCCGGGATAAAGCAGGCCGCCAAGCATAGGTAACCACGGATGACACGAAGCGGCGAAGCCGCAACCAAAGTCGCTTTTCGCTCCGCGAAAAAGGCGTCTTTTCGCGGAGCGAAAAGCGACTCTCTGCAGCTTGAGCCGCAGGACGAAATCTCCGCGGCGCGGGATGAAGGATCACGTTTGTAATACGGATGACACGGATTCGAATTCCCCTATCCGTGCCATCAGTGCAATCCGTGGTCGATTTTGGCGGCAAGACTCCGAATTGCGAAATTTTTAGACAATCGGTTCGCAAATAAAGCAGACGCCTTTTCGTTTGGTCGCAACTCGCCTGCCGCTCGTCATAAGTCACGGAATCACCAGGTATTGGGCAGGCAGTGCTAGCACGGGATAGACCGGTGTGCTTGGCAGGGCGGGGATGATCGGCGATAGACGAAGCTCGTTTGCCACCAGCTTTAGCTGGTGGCAGACAGGATAAGAAAACTGCCTAACGGCGGAGCGCGAGTTGCAACCGCTCCGTTTGCCAACGTCCGATCGCCGGCATTATGATGGACGCTTGAGTTGGCGGCGCCGGGCTTCGCCCGCACTCGCTGCTGCATTTCGACTCGCCCTCTTTTCCGAGGTTCGTCATGATCTCGACGCTTGGCGGTGTGTTGCTCTCGTTGGCTTTGCCTCTGGCGGATGCGGCCCCAAAGCAGCCGGACATCTCGCCGGTCGGCAAGCAGATCGACGACTTCAAATTGCAAGATTATCTCGGCGCCCAACACCGTCTGGCCGATTGGGCCGATAAGCGGGCGGTGGTCGTGGCGTTCCTCGGCGTCGAATGCCCGCTGGCCAAGCTCTACGGTCCGCGGTTGCAGGAATTGGCCGATGCATACGCGGCGAAAGGCGTGGCGGTCGTCGGCGTGAATGCGAACCAGCAAGATTCGCTGGCCGAAATCGCGCATTACGCCCGCACCCACAAGCTCGAGTTCACGCTGCTCAAAGACCCGGGCAACGTCGTGGCCGACCAGTTCGGCGCCGAGCGGACGCCGGAAGTGTTTCTGTTGGACGAACAGCGCACTGTGCGCTATTGGGGGCGCATCGACGACCAGTACGGCGTCGGCTATGCCCGCGGCAAGCCCGAACGCGAAGACCTCAAGGCGGCGATCGACGAATTGCTGGCCGGCAAACCGATCAGCCAGCCCGTGGCTCGGGCCGTCGGCTGCCACATCGGCCGGCTCAACCGCAAGCCGCCGACGGGCGACATTACCTATTCCAAACACATCGCGGGCATTTTGCAGCAGCACTGCGTGCGCTGCCATCGGCCGGGCGAAATCGCCCCGTTCACGCTGCTCACGTATGAAGACGTCGTCGGCTGGACCGAAACGATCCGCGAGGTCATCGAGCAGGGCCGCATGCCGCCCTGGCACGCCAAGGCCGAGTTCGGCCATTTCGCCAACGATATCCGCTTGTCGGACGAAGAAAAGAAGTTGATTTACGAGTGGCTCGACAACGGCGCCCCCGAAGGCGACCCGGCCGATTTGCCTAAGCCGATCGAATTCGTCGAAGGCTGGCGAATCGCCAAGCCCGATGTCACCTTCGCCATGCCCAAGCCGTTTGCCGTGCCGGCCAAGGGCGTGGTGCAATATCAGTATTTCGAGGTCGATCCGGGCTTCGACGAAGACCAATGGATTCAGCAGGCCGAAGTGCGGCCGGGCAATCGGGCCGTGGTCCACCATCTGATCCTCTACTACGTGCCGCCGGGCGAAGAGCAGCAAGATCCGCTGGCGCCGTTGAATAAATCGCTGGCCGCTTACGCGCCGGGCATGCCGGCTTCGGCGTTCAGAACGGGCATGGCCAAGCGCGTGCCGGCCGGCTCGAAGCTCGTCATCCAGGCCCACTACACGCCCAACGGCAACGAGCAGACCGACCTGAGCACGGCCGGCTTCGTGTTTGCCGATCCGAAGACGGTCAAGCAAGAGTTGCTGACCTCGCTGGCGATGAATTACGAATTCAACATCCCGGCGGGCGCGGCTAACCACCGGGTCGAGGCCCAGCATCGCTTCGACCAGGACATGCGCCTTTACGCCCTGTTGCCGCACATGCACTTGCGCGGCAAGTCGTTCCGCTTCGACGCGATCTATCCCGACGGCCGGCAGGAAACGCTGCTCGACGTGCCGCAATACGACTTCAACTGGCAGAATTCTTACGTCTTCGCCGAGCCCAAGCCGCTGCCCGAGGGAACGGTGATCCACTGCACGGCGGCGTTCGACAACTCGGCCGGCAACCTGGCGAACCCCGATCCGACCAAGGCGATTCGCTTTGGCGAACAGACCTGGGAAGAGATGATGGTCGGCACGTTCGAGGCGGTGCGCGCCGAGCAGGATCTTTCGCTCGGCGCCCCGAAAGCCGTCAAGGCGGATGCCGGCGAATTCGAAGTGGAGTTCGTCTATCGGCCGAATATCGAGGCCGAAGCGGTGTACCTGGCCGGCACGTTCAACGAGTGGCAGCCGACGGGCCGCAAGATGGACGGGCCCGACGCCCAAGGCCGCTATACGACCAAGCTCACGCTGGCGCCCGGCGACCACGAGTACAAGTTCGTCATCGACGGCAAGCACTGGCGGGCCGATCCCGGCAACCCGCGGCAGACAGGCTTTTACCACAACAGCGTGCTCAAGCTCGAATGAAGCGGTTTTTCTCGCTTTTGACGCGCAGGGACTCGCGCGATAGAGTGAATTTGATGCCGGCGCCAGAGCTTTGGCGCGGAAACGGCGAACCAGGTGTGGCTCGGACTCTGCTATGGAACTCTCGAATTTCTCGCTGCCGCCCGATTTGGAAGACTTCGTCTCAGGCCAGATTGCAAGCGGCGCCTTCGCGACTCAGGGGGAAATCGTCCGCGAAACCTTGATGCTGCTGCGCGACCGCCAGCGGCTGCGCGACCGCCAGCGGCTGCGCGAGCTACGGCTGCAAGATCTGCGCAAAGAAGTGCAAATCGGCTTGGAGCAATCGGAGCGCGGAGAAACCGGACCGTTAGATATCGAGGAGATCAGGGCGGAAGTCCGCAAGCGAATACAAACCGAAGCGTAAGCCAGTGACGCTGAGGTACACCTAATGGTGCTCTGCTGACAGCCTGATGCCGTCAGCTCCTAAATCCGGTCCGACTTTTCGGCATTGCAACGTCGGCAAAGCACTTGGACGTTGTTGACGGAGCTCGCTCCGCCGCGCGAATACGGGATGATGTGGTCGAACTCAAGGTAAACTCCCGAATTGCATTGAACACAACGGCCTCCGTCACGAGCCCACACCTCCTGCTTCACATGTTCCGGGATGTGTCGAGATCGGGTTGCGTCAGATGTTGAAGCCAGCAGGTATTTTTGCTTCCGAGTGACTCCCTCAAGGATTGCCGCGAACATTTCTTGCTCGCCGGCAGCGTACCTGCCCGTCCCGCTAGTTTGCACGAAGACCCCGTCGGGCTCCCCCCTCAAGCCGCACGATTTTTGCCGCTGAGTATTCAAAGCCGCCGGTTTCGGCGGTGAAGATGATTCGTTTATTTGTGATCGTGATTTGGCCCGATACGGTTTTGTGGGTCCCCTTCGCCGTTACGCGCGAGAAATGACATGCGGCGTCGAAATAGCACAGCTCGCTGCTTTCGAGGAGCTTGTTTGTCGGAATCGTCGGCATGAGCCCTGCGCGCGCTTCGGACTGACGCCTTGCAGCATAAAAAGGATCAAGGATCCGCCTGGAATCGGTTGGAGCAATGCCAAGGAATTG
This sequence comes from Pirellulales bacterium, assembly GCA_035532215.1. Classification (GTDB taxonomy): domain Bacteria; phylum Planctomycetota; class Planctomycetia; order Pirellulales; family JAICIG01; genus JAICIG01. The sequence goes on along the minus strand of DATKRK010000310.1, from coordinate 962 downwards.
TTGCAACTCGGCTAAATCATTAGCGTCGAACGGCTGTGTAAGCGGCTGACGTTCCAGAATTGCCAAATGGGATTTAAAAAAGGCTAACGTGTCACGCTTGACGATTGCATGGACGTTGAGTTCAACCAATCCCAGGGCGTTGGAAGCTTGCTGCAGGTCTCTCCATTGAGGAGGTGTTTGGACTCCAGACCTTGCAGCTGTAGCGAACCAGTTTTCGAACAATGAGCGCGCGTGTCGTTTGATGATTGGTTCTAGGTCAGCACGGGTCAAACCAACGGCTTCCGCGGCGCGCTGAGACATTTGTTGATCCAGAACTCGCTGCGGACCGAGATTTGCAGACGCGAGGAACCAGTCTTCAAGCAATGAGCACGCGTGTCGTTTATCGACGGTTTTACGAATTCTTAGTGCAACCTCCCTTCTCGCATCCAAGCACTGGGCTGGCGCCGCACTCGAAAAGGCCCGTTTTTCTCGGAAAACGGCGCAGTTTTTATGGCTGAAAATGTGGGTAATACTGAGGCGTTTACGCCTGGGAACCCGCGCGGCAAGCGCAACCGTTTTCCCCCGGCAAGGCGCCTTTCGGGCCGCGACGCGGCCCGAAAGGCGCCTTGCCGGGGCGGTTTAGACGGGGGGTTCCGCCGGTCCCAGGCGTAAACGCCTGGGCTAGGTAAAAAGTCCCGCCGTTTGAGTCTTCGAGTGAAACATGTGTAGTACAACGAGGGCTTGGCTCCACGGAGGCAAGCCCTAATGTCGCGAGATTAATCGGAAAGCGTTGTTTCATAGTGACATAGACGAAAAAAGCCTCCTTTGGCATCTTTCGGGCGTCGTAAGCGTTCACGGGTTTTGAACTGATCTTGGTAGTTTTGCGGCGATTGATTAGGGTTTTGCCGTCATGGTGGAGCCCGAGAAGAAACACGAATGCGCGAACTGCGAACGGCTGGACCGCCGCACGAAGGAACTCGAAG
>DATKRK010000309.1:0-12819 GCA_035532215.1 Pirellulales bacterium | reverse complement strand
CGCCGGCCGCCGCGTCGTTCGAGGCGGTCGACGGCCGGCTGATTTGGAGCGAGGCGCCCGTCGACGCCACGGCCGACGAGTTCATCGCCCCCTTGTCGCGGCGGCTCGAAGCGCGGCACGAGCGCGAAACCGCCGCGTGCTGGCTGCTGGACGCGCTGGCCGGCGGGCCGATCGAGTCGCGCGAGCTGTTCCGCCAGGCCCGCGACTGCGGCATTTCGACCCGCACCCTGCGCCGCGCCGCCCAATCGCTCGGGCTCTCGCCGCACAAGGCCGGCTTTCGCGGACCGTGGCAGTGGAGCCTGGGCGAGCCGGAGCATGACCGTAGACGCGGCATCCCTGCCGCGTTGGAAAGCGGCAAGGATGCCGCTTCTACGTTGGAAAGCGGCGAGCCGGAGGCGTCAGCCTCCGGGTTTGCAGGCGCCGCCACCACGCTCGACGACACGGAGGCTCACGCCTCCGGCTCGCCAGGAGCAGATCGTCGTCATTCGCTCCGCGAAAGCACGTCTTTTCGCGGAGCGAAAAGCGACCATGGCCGCGGCGCCGCCACCACGCTCGACGACACGGAGGCTGACGCCTCCGGCTCGCCAGACGCGGAAAGCGACCATGGCCGCGGCGCCGCGTCGCAAGCGGAAACTTCCAGATGCCAAGATGGCCAACCGCGCGACGCCGCCTTGGCGACAGAAGACGCGATGCACGGAGCGGAGACATGCGAAAACTGCGGCCAACCCGCCTTGACCCTGGCGGGCTAAGGCGTTACAAAACGCCACCTTGCAACTTCCTGGACCGAGCGATTCACGGATGTATCGTCGGCACGGACAAAAACTCGGCCTGGTCTTTCTGGCCTGCGATCTGTCGGTGACCGCCGCGGCGTGGTTCGCGGCGTACTTCCTGCGCTATGCGCTGTGGCCCTCGCAGCACGGGCCGCCCGAACTGCCGCTGATCGCCTCCGAAACGCCGCTGGTGCTGGCGCTGGCCGGCATCGCTTACCGCCTCTGCGGCCTGTACGAAATCCATCGCCTGCGCGAATTGCCGCGCGAGCTGGGCGTGGTCGGCCAGGCCAGCGGGCTGTTGTTCCTGTTCGCCATCGCCACGGTCTTCTATCGCCGCGATCTTTACGAGTCGCGGCTGGCCTGGGCCGTGTTTCTGGCCCTCAACGCCATCGGCCTGGCCGCCGTGCGCCGCGGCGTATGGCGCGCGCTGAAATACTTGCGCAGCCGCGGGCTGAACTACGGCCGAGCCGTGATCGTCGGCGCCGGCCGCACCGGGCGGATGACGGCGCGGACGATTTCGAGCAACGCCTGGACGGGGCTCGAGGCCGTCGGCTTCGTCGACGCGCCCGGCAAGGTCGAACCGCTGGGCCTGCCGCGCTTGGGCACGATCGACCAGCTCGGCGAAATCGTCGAGCGGCACCAGATCGACCACGTGTTCGTGGCCTTGCCCCTGTCTCGCTACGGCGAACTGCCGGCCGTCTACCGGGCGATGGCCGATTTGCTGGTCGAGGTGCAGCTCGTGCCCGATCTGCCCAACTTGGCCGGTATGCGCATCCGCTCGCTGGAAATCGACGAGGTGGCGTTTCTTAGCTTGCGCGGCAATCCGCAGTACGGCTGGCGCCGCGTGGCCAAGCGCGGCATGGATCTGGCCGTCGGCGGGCTGGCGCTTGTGGCCCTCTCGCCGTTGATGCTCCTGCTGGCCGCACTGGTCAAGCTGACCAGCCGCGGGCCAGTGTTTTACTGCCAGCCGCGGGCCGGATTGGGCGGGCGGGCGTTCAACATGCTCAAGTTCCGCAGCATGCGGATCGACGCCGAAAGCACAAGCGGGCCGGTCTGGGCCCGGCGGCACGACGACCGCTGCACGCCGCTCGGACGAATCATGCGGCGCTGGAGCCTCGACGAATTGCCGCAGTTGTTCAACGTGCTGGCCGGCGACATGAGCCTGGTCGGGCCGCGGCCCGAGCGGGGCGTGTTCGTGGAAAAGTTTCGCCGGCAGATACCCAACTACTGCCAGCGGCACCAGGTCAAGGCCGGCATCACCGGCTGGGCCCAGGTGAATGGCTGGCGCGGCAACACCTCGCTGCGGCGCCGCGTGGAATGCGATCTGTACTACATCAGCAACTGGTCGCTGTGGCTCGATTGCAAGATTCTACTGCTGACGCTCGTGCGCGGCGTGCGGCACCGCAACGCCTATTGAAGCGGCAACTAAGTAGAAGCGGCATCCTTGCCGCTTTCTAACGCGGCAGGGATGCCGCGTCTACTTCCGCACGCGGCAGGGATGCCGCGTCTACAGCTCCAGCGCCTCTTGCAGCTTCTTGATGGCTCGGGCCCAGAGCATTTGCACGGCCGGTCGCGTGCGGCCCATGCGCTGGGCGACGGCGTCGAACGGCAGCCGTTCGAGGTTTCTCAAGACGATCACCTCGCGGTGGTCGGCCGAGAGCCGATCGAGGGCCGCGGCGATCTGCAAATCGCGATCTCGAACCACGAGCTGCTGGCTGGGCGTCGGCTCGCGGCCCGCGGGTTCGGGCGCGCCGCCGGCGCGCGAGTCGTCCGACGGGTGACGCAAGGGAACTTCGCGCCGGGCTTGCCGTTTCGTCGTGCCCCGATAGCGCCGCACCAGGTCGGCCGCGTTGTGCGAAAGAATCCGCCGCAACCAGGCCAGCCATTCGGCTTCGGTGTGGCCCTCGAAACGGTCGAAGCCCCGGTGGGCTTCCAACAGCGTCTGTTGCACCAGGTCGGAGGCATCGGCCTTGGCTTGCACCCAGCTTTCGACCTGCGTGCGGGCCAGCAGGATCAGATAGCTGCGGCAGGCTTCGAACAGGCGGTCCCGCTCGAATTCGTCCCCTTCGCGAGCGCGGGCCAGCAGTTCTTCGACCGTCACTGATTCGGCGTTTTCGGTCACGACGGGCCTTGACGCTGCTTGCATCGGACGTTTTCTGGAAATCCGGGCCAATTGGGCGGTCGCCGCCCGCGAGAGCGCTCGACGCCTGATTAGCCCGTGACACGCGGCCATCGGCAATTATACTAGCAGGTCTGATTCACATCCGTGGAATTTCGCCCCCTAGAGGAACTCACGCCGATGCCCAAAGCCTTGAGCATCACCGGGATGGTCGTCGCCGTCATGCTGTTATTGATTTTCGGCTTGGACCTCGGATTGGGGTTTCCGTTCAAAAAGTCGAGCATGATGATGGACATCGGCTTTTTGGTCTGTTCGGTGATTCTGGCCTACATGAGCTGGTCGACCTACCGCGAGCAGTTGTAGCTCGACGCCTGAACAGACGACCCCACCACCGAGCATGGAGGCACGGGCGCCCTCGCCCGTCTTAGGGAGGCACGGGCGCCCTCGCCCGTTACGCATTGCCGGGCGAGGGCGCCCGGCCCTCCAGCTTGCATTGCCGGGCGAGGGCGCCCGGCCCTCCCTATTTCGGCTCTCCCTGCCGTTCAAGCGGCGGGGCGCAGAATCGAGTGGGCGGCGGCGCCTTGGCGCGTGCGGCTCAGGCTGGCGACCACGCCTCGGACAGTCTGCGTTTGGAGCGCTTGCCGTTCACGAAGCTCGGTCGCATGCGCAAGCAGCCGGTCGAACACTCTCCAGCCCGAGGCGCCCTGGGCGGCAAGCTGGTCGAGCCCGACGACCACGTGCGCCAAGCCGCCCTCGGCGGCGGCCGCTGAAATAGCCTGCAACACGCGGCGCAGCCCCTGCTGAACCAGCGAGAGCGAGCCGTCGAATTGCCAGAGCCCCCAGCGCAGCGATTGCGGATGCACGCTGCGCGAATCAGGCTGGCGAAGCCAACTGCGCCAATTTCGCCACCCCTGGCTTTCGCCGACCCGCGTGCTGCGCACGGCCGAAATGCCGTGTTTGACCAGCAAATCGAGGTGCTCGGCCAGATGCCCCAGCGGCAAGGACAGCGTCGCCGGGCTGTAGCCTGCCGCATGGGCCTCTTCGAGCCGGTCGGAAAGCGCCTGTGAAAACCGGCCGCGGTGATTGGCCACCGAGTACCACTCATCGTCGGCCAGAATCGCCAGCTCGTGCCCAAGAGATTCGCCGAGCGCGGAGTCGATCCACTCGGAATCGATTCCGCGGCCAAGCGACCAGGTAGCCGCCCACCGGGCTTGATTCAGCCGACGCAGTGCGGCAGCGGCCGCGGAGACGACCGAAAGATCTGCATCTGCCCTGGCGGCGCCGGAGTTGCCGAAATCTACCGAAATCACGCAAACGCCGCACTGCGCTGGAGGCATAGTCGAAAGGCTCCGACGGATGGATCGGCGAACCAACACCTGCATCTGATACAGTCGGCGCCGATAGCATCGAAACTCGAATAAATGCGGCGGCTGCAAAGCCTGCGAAGCTTGGGGGTTTGTGACGGTCGGGCGGATACTGCACGCTCGCGCGAGCCGGCGCCGTCAATCCAGGCGAGCCGGCGCCGTCAATCCAGGCGAGCCGGAGGCGTCAATCCAGGCGAGCCGGAGGCGTCAGCCTCCGGGTGCGCCGATCTGACCCGGAGGCTGACGCCTCCGGCTCGCCATGTGAATTCCGGCTCGCCATGTGAATTCCGGCTCGCCAAGAGTCGCACTATGAATGGGCCAACATCGCCTCGGCGACGCCGAGCATGGTGTACTCCGTGGCCTCGGCGGCCGGCGGAAAGCCAAGTTCGGTCAGCGTGGACGAGGTGATCGGACTCATGCTGGCGAGCTTGGCTTTCCGCAGTTGCTCGCCGAACAACCCGGCGAGCGAACGAGCGATCGCCGAACTCGTGACGGTGATCCAATCGATCTGCCCGGCAGCCAATGCCGAGGCAATCTCCGGGTCGGCGAGGGTCACATCCGTGCTGCGATAGGTCACGATCTGCTCGACGATTCCGCCCGCGGCGTGCAAGCGTTCGGCCAGAACTTCGCGGCCCCGGCTGGCGCGGACCAGGAGAAAACGGCTTCCGGCCGCCTGGGGCGCCAGCGCGTCGGCCAGAGCTTCGGCCCGAAATTCTTCCGGCGTCCGATCGGCTTTGAGCCGATAGCCGGCCAGCGCTTCGTTCGTGCCGGGGCCGATCGCCGCCAGACGAATCCGGCCGAGCCGCCGTAGATCGCCGTGCCGTTGGCAAATCCGCTCGAGCAAGTAGCGCACGCCATTGGCGCTGGAGAAGACCAGCCAGTCGTATTGGTCGAGATGCTCCAGGGCTCGGTCGACGGGCGCCCAATCCGCCGGCTCGGAGATTTCGATCGCCGGCTGCACCAGCGTCTCGGCCCCCAGATCTTGCAAGCGTTCGACGAGCGATTCGGCCTGCTCCGCCGGCCGCGTCACGAGCACGCGCCGGCCGAACAATGGCCGTTGGCTGAACCAGGACGCGGTCGGCTCCAACGCCGCGACCTCCCCCACGATAAACAACACGGGCGGGCGAATTTTTTGCTCGGCGACCGCCGCCGCCGCCTCGCCCAGGCGGCAGCGCACGACGGTTTGGTCGGGCCACGAGCAGCGACGCACGATGGCTACCGGCGTCTCGGCCGGCTTGCCCGCGGCGATGAGCGATTGCGTCCACACGGCCGCGCTGGTGACGCCCATGTAAAACACGAGCGTGCCGGGAAAGGCCGCCAGGGCCGCGTAGTCGAGCGACGACTCGCTCTTGCCGTCCTGTTCGTGGCCGGTCACCAACGCCACGGCCGAAGCGACGTCGCGATGGGTCAGCGGCACGCCCGCGTAGCTGCCGGCCGCCAGGGCCGCCGTGATGCCGGGCACGACTTCGAACGCGATCCCCGCCGCCGCCAGGCACTCGCTCTCTTCGGCGGCGCGAGCAAACACGGCCGGATCGCCCGCCTTCAGCCGCACGACCGTCTTGCCAAGCCGGGCCGCGGCTATCATCCGCTCGTTGACTTCTTCCTGCGACATCAAGCGATGTTTGCCGTGGCGCCCGAGACAGACCGCCTCGGCGCCCGGCTTGAGATGCTTGAGGATCGCAGGATTGACCAGATAGTCGTACAGCACGAGATCGGCCCGCCGCAGGCAATCGACGCCGCGGAGCGTCATCAGCCCCGGATCGCCGGGGCCGGCGCCGACCAGATACACGCGGGCGCCGCTGGAACGCGAAGAGTCGGTCATGTCGTCAGGCAAGTGCGTTGTGTTGAGGCCGTAGGCTGTTAGAATGAAAGCATGGCAGCTTCAGCAGCAAATCCCGACCCTTCCGAAGGCGCCGGCCGGCAACCGATCCCGCCCGCCAAGCGGCGGATGTTGCAACAGTGCTTCGAGCAAGGCAGCAAAGTGTCGGCTTCGGGCAATTACGATTATGCCACGCAGATGTTCACGCAGTGCGTGGTCGGCGATCCCGCCAACCTGCTCTATACGCAGAACTTCATCTCGAATCTGCAAAAGAAGTATAACAACAACAAAACGGGCGCGAAACTCGCCGGCATGTGGTCCGCGAAGGCGAAAGGCGCCGTCAAGGTTGCGGCACAAAAGAAAGATTGGCTAGGCGTGATCACCGGCGGGCTGAAAGTGCTCGAGACCAATCCTTGGGACACGTCGGCCTTGGCCGACATGGCCGAGGCCTGCGACCAACTTCACTTCGACGAAGCGCAGATCGTTTACCTCAAGGCCGCGCTGGACGCCGACATCAGAGATCCTGATGCCAATCGTCTGTTGGGCCGCGCGCTGGGCAAGCAAGGGCAGTTCGACCAGGCGATCGCCTGTTGGATGCGCGTGCAGCAGGCCAAGCCCAAGGACGAAGAGGCGCACCGCGCGATCGCGAACCTGACGGTCGAAAAGACGATCCACAAGGGCGGCTACGAAGAGGCCGAGAGCAGCACGCAGGTGATGGTCGACAAGCAGCAACAGGCCGAACGGCAAGGCAGGGCCGGGGGCACGGCTTCGCCGGAAGAGCAGCTCGAAAAGCGGCTCAAGAAAGATCCGGCCAACATGTCGCTGTACCTGGAACTGTCCGATCTGCACACGAAAGAAGACCGCTTCGACCAGGCGGTCGAGGTCTTGAATCGCGCCTTGCAGGCTTCGGGCGGCGCCGTCGATATGCGCGAGCGCCTGGAAGACGCCGAGCTGCGCCGCGCCCGGCATCATCTGGCGATGGCCGAAAAGAAGGCCAAGAGCGAAGATACGGCCGAAGCCAAGGCTCTCTATCAGCAGATGTGGACCGAGCTGAACAATAAAGAGCTGGAGGTCTACCGCAATCGCAGCGACCGCTACCCGAACAACTTGGGGTTCAAGTTCGAGTTGGGCGTCCGGTTGCAACGGGCCAAGAACTACCAAGAAGCCATCAAGGTGCTGCAAGAGGCCCGCAACGATCCCAAGCGCAAGGGCCTGGTATTCTTTTATCTGGGCGTCTGCTTCGAGTCGATCAAGCAATACAAGCTGGCCTTGAGCAACTACGACCAGGCGATCGAAGCGATCGCGGAGCGGGAAGTCGACCATCGCAAATTGGCGATTTACCGGGCGGGGTGCCTAGCCATGGACCGTCTGAAAGACTGGGAAGCGGCCGAAAAACACCTCACGTTATTGGCCGGCATGGATTTCGGCTACAAAGACGTGGGAGAACGGCTGGACAAATTGCCGAGATTACGCGAAGATAGCGATTCTAATTGACCTCTCGAAGCTTCTGCTCTTAAACCCGAAGAATTTCTCGAACCGTCCCGATCATGCCCAATACCGCCAGCGCCAAAAAACGTCTTCGCCAAAGTCTCGTCCGCCGCACCCGTAACCGTGCGGCCAAGTCGTCCCTCAGAGGCTTGGTTCGGAAAGTTCGCGAGGCGGTCGCCAAGGGCGATCTGGCGGCGGCGGAGACCGACTTCCGCTTGGCGTCGAAGAAGCTCGACCAGGGGGCGACCAAGAACGTGATCCACGCCAACGCCGCGGCGCGCATCAAGTCGCGACTCTCGGCCGCGATCAAGCACGCAAAGCAAAACGCGGCGTCTTAGGCTGCGGTGCACGGATTTGTACCGTGCTGCCTCAAGCCACGTCTTGAAAAATGCCGGCAGGCAGGGTGGTTGGCGCTGAGCCTCGTGCTCTATCAGCCATGTCTTGGCGAATGCTAGCCGCCAGGGTGGCTGGCGGCAGAGCCGCGTGCATTGCCAGATCTAGGAATTGGGGTTAGCAATTTCAAGCAGCGGGGGGTGGCTGGCGGCAGAGCGAAGCGATGCCCCAGCGTACTGGGGCTTCGCCCAGGCTCAGCCCCAGGCACCCGCCTACCCAAGAATTAAGACCTGACAACGCACTAAGCGATGCCCCAGCGAGCTGGGCCTTCGCTCAGACCCAGCCCCCATCCCTTGGACGTCCATCCATTCACGGTTGACGCAGCAGCCGCTTTGTTTCGTAAGCGCAGCCTGTCCCCTTTATCGAAACAAGCCTTTCAAGCGATCGACCATGCTAGGCTTCGGCTCAACGACGGGCGGCGGCTCGCGCCGTTCAGGCGGCCGGCTGTCGATCGGCCGATTGGTAAGCTGGACGTTCGACGTCAGGTAACGCGGCCAGTAGCCTTCGAGCAATTGACGGCAGTCGGCGTATTGCCGCTTGTCGAGCTTGAGCCGGGCCAGTTGAATCGACATCGCCAACGCCAGCGATTGCCGATCGTTGAGCTTTTCCAAGTCGCACAGTTCGATATCGTCGATCCAAACGTCGCCTGCGCGCTCCAGATGAAACCGCAAGCGCAGCGGCGAAATGCCTTCGGTGGGCAGCTCGGGGAACACGAAGACGTATTGGGACCATGCGGATTTGAGCGGTTTTGCGTTCAGGCCTTGGCCGACGGGCGCTTTGCGAACGTAGCTTTGGCCGGCAAACCGGCCTTCCAACAGCAACCACAACGGCGGTTGCCGCGCCGCGTCGGCCGTTCGCAGCCAGACCGAAACCGAGAGCCAGCCGGTGCGAGGCGCCGGGAAGGCCGCACTGGCGAACGTCGCCGGGCCGCCGCCCGAAGAGAGCTTGACGGCGTACTTGCCCGAGTGCGGATTCGCGGCGTCGAGCTTGACGCTGGCCGGGGTAGCATCCCAGCCGGCGACGCCGCCAGGCGCCGTCTGCTCGAAGCCGGCGTTCTGCAGCACGTCCAAGGGCGGCGGATCTTTGAGCACCGTGGCGCGCTCGAACAAGTCGTCGATCTCATCCATCAACTGCGAAGCGATGCGTTCGTCGAGCGAAACCTGGGGGTTGGAAAACTTGACGCTGGGAGACGTAAACACGGCGCCGAAGACGTCGTAAGGCTCTAGCGCGATGGTCCAGGTGCGATCGTGGCCTTCGCCCTCGAGCGCCGGCACGCGGCGGCGAGTGGGGTTCAGGCTGCGAACGCCGCAGTCGGGCATGTCGACCGAGACCTTGACCGATGCGTTCCACGGCGAGTCGTTGACCATGTACGCGTAGGTGCGGCCCGCCAGCGACAGCGTGCGGATCGTCACGGGCTGCGTCGTGAGACCCTCGGCGCCGAGGCCCGAACTCCGCGGCGCTTCGCTCGTCGCCGTCGCAGGGCTCGCCGACAGCGTCTCGAACAGCGCTTCGGGCAGTTGGCGGTAGACGGCGATCAGGTCGTCGAGTTCGCGCTCCTGGCCGAGCGGCAGCATCCGGCCGCCGTCGAAGATCGCTTGGGCGTCGAGTGCGGCCAACGCGTGCACGAAACGGCGGCGATTCTCCGCGCCGGACGGCAACGGCTGCGCCGCCAGCCAGGCGTAGGTCCGCGTAAAGGGGCTCTTGGCGTCGAACGATTCCAGCCGCGCTTCCTGGGGCTCGTGGTAGAACAAGCTGCCGCCATGCGCCGCGCCGGCGAATTGGCGGTCGAGATTGGAATCCAGATTGACTTCCAGATTCGCCGCCTGCTGCGACAGCGAGTCCAAGGGCGCGATCCGCTGCGGACGCAGCAGCACCACGTCGTCGAGGTCGCGGAACAGCTCCGGATCGATGCCCAACGACAGCAGCACGTCTTGATTCTTGGTGGCGCTGCGCGACAGGACGGGTTCCAATTCGCGTTTCAACTCGAGCCGCTCGAAGAGGCGAGCGCCGGCCAGATAGAGCCGGGCGTGCGGCTTCTCGGTCGCCAGTTCCGCCTGCGCCCGGCGATAGAACAGGCTCAACGCGCCTGCCCGCCAGCGCAGCCAAGTTTGCCGGTCGCGACCTTGCAGCAACTCCACGCGCTCGGCGAAGCGCTCGGGGCCCGCAGGCAACTTGACCCCCGAATCGCGCTGAAATCGGGCCAGCGTCTGGTCGTCGTAGCCCCAATCGGCGCCGGGCAATTGCGCGTAACCGTCGGCCGACAACTGCACGGCCACGCCTCCGAACGAGCGATGGCCCGAGTAGCGCGCCGTGAGTTCCTCGAGCACGGCCAACATTTCTTCTTGCACGCGCTCGTGGAGCGGATTGTAGTACGGCGCCAGGCCCTGCCGCGGGGGATGCGTTTCGAGCCACGAGGCGCCGTCGGCGCCGATCAGCTCCAAGCCTTCGGCCTCCGCTCCGCCCGAGCGGCGCAGCGCTTCGAGCGATTTGAGCGGCATGGAAAAATCGACCGCCGGGATCAGCGTCAGGCCTTCGCGGTCGAAAATGCGAAACAGCAGCTCCAGCACGTCCTTGCGCAGCGGATCTTGCCCGTTGGAGAAAAATACGCCGGTATCGTAACGCGGCGTCGAATCGATCCGCTGGCTGGGATAGATCACGCAGCCATCGGCCAACACCGAGAGCATCAGCCCGTTGTGGCCGACGTGGTTCAGGTAATCGGCCAGCCGAACGGCGCCCTGATAGAACGTATGCCAGTCGTCGAAACTGCGTTTGTTCGCCGGATCGAAGGCGTCGGGCGCCGAGAAGTTTTCGGGAAACAGCGGGCGATCGTAATACGCCGCGAGCAATCGCCGCGGCGAGCCGTCGCCCGGCGGAAAACGCCGCGGCAAATAGCTGTCGACTTCGTCCTCGTCGCGAACCGTCTTGACCATCGTCACGACGGGGTTCACTTTCGGACCGCGGACGCGAATCTTGCCGAATAAGGCGTGCGAGCCGTCGCGGCGGTTCGTGAGCAGCAACAAGGGCGTCTTCGTGCGCGGCCAGCAGATCAAGCGGTGCGTGGCCAGCCGCGGCTCGTCGCCTGCGGGGTCGCCCGGCAGGTACACGCCCGAGTCGACGCCCCACGGCAGCACCGCCCCGGCCGAATCGGGTTCGACCAGACTGATGCCCAGGTTTTGCGGCACGTCGGACGGGTATTCGACTTCGATGATGTGCGCCTGTCCGGGCCGCTGGATCGGCAGCGGATAGGCCACCCAAGCGATGTTCGGCTCGCGACCGCCGGGACCAAGCCGCACGAGCGAGCCCAACTTGCCCGGATGCCGCCAGACCTCGAGATCGCCGGCGCCGATCGAGCCCTTCGGCAAACCGGGAAGCATGGGAATCGCCGCGATCCGTTTCCACCAGGCCGGATTCGCCGGGTCGATTTCGACCACCACGTCGGTGGGCGGAGTCGAGCCGGCGTCGGGCACGTGCGGGTTTTCCGACAACACGACGAGCTGCACGCGGCGCTCGTCGACGACGTGCTTCCAGCCGAAGCGGTTCGGCAGGCCGCGGCGGCTGGCCTCGATCGCCAGGTCGTAGACCCCTTCGACTTCGGGCAACGCGACGGCCAGCGCGACCGGCTCGGTCGAGCCCTGGTCATCGACGACGCGCTCGTCTTCCTGCGACCAGAGGACGTTGCCGTTTCGCGGATCGAGCAGCCGCGAGAGCAACCGCAACTTGCTCGCGCGCGGCGCGTCGATGCGATGCGGCTGCACTTCGAGATCGAGTTGCTCGTTGCCGCCGAACACCAAGCGATCGGTCGCTCCCAGCGAAACTCGCAGCCGATCGCCCGGCGCCCGCCGCAGCAGCAGCCGATTGCCCCGGTCGTCGAGCGGGCGGTTTTGCGGCGCATTGACCAGCGACGCCAAGGGAATTTCGACGCGATCGGAAGCATCGCCGTCCTGAGCTTTCAGGTCGACGACGAGCACGGCGTCGGGCGGGGCGTGAATGTCGAAATCGACGCCATCGTAGAGTCGCGGGCCGCGCTCGCGAACGTTCAAACGACCGTCTTCCAGCCAGATCGAGCCGGCTTCGTCGGCCTCGATGCCTAGCGGCTGCGGCGCCGCAATGCGACCTTCGCCGACGGAAATCGTCCCCTGCCAAGCGCGCACCGGGCCGAATCCCCATTCAATGCGCAACCGGAGCGCAGCCGGTTCGGCGGGGCTGGAAGGCGGAACGCTTTCCTCGGCGCAATAGGCCGCCGCCGGCGCCAGCGCAAGGCTGACGACCCAACATGCCGCGACGCGCATCCAGCAAGTCGCCGGCGCGTGCGATGGACTCGGACCTCCGTGTCCGATCATCGATGGCTCTTGGCTTAAGTGAAGGAAAGGCAGAGAGAAAGCTGCCGAAAACGGGAGCGGGATTATAATCCGCGCCAAGCTGCACACCTATGCCAGCTTGCCCAAAAACGTGTTTGCGCCGACGCGCTTTGTGATCTTCGGCAAGCAGGCGACGAGAATGCCACTCATTCGAGATTTCCCAGGCGATTGACTCGTCCAAGGCGCCCGCTTTGCCTAATTCCGCGTGAGACGCTGGGAAAAGCGGAGAAAATGAGCGAGCCGGGCGGGCGGCGGCCGTTCTTCGTAGAAGCGGCATCCCTGTCGCTTTCAAACGCGGCAGGGGCGCCGCGTCTACCGCGCTAGCGTACCTTCGAAGCTGACCTGATAGTTGGGTGGCTGCAGGCTGAGCCTGGGCTGCGCAAAATCGTGATTCCGTAAAGAGATCGTTTGTCCTGTTTTTGTTCGGCCACGACGGGGCAGCTTTCGTTCAATGACTCAACCCGGAAAACTTTTATCTAGCCCAGGCGTTTACGCCTGGGAATTCGCG